>NZ_CP109150.1:1524447-1829337 GCF_035920365.1 Micromonospora sp. NBC_01740 | reverse complement strand
CGGGCGACCCGGGTGACCTCGTTCGAGAAGGACGAGAGCTGGTCGACCATCGTGTTGACCGTGCGGCCGATGCGCAGGTACTCACCGCGCAGCGGCCGGCCGTCGATCTCCAGGGCCATGTGCTGGGAGAGGTCGCCGTCGGCGACCGCGACGATGACCCGGGCGATCTCGGTGGTCGGCCGGCCCAGGTCGTCGATCAGCGAGTTGACCGCCCGCTGCCCCTCCGCCCAGGAGCCGTCCAGCCCCTCGTCGTCCAGGCGCTCGGTGAGCCGGCCGTCCCGGCCGACGATCCGGCTGATCCGCCGCAGGTCGAGGTACTGCTGCTCCTGGAGCGACACGACCTCGTTGAAGGCGTCCGCGACCTCACCGGCGCGGCCGGCCCGGCGGGGCAGCCGCACCTTCAGGTCGCCCCCGCGCACCCGCCGCAGCGCCTCGGTCAGCTCGCCGAGGAGCGCCTCGTGGTCGGGCGCGGACTGGTCCACGGTCGCCGACTGTTTCGTGGTCATCATTCCTCGCTCAGCTCGGGGCCACCGGCTCCTGCCGACACCGGCCATGCCCCCATTGTGCCCGTGGCCTCGTCCGCGCCACGTCCACGCGCCCGACCCGCCCCACCCCCACCGCCCCCACCCCCACCGCCCCCGCCCCGCCGGGCCCCGCCCGAGGGGCCGATCATGCAGTTGTGGGGCCTGACGAATCGGGTCGAACGTCATCGATCGCCCACCACAAGTGCATGATCGACGAGGCGGGAGGCGGGGGCGGGGGGCGCGCGTACGGGGATCGGCTTGGCACCCGCACGGGTGGCGGTGGAGGATACGGGGGTGTCAGCGGAGGCGGGGCCCGCGGCGACCGGGGGCCGAGACGAGCACGTCCGGCGCGTCCGGCTCCCCGCAGACCGGCGTACGCCGGCCGCGGCTCGGGCCCTCGTGCGGTCCGTCCTCACCGAGGCCCACCTGGACCAACTGGCCAACGAGGCCATGCTGCTCACCACCGAACTCTCCACCAACGCGGTGGAGCACGCCCGCACCGAACTGGACGTCGAGGTGGTCGCCGACCCGGTCGGGATCACCGTCACCGTGTCCGATTTCGCCGCCGGCCCGGTGGAGGAGCTGACCGTCGGGGTCCGCAACGACGCCACCGACATCGACGAGGTCTCCGAGCGCGGCCGGGGGCTGCTGCTGGTCGACCACTTCGCCAGCCGCTGGGGCACCACCTACCTGCCCACCGGCAAGGGGGTGTGGTTCCGGCTGGACCTGCCCGGCCCGGCCACGGGCACCCGGCACGCGCGGGTACCCGCCGCGGCGACCGCCGGAGGCGGCGCACCGGCGACCCCGGAGAGCTCCGCGCCGAGCGCCGGGGCCATGAGCGAGCTGATGCAGACCACCCCCGACCCGTACGCCGAGGATCCGCTGCCCGACTTCGCGACCAGCCTGCTCACCCGGGTGGCGGAGATGGTCGGCGCGGCGGGCGGGGTCGTGCGGCTGGACCGGGGGGACGGGCAGGGCACCCAGGTGCTGGCCCGGTACGGCCGCCAGCCCCGGCCCGGCAACGAGCTGCTCCGGGTGGCGCTGGCCGTGCACCGGCCGTACACCGGTGAACTGGTGCTGGACGCGGCACCGTCGGCGTACGCGCGACCGCTGGCCGTGCTGATGGCCGAGCGGCTCTCGCTGCACCTGGAGAACGACCGGCTGCGCCGGGCGGACGTCCGCCGGCAGGCCTGGCTGACCTTCCTCGCCGAGGCTAGCGAGCTGCTCGCGCAGTCGCTGGACGTCGAGTTGACCATGGCGCTCGTCCCCCAGCTCGTGGTGCCCCGGCTCGGGCAGTGGTGCGCGGTCCACACGACCGACGAGTGGGGCCGGCTCCGCCTCGCGGCGGCCAGCCACGCCGACGAGTCGGTGCTGCCCCAGCTGCACCAGGTGCTCGCGGAGACCGGCCCGGACTCGGTCCAGGCCCGGCTGCGCGAGGCGTCCCGCAACGGCACCCAGGTGCCACTCGGCGCGCCGATGGAGGGCTTCGCCGTCCCGTTGATCGCGCGGGGTCAGCGGCTGGGCACCCTGGCCGTCGGCCGGCACCAGCGACACCGGCACGACCCGGACGAGGTCGCCGTGCTGGAGGACGTCGCCCGGCGGTCGGCGCTGGCGATCGAGAACGCCCGGATCCACGCCGAGCGCCGGCGCGTCGCGCACACCCTCCAGCAGTCGCTGCTGCCGCCGGTGCTTCCCGTGGTCGAGAGCATCGGCTTCGCCGCCGAGTACGTCCCGACCGGCGGTGACGTCGACGTCGGCGGCGACTTCTACGACGTGGTGCCCCTGCCGGACGGCCGCTGGCTGGTGGTGATCGGCGACGTCTCGGGCAAGGGGGTGCAGGCGGCGACGGTCACCGGCCTGGTCCGCGACGTCATCCGGGTGCTGGTGGGCGACGGCAAGCCGCTGCCGGAGGCGCTGGCCCGGGTCAACGAGACGCTGCTCGAGCGGGGCGGCGGGCGCTACTGCACGTTGGCCCTGGCGGCGGTCGGCCCCGGCGACGGCGACCGGCTCGACGTCTCCCTGCACCTCGCCGGCCACGACCGGCCGGTGCTGCTGCCCGCCGGCGGCGGGGCGCGTTTCGTCGGCATCGGCGGCACCGCGCTCGGCCTGCTCGACTCGATCGCCTCCCCGACGGCCGAGGTGCCGCTCGCCCCGGGGGACTCGCTGGTCTTCTACACCGACGGTGTCACCGAGCGGCGGCGCGGCCGGGAGCTGTTCGGCACCGAGCGGCTGCGTGACGCCGCCGCCCCGCTGGCCGGCTACCCGGCCGACGTGATCGCGGCCCGGCTCCGCTCGACGGCGATCGGCTTCTCGGCCGAGGCGCCCCGCGACGACATCGCCATTCTGGTGCTCCGCAACGACGCGACCTGAGCAGCGGTCGCCGGGCCGGCACGGGTCGCGGCACGTACGGCGTCAACGGGCCGGCACGCCGCCATCGGGCCGGGCGATCGCGGCGGTGGGCACCGGTACGGACGGCCGGTCGAGCAGGCGGACCGGCCGACGCCGCCGGAGGAGTTCGCTAGGTTGACCGCATGTCGAGCACCGTCCATGCATCTGCCGAGCGGCCGCCGCTGCTGCGCAGCGTCCTCGCCGCCCAGTCGGCGCTCACCGCCGCCTTCGTCGTCGTCCTCGCGCTCTGGGTCGGCCGGATGGCCGCCGCCGGGGTCGGCCCCGAGGAGATGCGCAGCGGGGCGTACGACCCGAAGGACCTGGTGCCGTTCGGCCTGAGCGGAGCGAACCCCCTCACCTGGCTGTACGGCGCGGTGTCGCTGCTCTACCTCGCCGGCCTGGTTGCCGGGCCGCTGCTGGCGGTCCACGCCGTGGTCCTGCTGGCCCGGGACCGGTCGGCCATGTCCCGCCGCACGTGGCGGGTGCTGCTCGCCCTGACCGTCGGCGCGGTGGTCGTGGCCGCGAGCCGTTTCACGCCGGTCGGCGCCGACCTGCACCGATGGTGGTTGGACTGAGCCGCGCGCGACCCCGGCCGCGCCGCCGTCCCGCCCCGCTCGCGCCGGGAGCTGGCCGGAGTGGTCAGAGGCCGCCCGGGAGGCGGCCCGGGGCGAGGCGGCGGTGGGGATCGAGGTGCTCCTTGGCCGCGCGCAGTCGGGCCAGCCCGGCCAGCTCGCCCCACAGGTCGACGGCCCGCCGGACGGCCGCCGGCGCGGAGACCACCACGCACCGGCCCTGCCGGGCGAGGAGCACGCCCCGGACGGCGGCCAGGATCGACGCCACCCGGTCGGGGGACATGGCAGCGGGCAGGGCCGCGTGCACCACGCCGAGGCCGGCGGAGCCGCGCACCGGGACGGGGCCGCCGGCGGCGTCCCGCAGCGCGTAGACGGCGGCGTGCAGGTCGGCGATCGGCACCTCGATGCGCAGCGCCGTGTCGCCCGGGCCGAACGGATAGCGCCGCCACCACTCGGGCGCGGCGTGGCTGGCGCCCGCGCCCGGGCCGAGGAGCGCGACGAGCCGGTCTGCGCGCTCGGCGACATCGGCCGGGCCGCCCTCCAGCAACACCACCAGCCGACCGGCGCCGGCCGGGCCGCCGCCGGCGCGCCCCGCCATGGACGGGTGCGCGGCCATCGCGGCGGCCCGGCTGCCCTGGCGCGGCCGGGGTCCCGCGCCGGCCGGCAGGTCCAGCTCGACCGCCGCCGGGTCGAGGCGCGCGGCGAGCACGGTGCGGACCAGGTCGTGCACCTCCAGCGGGGTCCACACCGGTCGGCTGACCCAGATCCGGCCGGCCGGGACGGCCTGCACCCGCAGGGTCGCGGAGACCAGCACGCCGAGCGCCCCCTGCGAGCCGCAGAGCAGCCGGGCCAGCTCCAGCCCGGCCACGCCGCCCCCGGCGTCGACGAGCTCGCCGTCACCGTCGAGGTAGCGCACCCGGACGAGCTGGTCGCAGGGGCTGCCGTGGCGGTGCCGCAGCGGTCCCGCCTCGCCGGCGGCGAGCACGCCGCCGAGGGTGGCCCCGGGCGAGGGGGCGTCGAGCGCCAGGCGCTGCCCGGTGCGGTCCAGAGTGGCCTGCACCGCGCGCAGCGGGGTGCCCGCCCCGACCTCGGTCGTGGGCGCGCCGACCGGCTCGTGCCCGATCCCGGCGAGCCGGCCGGTGTCGAGCATGATGTCCACCCGGTCGGGGGCGGCACCCCAGTCGATCTTCGTGCCGGCGCCGCGCGGCACCACCGTCAGGTCGTGCCGGGCGGCGAGCCGCAGCACCTCCGCCGCCGCGCGCGTGCCGCCCGGGACGGCCACCCAGCGGGCCGGGCAGCCGGCCACCTCGTCGGCGGGGCCGGCGAAGCGGGCGAACGGCGGGCCGCAGATCTCCGTCAACCGCCGCGTGATGTCGAGGGCTCCGGGCCGGTCGGTGGAACTCGCTGCAGCCGCCATGCCGGCCATCGTACACATGTTCGAAAGATGGGGCGGCGGGTCGCCGACGAGGCCGCGCGGCGGGCGGCGGGCGGCCGGTAACGTGGCGCCGTGACCACCGAGACCCCCGTGCCCACGGCGAAGCGGGTGCCCAGCGAGCGCACCCACCACGGCGACACCGTCGTCGACGAGTACGCCTGGCTCACCGGCAAGGACGACCCGGAGACGATCGCCTACCTGACCGCCGAGAACGCGTACACCGAGGCCCGGACGGCGCACCTCGAAGGGCTGCGCGCCGACCTGTTCGAGGAGATCCGCCGGCGCACCCAGGAGACCGACCTGTCGGTGCCCGGCCGCAAGGGCGGCTACTGGTACTACACCAGGACGGTCGAGGGCCAGCAGTACGGCGTGCAGTGCCGCCGGGCGGTCCGGGACGGCGAGACCGAGCCGCCGGTCAGCGCGGACGGCGCGCCGCTCGACGGCGAGGAGGTGCTGCTCGACGGCAACCTGCTCGCCGAGGGGCACGACTTCTTCGCGCTCGGCGCGTTCGACGTCAGCCCGGACGGGCGGTGGCTGGCCTACTCCACGGACTTCTCCGGCGACGAGCGGTTCACGCTGCGGGTCAAGGACCTGTCCACCGGCGAGCTGCTGCCCGACGAGGTGCCCGACACGTTCTACGGCACCGCCTGGTCCACCGACGCCTCCGTGCTGTTCTACGTGACGGTGGACGAGACGTGGCGCCCCAACCGGGTCTGGCGGCACACCCTGGGCACGGCGTCCACCGAGGACGTGGTGGTCTACCAGGAGGACGACGAGCGGTTCTGGGTCGGCGTGGAGCTGAGCCGCTCGGAGCGGTTCGTCCTCATCGACGTGCACAGCAAGATCACCAGCGAGGTGCTGGTGATCCCGGCCGGCAACCCGACCGGCGCGCCGGCCTCCGTGGCGCCCCGGCGGCAGGGCGTCGAATACACCGTCGAGCACCACGGGCACCGCTTCCTGATCCTGCACAACGACGGCGCGGAGGACTTCGCGCTGGCGTACACGTCGGCGGACGCGCCCGGCGACTGGGTGCCGCTCATCGAGCACTCGCCCGGCACCCGACTGGAGGCGGTCGACGCCTTCGCCGACCACCTGGTCGTCTCGCTGCGCACCAACGGGCTGACCGGGCTGCGGGTGCTGCCCGTCGGCGGCGGCGACGCCTTCGACATCGACTTCCCGGAGCCGCTCTACAGCGTCGGCCTGCACGACAACCCGGAATACCGCACCGGGCAGATCCGGCTCCGCTACGCCTCGCTGGTCACCCCCGACTCGGTCTACGACTACGACCTGGTCACCCGGCAGATGGTGCTGCGCCGGCAGAAGCCGGTGAAGCCCGGGCCGGACGGGCGGGCGTACGACCCGGCCGACTACGAGCAGCACCGCGACTGGGCGCTCGCCGACGACGGGACCCGGGTGCCGGTCTCGCTGGTCTGCCGGGCCGGCACGCCGAAGGACGGCTCCGCCCCCTGCGTGATCTACGGCTACGGCTCGTACGAGGCGAGCATGGACCCGTGGTTCTCCGTCGCCCGGCTCTCCCTGCTGGACCGGGGCGTCATCTTCGCCGTCGCGCACACCCGGGGCGGCGGCGAGCTGGGCCGCAGCTGGTACGACCAGGGCAAGCTGCTGGCCAAGAAGAACACGTTCACCGACTTCGTGGCCTGCGCCCGGCACCTGGTCAAGGCGGGCTGGACGACCAGCGACCGGCTCGTGGCCCGGGGCGCCTCGGCCGGCGGGCTGCTGATGGGGGCGGTCGCCAACATCGCCCCGGACGCGTTCGCCGGGATCGTCGCGCAGGTGCCCTTCGTGGACGCGCTCACCTCGATCCTCGACCCGTCGCTGCCGCTGACCGTCACCGAGTGGGAGGAGTGGGGCAACCCGCTGGCCGACCCGGAGGTCTACGCCTACATGAAGTCCTACACGCCGTACGAGAACGTGCGGGCGGTGGACTATCCGGCGATCCTCGCGGTGACCAGCCTCAACGACACCCGGGTGCTCTACCACGAGCCGGCGAAGTGGATCGCCCGGCTGCGGGCGGTCGCCCCGCAGGGCGACTACCTGCTGAAGACCGAGATGGGCGCCGGCCACGGCGGTCCCAGCGGCCGTTACGACTCCTGGCGCGAGGAGGCGTTCGTCAACGCCTGGATCCTCGACCGCCTCGCCCGCGCCTGAACGGGGTCGGGGAGGGCCAGCACCGACGAGGGCCCTCCCCGACGCCCGCTCAGCGCAGGACGCCCGCCAGCACCGCCGGGTCGACGTTGCCGCCGGTGACCACGGCGACCGTACGGCCGGGCGGCAGCTCGGCGGCGCGGAACAGCCGGGCGGCCACCGCCACCGCGCCGCTCGGCTCCACCACCAGGCGGGCGTCGGAGACCAGCCGGCCCATCGCGGCGCGGA
Organism: Micromonospora sp. NBC_01740; assembly: GCF_035920365.1. Lineage (NCBI taxonomy): Bacteria > Bacillati > Actinomycetota > Actinomycetes > Micromonosporales > Micromonosporaceae > Micromonospora > Micromonospora sp. NBC_01740. The sequence continues at coordinate 1,822,024 of NZ_CP109150.1, read as the reverse complement.
TCTCCTCCTCGGTCACCGTGACGATGCGGTCGAGCCGTGCCCGCAGGTGGGCGAGGGTCAGCTCGGACGGCGGCAGGCGCAGCCCGTCGGCCATCGTCCGGTAGGTGCGCTCCTCGCCCCACGCCACCACCGACCCGGCCGCCAGCGACTCCCGCGCGTCGGCGGCGAGTTCCGGCTCGACGCCGATCACCGTCGCCGCCGGGCGCAGGGCGGTGACCGCGGTCGCGACGCCGGAGGAGAGCCCGCCGCCGCCCACGGGCACCAGCACCACGTCGACGTCGGGCAGGTCCTCGACGATCTCCAGCCCGACCGTGCCCTGCCCGGCGATGACACGCCGGTCGTCGAAGGGCGGCACCAGCACCGCACCCGTCGTCGCGGCGATCCGCTCCGCCTCCGGCCCGCGTTGCGGCGGCGGCACCAGCAGCACCTCGACGCCCAGCGCCCGGATCCGGTCCACCTTCGCGGCCGGGGCGCCCTCGGGCACCACGATCCGGCACGGCACGCCGGCCGCGCGGGCCGCGTACGCCAGGGCCAGGCCGTGGTTGCCGGAGGAGTGGGTGACCACCCCGCGCGCCCGCTCCTCGGGCGTCAGCCGGGCGACCGCGTGGGTCGCGCCGCGCAGCTTGAACGACCCCACCGGTTGCAGGCTCTCCGGCTTGAGCCACAGCTCCGGGTCCCATCCGGTGCGCAGCAGCGGGGTACGCGACACGATGCCCACGATGTCGGCGGCGGCGTTTCGGACGTCGTCGATCGAGACCAGCTCCATCGGCCCATCCTGCCCGATCGCGCGGCCGATCAGTCGAGGCAGAACTCGTTGCCCTCGGGATCGGCCATCACGATGTGGCCGGCGCCGAGCGGGGGTTCGGGCTCGTGGCGCCGGAGCCGGGTGGCGCCGCGGGACACGAGCCGCTCGGCCTCGGCCTCCAGGGCCGCCATCCGCGCGTCACCCTCCAGCCCGGGGGCGGCCCGCACGTCGAGGTGTACGCGGTTCTTGGCCTGCTTGCCCTCCGGTACCCGTTGGAAGAACAGCCGCGGCCGGGCGCCCTCAGGGTCGACCAACCCCGAGGCGTCGTTGCGGTTCTCGGGCGGCACGCCCATCGCCTCCAGTGCCTGCTCCCACGTCTCGAAGCCGCCGGGCGGGGCCTGCAACTGGTAGCCGAGGACATCGGCCCAGAACGTTGCCAACCCGGCCGGGTCGGCGCAGTCGAAAGTGATCTGGACGTCGCGCGCCATCTCAGCTCGCCTCCTGTCGGGTCTGCCCATGAGTGTGCAGGTGGAGGTCGCGCAGCAGGCACACTTCGGACAGATGGTGGATCATCTCGCGGTTGATGTGCAGCACCAGCTCCGCCAGGGAACGCTCGGCGTACGGGCCCTCGGCCTCCCCGCAGCGCCGGGCGAGGCCGCTCTCGCCGAGGGACTCGACCCCGGTCTGCCACGCGGCGTACTCGGTGTCGAGCTGGTCGAGCGCCTCGGTCGCGGTCGGGGCGTACTCGAACGACTGGTAGTCGGTGGGCGGGCGGCCGAAGTGCGTGGCGTTGCGTACGGCGAGCACGCCGACGATCACGTGCCCGAGTCGCCAGGCGATCGTCGTGAACGGTGCCGGGTCGGGTGTCGGCATCGCGAAGTCGATGGTCATCGCGCCGGCCCCCGCCTGCACCGGCGCGGCGCTGGTGCCGCGCGGGCGCACGTTCCAGCAGCCGGGTGCCGGCTCCCAGAAGTACTCGTCGTCGGTGAGCCCGTCGAGGCGGTCGCGCAACTGGTTGGCCCAGTGCCAGGCGAGCTGGTCACGGAGCAGGGGGTTCCAGGTCTGGTCGGTCATGGCCCCAGCCTCCCGTGGATAGCGGACAGGATCGTTCCGTTATCCGTGCAACGATGAGCCGGTGACCGTGGAAGCGACGACCGAGCGGGTGCTGCGCCTGCTGGCGCTGTTGCAGCGACGGCCGTCCTGGACCGCCACCGAGCTGGCCGCCGAGCTGGGGGTCACCGACCGCTGCGTACGCCGCGACGTGGAGCGGCTGCGCGCGATCGGCTACCCCGTGCACGCGACGGCGGGCGTCGGCGGCGGCTACCAGCTCGGCGCGGGCACCCGGCTGCCGCCGCTGCTCCTCGACGACGAGGAGGCGATCGCGACGGCGGTCTCCCTGCGGCTGGCCTCGGGAGGCACGGTCACCGGGTCGGGCGAGGCGGCCCTGCGGGCCCTCACGAAGCTCGACCAGGTGATGCCGGCCCGGCTGCGCGCCGAGGTGCGGGCCGTGCACGGCGCCACCGAGACCCTCGTCGGCCCGGCGGTCGAGATCGACGCGGAGCTGCTGGTGACGCTCGCGCGGGCCTGCCGCGACGCCGTGCGGGTCCGGTTCCGGTACGCCGGCCGCGACGGCGGGGAGCACGAGCGCACGGTCGAGCCGGTGCGGATGGTCACGACCGGCCGCCGCTGGTACCTCATGGCCTGGGACGTCGACCGCGCCGACTGGCGCACCTTCCGGCTGGACCGGATGCGCGAGGTGGCGGCGACGACCTGGCGCTTCCACGCGAGGGAGCATCCGGATCCGGTCGCCTACGTGCAGCGGTCCGTGACCGGGGCGCCGTACCGCTATCTCGCCCGGGTGCGGTTGCGCGCCCACCCCGACCAGGTGCGGAAGCTGGTGCCGCCCCAGGTGGGGCGCGTCGAGGACGATCGCGACGGGTGGTGCGTGCTCGCCATCGGCGGGGACGACCTGGACTGGCTGGCCATGCACGCGGCCCGGCTGGGCTTCGAGGCGGAGGTGCTGGAGCCTCCGGAGCTGCGGGAGTCCGTCGTCGTGCTCGCCCGCCGCCTCGCGGCGATGGCCGGCACCGGCTGACCCGCCCGCCGCCGCACGGCGATGGCCAGGACCGCCGGCCCCGCAGCACCTAGACTGCCCGGGTGACCGGGGCCGGCGAGGTGGACGACGACGAGCCGGCCGAGGGCGTACCGGCGTCGGGGTGGCGGGCGGCGGCGCGCGACCGGCGCGTCTGGGCGATCCTCGCGGTGGTCGCGTTCCTGCTGGTGTGCTGCTGTTCCGCCGCCGCCGGGACACTGCTCGCGCTCTCCGCCGGCCTGTTCGCCGCCTGACGCGGCACCGGGGCCGTCCCGCGCCCGGCTCAGGTCACCCGCAGTTCCTCGACGGCCGTGCTCGCGCGCAGGAAGAGCAGGCCGACGCCGACCGTCGCCAGCACCCCCGCCAGGGCGCCGGCCCCGAGCAGGGCCAGCTGTTCCAGCGGTACGTCGGGCGGCACGGTCACGTCCGGCATCGCCACGACCCGGGTGTGGCGCGCCCGGGTGGCGGGGTCGGCGCAGAGCTGCGCGGTGGCGTCGCAGACCTCGTTGTAGTGCTCTGCGGTCGGCGTGCGGAACAGCCCCCGGGCCAGCAGCAGGCCCACGGCCAGCGCGACGGCCACCGCCGGCACGGCGGGGGCCAGCGACTGCCAGGCGATGGACCGGCCGAGCGTGGGCCGGGGCACCCCGGTCGCCACCAGGGCCGCGTACGCGCGCCGCCGGGCGGTGATCCCCTCCACCATCGCGACGACCAGCCCACCGGCGGCGACCAGCATGGCCACCGCCACCGCCAGGTCCACCAGGTCCATGGTCCGCAGGTAGAAGCCGTCGTCGCCGGCCAGTCCGCCACCGGTCCGGCGGCTCAGCTCGCCCGCCGCGACGAAGTACTCCCGCAGCCCGGCCGCGCCCGCGCCGAGGAGCACCGCGGCCAGCAGGGCGGCGAAGGTGCGGCTGCCCGCCCACGGGTCGGCCGTCAACCGGCGGGCGGCGAGCAGCGCGGCCGGCCCTCGGGCGTAGCGGTGCAGCATCCGCCCGACCGTCCAGGAGATCCAGCCGGTGCCGACGACCACCCCGATCATCGCGGCCAGCCCGCCGCTGACCAGCAGCGCCGGCACCAGCCAGGACGGCGGGTCGGTGTCGCGCCGGTCGTAGAGGCGGGTGACCGGTTCGACGGCGACGAAGGCGGCCAGCCCGGCGCCGATGAGGACGCCCGCCCAGGGTCGGGGGCCGCGTTCCCGGCGGTGCGTACGCAGCACGCCGAACGGGGTCGTGCTCACCCGGCGCAGCATCAGCGCGGTGGCCAGTGCCGCCACGACCGGCAGCCCCGCCAGCACCGCCACCAGCACGCCGGGGGTGGGCAGCACGTCGGTGGGGAGGACGAGCCGGCCCCGGGCGTCGGGCCGGTCGAGCAGCTCCCGGCCGACGAAGTGGACCGACGCGCCGGCCAGCGTGCCGAGCAGGCTCGCCAGGCCGGCCTCCAGCACGGCGATCCGGGTCACCTGGCCGGGGGTGGCGCCGGCCAGCCGGAACGCGGCCAGTCGGCGGTCCCGCGCCGGGGCGCCGAGCCGGGCGCACTGCCCGGCCAACGCCAGCACGGGAATCATGAGCAGCAGCAGGGCGAAGGCCGTGCCGCCGCGCAGCCCCGGCTCGACGAGCAGCTGGTTGGCGTACTGGTGGGACCAACGGCTGCCGTTGCCGTTGCCGTCGGTGGCGGGCGGGGTGGGGATGGCCAGCACGGTGAACGCGGCGAGGGCGACGAGGGTGGCCAGGGCGGCGCTGAGCGCGGTCAGCGCCACCCGGGCGGTGTCGGTGCGGGTGCCGGCCAGGGCGAGGCGTACCAGCGTCGACGGTCTCACCGGCGGCTGCCCGGCAGCGGGGTGTCGAGGCCGAGCCCGGTGTGGTCGACCATGCCGTCGCGGAGGATGACCTCGCGGTCGGCGTACGCGGCGATCTGCGGCTCGTGGGTGACCAGGACGACCGACGTCCGCTGCTCGCGGGCGAGCCGGACCAGTTGGATGAGCACCTGCTCGCCGGTGAGCGTGTCCAGCGCGCCGGTCGGCTCGTCGGCGAAGAGCACCCGGGGCTCGGTGACCAGCGCCCGTGCCATCGCGCAGCGCTGCTGCTGCCCGCCGGACATCTCGCCCGGCCGGACGTCGGCCAGGTCGGCCACGCCGAGCCGGTCCATCCAGGACAGCGCCGCCGTCCGCGCCTCCCGCCGCCGGGTGCCGGCGAGGAGCAGCGGAAGGGCGACGTTCTCGGCGGCGGTCAGTTCGGCGACGAGCTGGCCGAACTGGAAGAGCACCCCGAACTCCGTGCGCCGCAGCCTGGATCGTGCCGCCTCGGACCAGGTGTCGATCCGGTGCCCATTCCAGCTCACCTCGCCGGCGTCCGGACGCAGGATGCCGGCGAGGCAGTGCAGGAGGGTGGACTTGCCGCAGCCGCTCGGGCCGGTGACGGCGACGATCTCCCCCTCGGCGACGTCGACGGTGACGCCGCGCAGCGCGGGTGTCCGCCCGTAGGCCTTGACCACGCCGCGAGCCTGAAGTTGCGTCACGAGTGCACCTCCCGGTGCCAGTCGGCGACGCGGCCCAGGGTGGTCTGCAACCACCGCAGGTCGGCGTCGAGATGGGCGATGGCGAAGTCGGCCGCGACGATGTCGTCGAGGCTGGCCGAGGGCGCCGTCTTCACCGCGGTCAGCTCGCGCAGCCGCTCGGTGTGGGCCTGCCGCTGGGCGACGAGGTAGGTCCGGGCCCGCTCCGCGTCGGCCACCAGCAGCGCCACGACCACCTTGGCGAAGAGCGTGCTGGTGACGTACGGCATCGGTGGCTCGACCTCGGCGAGCCACCGCTGGAGCGCGGCCCGGCCGTCGGCGGTCAGCGAGTACGCGGTGCGGTCGGGACCGCCTTCGCGTTCCTGCCCGGCGGGTGCCACCAGGCCGTCCCGCTGCAACCGGCCGAGGGTCGAGTAGACCTGCCCGAAGGCCAGCGGCTTGGCGCGGGGCAGGCGCTCGTCGTGGGCGCGCTTCAGCTCGTAGCCGTGCCGGTTGCCGGCGGCCAGCAGGCCCAGCAACACGTGCGGTGTGGACACCGCGTCACTATTCACCCGGTGAATAGTGACTGTCAAGGAGGCCCGCGCGGCGGGGGTGCCGCGCGGGCCTGGTGGCGCTTCGAGGTCAGGCGCCCGCCGACCAGCCCGGGTCCCGGCCGGTCAGGGCGAGCAGACGGTCGATCTCCGGGGCGTCCGACGACGACGTCCCCACCAACTCCCCGAAGACGCCCTGCTTCCGGGCCATCGGGCCCATCTGCTCGGTCAGGGCGTACAGCGGGGGCAGCGCCTCCGGCGCGGGGCGGAACGGCTGCCCGGTGGCGACGGCCAGGTCCCAGGCGTGCACCGTCAGGTCGAGCAGCACCATGGTGCCGACCGTCTCCTGCGGCAGCCCCATCCCGGGCGAGACGCCCTCCAGCGCGGCCGGGTCCGACCACGCCTCGACCAGTTTCGCGGTCTCCGCCTCGAACCGGTCCCGCCAGCCCTCGGCCAGGTGGTCGGGCTTCTCCGCCCACTCCGGTTGCCCCCTGCCGGCGAGGGCCTGGAAGTTGACCACCACGTCGTAGAGGTGGTTGAGCAGGTCGCGCACGGCGTAGTCGCTGCACGGGGTCGGCAGGTCCAGTTGGTCGTCCGAGACGCCCCGGACCACCGCGACGGCACGGGGTGCCGCGGCTGCGAGCAGATCACCAGTCTTCGTGGCCATCAGCTCAGGGTACGAGGGTGGCCCCGACGTCGCCGCCCCGCGCGAGGCCGGCTCAGTTGCGGCGGAGGGCCACCACGGCGACGTCGTCGTGGATCTCCGACGGAGCCAGCTCGACCAGGAGCCGTTCGCAGAACCGGTCCAGGTCGTCGTCGACCCGGGTGGCGGCCACGGCCAGGGCGGCCAGCCCGTCGTCGATGGTGTTGTCCCGCCGCTCGATCAGTCCGTCGGTGTAGAACACCAGCGTCGCCCCGGCCGGCAGCACGAACTCCAGGTCGGGCGGCCGGGGGGCGCGGACCCCGAGCAGCGGGGCCGAGTGCTGCACGAACTCCACCTTGCCGTCGAGGCTGAGCGCCGGCGGCAGGTGCCCGGCGCTGGCCAGCCGCACCCGGCCGCTGGGCGGGTGCAGCAGCAGCACGCAGATCGTGGCCAGCTCGTTGGGGAGCAGGGTGCGCATGAGTTCGTTGACCCGGTGCAGGATCTCGCCCGGCTGGTGCCCCTCCACCGCGTACGCCCGCACCGCGTGCCGCAGCTCGGCCATCACCGTCGCGGCGTGCAGCGAGTGCCCGGCCACGTCGCCGATCGCCAGCAGCAGGTGACCGTCGAGCATCACCAGCTCGTAGAAGTCGCCCCCCACCTCGGTCTGCGCGCTCGCCGGCTCGTAGCGCACGGCCAGGTCGAGCCCGTTGACCTGCGGTATCCGGCGGGGCAGCAGGCTGCGCTGGAGGGTGACCGCGATGCGGTGCTCCTCGTCGAAGGAGCGCTGCGCCTCCACGGCCGCCGCCACGGCCTGGGCGAGCTGCCGCAGCACGGGGGTGTGGGCGGTCTGCGTGGCGGTGGGCACGACGACGTAGAGCGGCGCCCGGTCCTCGCGCAGCCGGGTGGCGGCCACCGTGACCGTGTCGTCCGCCGGCCAGTCGACCAGGCCCCAGGCGGCCGGATCGTCCACCCGGACCGTCGTCCCGGTCGGCACCCCGGTGTCGTCGACGACCCACGGGACGATCGTGGCCGTGCCGTCGGGGCCGTCCGCGGTCCCGGCGAGACAGTCGCCGTCGAACGTCTCGGCGATCACGGCGGCCGGGCTCCTGAAGATCTGCGCGGCCCCGGCCGCCGCCGCCTCCAGCAGCCGCGCGAAGTTCGGCGCGGAGTGCACCGCCACGGTGGTGTCGGCCAGGCCGAGGAGCCGTTCGGCGAGCAGTTCCGCGCGCTGTCGGGCCCGGTAGTAACGCAGCACCGCGTGGGAGGTGGCGACCAGTTCCTCCGGCTCGATCGGCTCCGCCAGGTACGCGTCCGCGCCCCGGGTGAGCCCCTGCGCCCGGTCCACCACATCCACCGCGTGCGCGGACACGTGGATCACCGGCATCGCCGGATGCGCCGCCTTGATCCGCTCGCAGACCTCGAAGCCGTTCAGGTCCGGCAGCCGCACGTCGAGCACCACGAGGTCGATCGGGTCCACCCCGACCCGGGCCAGCGCCTCGGCGCCGTTCTCGGCCTCCAGCACCGCGAAGCCCGCCCGGGAGAGCCAGCTCACCAGGAGGTAGCGCTTGGTGGGGCTGTCGTCGACCACCAGGACCGTCGCCGGGCCGCCCTCCACGTCACGCTCCTCCCACGGGCAGGGTGACGGTGAACGTGCTGCCCCGGCCCGGCTCGCTGGACACCACGAGGCTGCCGCCGAGCAGGGTCACCAGCCGTCGGGCGTACGGCAGGCCGAGGCCCGTGCCGCCGACCCGGGTCGCGCCGGGCACCTGGTAGAACTCCTCGAAGATCCGCTCGTGCAGCTCCGGGGGGATGCCCGCGCCGGTGTCGGAGACGATGAGCGACCAGCGCTCGTCCCGCCGCTCCGCCCGCAGCCGGACCTCCCCGCGCTCGGTGAACTTGAGCCCGTTGTGCAGCAGGTTGCGCAGGACCTGGGCGAGCAGCACCTCGTCCGTACGCAGCGTCGCCGGAACGGGCGGCTCCTCCACCACCAGCTCCACGTCGGGCCGGGTGGCCAGGGCCCGTAGCGTGCCGCGCAACTGGCCGAAGACCGGCCGCAGGTCGACCTCGGTCCAGTCGGGCTCGATCCGGCCCGACTCGGCCTTGGCCAGGTCGAGCAGCTCGTTGACGAGCGTGAGGAGGTCGCCCGCCGAGGAACGGATCAGCCCGACCTGGCGGGCCTGCTCGGCCGTGAGCGGGTCGGAGGCGGAGTCGCCGAGCAGCCGGCCCAGGCCCATGATCGCGGTGACCGGCGCCCGCAGCTCGTGGCTGACGTTCGCCAGGAAGCGGCTCTTCGACTCGCTGGCCGCGCGCAGCTGGGCGGACTTCTCGTCGAGCTCGGCGTAGAGGGCCACCACCCCGCGGTTGGTCTCCTCCAGCTCCTCGGTGAGCTGGTTGTAGAGCGCCATCACCCCGCGGTTGGTCTCCTCCAGTTCCTCGTTCAGGACGGCCAGCTCGTCGCGCTGGCTGCGTACCTCGTCGAGGGCGGCGATCAGTTGGGCGTTCTGGGCGGTCAGCTCGTCCAGGGCGCTGCCCGGGGCGTTCCGGTCGAGCTCGGAGCGCAGCTCGGCGAGACGCTCGGGGGTCAGCACCTCTGCGGTGACCGGGACACGTCGGGACATCCTCACGACCGTAACCCCCTCCCCGGTCACCACGCCCAACTTGTCCACCAACCGCGCCACCGCGCCGGACTGCGGCTCGTACCGCCCGCCGGGCAGCGGGCGCACCGGGACGAGGTCCACCCGCAGGTGACGCCTGCCGTCGACGGCGTCGTCGACGAGGACGAATGCCACCTCCGCCCCGCCGACCGAGTGCAGCAGGTCCCGGGCGACCTCGCTGAGCGCCGTGGCGATGCGTACCTGGTCCTGGTGCTCCAGGCCCACCACGGCGGCGACCTCACGGCCCCGCTGCCGGACGACGAAGATGTCGTGTTCGACCCGCAGCGCCATCGTCAGCAGCGGCGCCCCGGTGGGTCCGGTCACGACCATGCCCGGACGGCCAGGACGCAGGCGTCGTCGCGGCGCGTGCCGGCGTCACGCAGCACCGTCGCGGCCACCACCAGGGGCGACCGGTCGGCGAGACCGGGATAGTCGGCGAACTGCCAGCGGTCGACCACCCCGTCACTGTGCATGACCAGCAGGGCGTCGGCCTCGAAGGGGTAGTCGTACTGCCGGACCGAGGGGCGCTGGTGCCCGGCGATGCCGGGCAGCGAGACCAGACCCCGCCGCTTGCCGTCGGCGCCGATCACGGCGGCGGAGATGTTGCCCAGCCCCGAGTAGCGCAGCACCCCGGCCGACGGGTTTGGCTCGGCCACGGCCAGCGCCGCGCCCCGGGTGTGCGACATCGAGCGGTGCAGGTGGGCGACGACCGCCGACGGCGCCCCCACCGGCGCCTTGCGGAACGCGTCGAGCGCGGCGTCGGTGGCGGCGGAGGCGAGCGGCCCGTGTCCCAGGCCGTCGCAGACCAGCACCTGGCGCCGGCCCTCGACGATCCGCCACGCGTACCCGTCGCCACTGACCGACTCCCCGGCCAGCGGCCGGCTGAGCGCGCCGACCCAGGGCCGCTCGTGCCCGCCGTCGGGCTTCGGCCAGACCTGTACGGCGAGGACCGTGCCGCGCTCCGGCCGGGAGTAGCCGTCGAACCAGCTGGCCTGTCGGACGATCGCGCCGAGGCCGATGCCGAGGGTCCCGACGGTGGAGTGCCCGTCCTGCGAGGAGGCGGTGAGGTCGGCCATTCCCGGCCCGGTGTCGAGGGCGACCAGCTCCACGCCGGCCTCCCCGTCGCGCCGGACCGGCCGCAGCAGCAGGACACCGTCGTCGGCGTGCTTGACCAGGTTGCTGGTCAGCTCGGCGGCGACGATGGACAGGTCGGCGATCCGGGCGTCGCCCAGGGCGAGCTGGGCGCCGAGCCGCTCGGCGGCCCGACGCGCCGTGCTGGCCGCGCTGCCGTTCTCGACCCGGTACCAGACTCCACGGTCGGGGACCGCGTCGTCGTTCATCGGGACCATTTGGTGACCGTGATCCGGGTTCCCTCACCCGGGGCGGTCTGGATGTCGAACTCGTCGACCAGCCGGCGTGCGCCGCTGAGCCCGAGGCCGAGCCCGCCGCCGGTGGTGTAGCCGTCGGTCAGCGCCAGGTCGAGGTCGGCGATGCCCGGGCCGGAGTCGGCGAAGACGATCCGCACGCCCCGCCGCCGGCCGTTGTCCACCGTGGCCACCTCGACCGAGCCGCCGCCGCCGTACACCAGGGTGTTGCGGGCCAGTTCGCTCGCCGCGGTGACGACCTTGGTCTGGTCGACCAGCGAGAGCTTGACCGCCACCGACACCGTACGCACCAACTGCCGGACGCGTACCACGTCCTCGTCGCTGCGGATCGCCTGCGCCTGCGGCTGGCCCAGGTCGACTCCGGCGGTCATGACAACGCCGTCGTCTCGGCGTCCGGTTCGTCGTCGAACGCGAGCTCGTGCTCGTCGGCGTGGGCCGCCGCGATCAGCTCCATGCCCCGCTCGACGTTGAGCGCCGTCCGGATGCCGTTGAGCGACAGGCCCAGCTCGACCAGGGTGATGGCGACGGCGGGACGCATCCCGACCACGACCGTCTCCGCGTCGAGCACCTTGGAGATCGACGCGATGGTCGACAGCATCCGCCCGACGAAGGAGTCGACGATGTCCAGGGCGGTGATGTCGATGATCACGCCGTGGCAGCCGGTGGCGACGATCCGCTCCGCGAGGTCCTCCTGGAGCTGGACGGCCGTCTGGTCGGACATGTCGACCTGGATGGAGACCAGCAGGATGTCGCCGATCTTGAGGATCGGCACCCGCTCCATCAGGCCTCCCGGCGCTGGCGGCGGCCGGTCTCGACCCCGGTGAGCCGGAGCACGTGCCGCAGCGCGTCGGCGAGGCTGGCCTTGGTGGCGATGTCGCCGAACTCGATGCCCAGGGCCACGATGGTCTGCGCGATCTGCGGCCGGATGCCGGAGATGATGCAGTCGGCGCCCATCAGCCGGGCGGCCACCACGGTCTTGAGGATGTGCTGGGCGACCTGGGTGTCCACCGCCGGCACGCCGGTGATGTCGATGATCGCGTAGGGCGAGCCGGTGTCGACCAGGGTCTGGAGCAGCCGCTCCATCACCACCTGGGCCCGGGCCGAGTCGAGGGTGCCGACCAGCGGCACGGCGACCACGCCCTCCCAGAGCTTCACCACCGGGGTGGACAGCTCCAGCAGCTGCTCCGCCTGGTCGGCGATGAGGCTCTCGCGGGTGCGCACGAAGCTCTCGAAGGTGAACAGGCCCATCTGGTCGATCAGGCCGGAGAAGGCGACGTAGTCGCGGAGCGTGTCGGCGCCGCCCTCGGCCTCCAGCAGCTCCAGCAGCACCTCCTTGAGCGAGAACACGCTGACCGCGGTCTCGGAGGCGGAGAAGCCCTGCCGGGCGCGTCCCCGGGACAGCTCGGAGAGCACGGCGCGCAGCTCGGTGGCCTGCTCGGAGTCGAGGTCGACAGCCCCCTGCCCACTGGCAGTGATCATGCTGGAGTGCAGCTCCTGCATCTGCCGGCGCAGTTCGCCCTGACTGAGTCGCCCGCGCAGTGACCCCGCGGCGATCTCCGTCCAGCGCTGTATGATCCGCTCGGCGTGACCGGTCAGCAGACCGGCCAGCCGGCCGCTTTCCTCGGCGCTCAACGCCATGGTGGACCCCCTTCGACCTCGACGGCGGACTCTATCACCGGAGGTCGGAGCGCTACTTGTCGCAGGGCAAACGAATGAGGACGGCCACCGGATACCGCCTCCCGTTCTGCGTACCACCCCGATCGTGGGATACCGTTTCCCCGATAACAGGAGGTCTGGCGAATGTCCTTGACGGTGCACACGGAACAGCGCGGCGACGTGGTCGTCGTATCGGTCGCGGGCGAGCTGGACATGGCGACCGCACCGCAGCTTCAGGACCAGATCACCGACCTGCTCGACAAGGGCCGCAGCCGGCTCGTCTTCGACCTGGCGAACGTCTCGTTCTGCGACTCCACGGGGCTGTCGGTGTTCGTCCGGGCCAAGAACAGCTGCGACGAGGCCGGCGGCGTGGTGCGACTGGCCGCCCCGCAGCGCGGCGTGCTGCGCATCCTCGAGGTGAGCGGGCTCGTCGAGGTGCTGCACACCTACCCGACGGTCGACCAGGCCGTGGCCGGCGATCCCACGCCGGCCACCTCCTGACGGTTCCTCCTCACGCCTCGTCCTCGATGTGTCGGGGACGGGCGATCACCATGCCCGCGCCGGTCTGCACGGCGAGTGCCGCCAGCAGGAACCCGAGCGGGACGGTCCAGCCGCCGGTCGTCCCGTAGAGGATGCCCACCAGCAGTGGCCCCAGCGCGGCGATGAGGTAGCCGACGCTCTGGCTGAACGCGGAGAGCGCCACCGTCCCCTCGGTGGTCCGGGCCCGCAGCCCGATGGTGGCCAGGATCATCGGGAAGGCGCTCTGCCCGATCGCGAGCAGCACCACCCAGAGCAGCGCCCCGTCGTGCGGCGCGACGGCCATCCCGACGTAGGCGAGGGCCATCGCGGCGGAGAGCGCCAGCACCAGCGGGTGCAGGGTGCGCAGCCGCCCGGCCAGGGTCGGCATCAGCAGGGCGATCGGCACGCCCAGCGCCGTCACCCCGGCGAGCAGCAGGCCGGCGTCCTGCGGCCGGTAGCCGGCGTCGCGGAAGAGCTGGGCCAGCCAACCCATGATCGCGTAGGCGCCCAGCGACTGCGTCCCGAAGTAGACCGCCATCGCCCAGCCGAGCCGGGTCCGCCCCGGCCGGATCCGGCGGGGACGGGGCGCCACCGCCGCCGGGGTCGCCGCCCGTCGGGCCGCACGCGCCCGCAGCGCCAGCGGCACCCACGGGAGTACGGCCACCAGGGCCAGCCCGGCCCACACGGCGAGCCCGGCCCGCCAGGTGCCGAAGAGGTGCGCCACCGGCACCGCCGCCGCGGCGGCCACCGTCGCACCCACCGTCAACGTCATCGAGTACGCCCCGGTGACCAGTCCGATGCGGTGCGGGAAGTACTGCTTGACCAGCAGCGGGAGCAGGACGTTCGCCACCGCGATCCCGGCCAGCGCGAGGGCGCTGCCGGCGATGAAGACCAGTGCGGAGTCCGTGCCGACCCGGACGAGCTGCCCAGCGGCGAGGATCAGCATCGCCACCACCAGCACCCGGGCCGGGGAGTTCCGGCGGACCAGCCGGGGGGTGAGGGACCCGAAGACGGCGAAGGCCACCGCGGGCAGGGTGGTCACGACCCCGGCCAGCGCCCCGGAGAGGGCCAGGCCGCCGCGTACCTCGTCGAGCAGGGCGCCGAGGCTGGTGATCGCGGCCCGCAGGTTGAGCGCCACGAGCAGCATGCCGACGAGCACGAGCAGTCCACCGGCGACCGGTCCGGCCGGCTTGGGGGTGGCGCCGACGGGACCGGCGGCAGGAGCCGTCGCATCCGTCGGTGCGGGCACGTCGTCCGGCCCGGCGATCGCCTCCCGCACGGAACGCGGTGAGGTTCCGGCGTCGACGGCAGCGGTGGTTGGCGGGGTCATGTGTCCGAACCTACAATCATGGGATGAATTTCAGGCAGGTGTTGTAACCAGTGCCACCGTCGGTTGATTCCGCCGCCGCGCCGCCCAGGGGCCACCGGGTGCGGCAGACCATCGCCCAGCTCAGGGAGCGGATCCTCGGCGGCGAGTGGCCGGTCGGCGGGCGGATCCCCACCGAGCCGCAGCTGGTCGCGGCGCTCGGCGTGGGCCGCAACACGGTCCGCGAGGCGGTGCGGGCGCTGGTGCACGCCGGGGTGCTGGAGTGCCGGCAGGGCTCCGGGACGTACGTGGTGTCGACCGACGAGCTGGCCCCGGTGGTGGCCCGCCGACTCACCGCCGACCGGATGGCCGAGGTGGTCGAGGTGCGCCGCGCCTTCGAGGTGGAGGCCGCCCGGCTCGCCGCGTTGAGGCGTACGGCCGAGGACCTGGCGGCCCTGGACGGCGCGCTCGCCGCCCGCGAGGCGGCCTGGCGCGACGGCCGGTTCGACGAGTTCGTGGCGGCCGACGCGGCGCTGCACACCGCCGTGGTCGCGGCGGCGCACAACGGCATGCTCGCCGAGCTGTACGCCTCGGTCGGGGCCGCGCTGCACAGCACGATCGCCCAGTCGATGGGCGGCGCGCTGGAGCCGGAACGCTACGTCGACCACTCCCGGCTGGTCGAGGCGATCCGGGCCGGCGACCCGGGCCGCGCGGCGATCGAGGCCGGCGCTTTTCTGGAGCCCTCGCCCGGGGCATAGGTTGTGCCGGACGGAAGACCGGACACCTCGGGAGTACGGATGCTCAAGGGCTTCAAAGACTTCATCATGCGCGGCAACGTCGTCGACCTGGCGGTCGGTGTCGTCATCGGCGCCGCGTTCACGGGCGTGGTCACCCAGCTCACCAAGTCGTTCCTGGAACCGCTGATCCGGGTCTTCGTGCTGCTCATCACGGGCAGCGACAAGGGCCTGGCCGGCACTGCCCCGATGTTCCGCGGCATCGCCTTCGACTGGATCGCGTTCGTGAACGCGCTGATCACGTTCCTGCTCACCGCGGGGGCGCTCTACTTCCTGGTCGTCTACCCGATGAACAAGCTGGCCGAGCGGCGCAAGCGGGGCGAGGAGCCGCCGCCGAAGGCGCCGAGCGAGGAGGTCCGGCTGCTCACCGAGATCCGTGACGCCCTGGTCGCCGCCGGCCACACCACCCCCGGGCAGCGGCGCGGCGCGCTCGACGACGTGCTCGGCCGCCGGGAGGAACCGCCCACCGGGCGCTGAACCCGGCGCACGCACATCGGCCCCTGCGGGAATCCCGCAGGGGCCACACATTTTCGTACGCCTGTTCGATAGAGTCCCGCCATGGAGCAGCGGAAGCACTGGTGGAACGGGAAATGGGGCCGGCTGGCCCGGCGCGACGTCTTCCTCCGGGTGGACGCGGACCGGTGGCACGTCGAGCAGCGCGCCGGCGGCTCCGAGGGCGTCTCCCGGTTCTACGAGTACGGCACCGCCGAGGAGGCCGAGGAGACGGTCCGGGCGCTGCTCCAGGGCACCGACACGTGGCGCGAACTCTCCCCCCGCCCTCCAACGTCCTGGTGAGGGACCCCGCCCGAGATCTTGGACAGTTGGCGTTCGGCCCGAGCGACAACTGTCCAAGATCTCGACGGTGGTTTAGCCGAAGCGGGGGCCGGGAACCGCCCCGGGATGGAGCAGCAGGGCACCGAGCGGCAGGCGACAGTTTCCCGGGTCACCACGGGCATGCGGGTGATCGACGTCGACGGCACCGAGTTCGGCACCGTCGACCTGGTCCAGCGGGGTGATCCCAACGCGGTGACAGTGCAGGCGCCGACCGCCGACCCGGGCAGCAGCCTGGACGAGCTGATCGAGTCGACGGCCGTCGAGGAGCCGGACGTGCCGGCCGACCTGGCGGCCCGGCTGCTGCACAGCGGCTACCTGAAGGTCTCCACCGACCTGGTCCGCACCGGCGCGGTCTACGTGCTCGCCGAGCAGATCGCCGCCGTCACCGACGACCAGGTACGCCTCGACGTCCCGGCCCGCGACCTGCCGCCCGAGGAGTGAGCGACGCACCGCCGCAGCGTGCCCGCCCGAACACACTGCCGGGGCGCGCCCGTCCAGCGCGGCACAGCGTCAGCACCGGACACATCCGCCGCACGCTGTCGAGCTGATGTCGTAGACGATTCAAACTCCCGCGCTGCCGGCCCGAAGCGGGCTGCCGGACGTGCGGGTGCCGAACGACAGGTTCCGAAACGCCGGATTCCGGTCGCCGAGCCACGTGCCGATCGGCCAGCCAACAGTGGCGAGGCCGTGATGTCGTAAACGACTCAGTTCGACAGCGCGTGGAGGGTCAGGTGCCGCCGGCCCGGCCGCCACTCGGCGACGAGGCGACCGCGACGGAATCCGGTCCTGTCGAAGCCGGCCCAGCCGCACCCGGTTCGGCCGCAGCCAGCCCGCCGGAGCGGTGGCGGAAGAGCAGGAGCATCACCCCGCCCGCGACCAGGCCCCAGAACGCGCCGCCCACGCCGAGCAGGGTCACCCCGGAGGCGGTGACCACGAAGGTGACCACGGCGGCCTCCCGGTCCGCCGGTTCCGCCAGCGCCGAGGTGAGCGCGGTGGCCAGCGCGCCGAGCAGCGCCAGCCCGGCGACCGCCTCGATCAGCACCGGCGGGGCGAGCGCGACCAGCGCGGTGGCCGCACCGGCGCCCAGCCCCAGCAGGGCCAGCCCGGTCCCGGCGGTGACCGAGGCGATCCAGCGGCGCTCCGGGTCGGGGTGGGCGTCCGGGCCGGCGGCCAGGGCGGCGGTGATCGCGGCGAGGTTGACCGCGTGCCCGCCGGCGGGCGCGGCGAGCACGGTGGTCAGTCCCGTGGCGCGCAGCGCGGCGCCGAAGGGCGGCCGGTAGCCGTAGCCGACCAGCACCGCCATCCCCGGTACGTTCTGCGCGGCCATGGTGACCAGGAAGAGCGGCAACGCGAGGCCCACCATCGCGGAGAGGTTCCAGGCCGGCGCGGTCAGCTCGACCGCGGGCAGCAGCCGCGCGCCACCGAGCCCGGAGACCGGGGTGGTCAGCGCGATCGCCGCCACCGCGACGACCAGCGCGCCCGGCACCGCCCACCGGCGGGCGAACCGGTGCAGCAGCAGCCAGGCCAGCACCACGGGGACGGCCAGCCGGGGCACCTCGACCAGCGCGCGGACGGGGGCGGTGCAGAGCGGCAGCAGGACCCCGGCGAGCATCGCGCCCGCGATCGGCCGGGGGATCGCCGCGACGGCCCGCCCGAGGGCGGGGAACAGCCCGGCGGCCACGATCAGCGCGCCCGAGACGAGGAACGCCCCGACGGCGACGGGCCAACCGCCGGGCACCGTGCCGGTGGCGACCAGCAGCGCCGCGCCGGGGGTGGACCACGCGACACTCATCGGGATCCGGTGCCGCAGGCCCAGCCAGACGGCGGAGATCCCGGCGGCCACGCACACCGCCAGCAGCCCGGAGGCGGCCTGTGCGTCCGAGGCGCCGACGGCCCGCAGGCCGGCCAGCACCACCGTGAACGAGCTGGCGAACCCGACCAGCGCGGTCACCACACCCGCCAGCACCGGTTGCGACCGTCCCGCCATCCCCGCCTCCCCCGACCGTTCCGTTTATGGAACAGGAACCTGTAGCACCATAGCGGGGTGCCGCAGACGTCACCAGTCCACCGATCGGCCCCCGATCCGGGCGCCGAGGCCGTCGGTCGCCGGGTACGCGCCCTGCGCGAGGAGCGCGGGATGTCGCTGTCCGCCCTCGCCCGGCTCGCCGGGGTGGGCAAGGCGACCCTCTCCGGCCTGGAGAACGGCACCCGCAACCCGACCCTGGAGACGCTCTACGCGATCACCGCGCAGCTCGGCGTACCGCTGACGGCCGTGCTCTCCGGCCCGGCGGCCGGGCCGGTCGTCCGCGGCGCCGCGGTCAGCGCCATCCTGCTGGAGGTCTTCGAGGACAGCGACGCCACCTACGAGCTGTACCGGATGCTGGTCGCGCCCGGTCCGGAGCAGCTCTCCCCCGCCCACCAGAGGGGGGTCACCGAGCACGTCACCGTCTTCTCGGGCGTGCTGCGCGCCGGCCCGGTCGACGCGCCGCTGACCGCCGCCGCCGGCGGGCACCTGCGCTGGACGTCCGACGTGCCGCACGTGTACGCCGCCGTCGGCGACGAGGAGGTCGCCGCCAGCCTCCTGCTGCGCTACCCCCGCCCCTGAGCACCCGCCGGCCGGACCGCGCGCGTGGCCCGCACCGGCCCCGTCGGGCGTCGGCTCAGCCGTCGACGGGGGTCGGCACCGGCAGCCGCCGCTGCACCGCCCAGATCGCCGCCTCCGTACGCGACGCCGACCCGGTCTTGCGCAGCAGGTTGGACACGTGCACGGTGACCGTCCGCACCGAGATGCCGAGGGCCCGCGCCGCCTGCTTGTTGGACATCCCGGCGACCAGGCAGCCCAGCACCTCGATCTCCCGCCCGGTCAGCTCGGCGTCCACCGGATCCACCGGCCACTGCGACGCCGTCCTCGGCGGGCGCGGGGCGGGTGGCGGGCGGAGCAGCGCCTCGGGCCCTCGGCCGGCGTGGGCGGCGAGCAGTTCGGTCAGCGCGTACGGGTTGCCGCCGGTGCGCTGCCAGACGGCGCGCACCAGCCGGCCGGACGGGCGCGGGTCCGCGTACACCTGGGTCAGCACCTCGGCGACCTCGGCCGGGAGCAGCGGTCCGAGGTGTTGGCGGACGGCGCCCCGGACGCCGCAGAGCCGGGCCAGGGCGCGGACCGCGAGGTCCGGCGCGACGGCGTCCTCGGCGGGCCGGCTCGCCACCACCAGCAGCGCCGGCAGGTCGGCGGCGGTCGCCAGCTCGCCGACCAGGTTCAGGCTGGCCGGGTCGAGGGCGTGCAGGTCCTCCACCACCAGTACGGCCGGGCCGGCGCCGACGAGCAGCCGGACGACCCGCACCGCGAGGCGGAGCAGGGTGCCCGGCGCGTAGCGCTCGCGCGGCGCGGTCGGCTGCTGGGCGAGCCAGGCCAGCGCGTCCGCCGGCAGGTCGAGCCGGCTCGTGTCCCGGCCCGTGAGAACGGCGGCCAGCCAGTCGTACGGGGCGGGGCTGTGCACGCGGGCGGCGCCGGAGAGCACCACCGCCGGTCGGGGGGCGAACGCGTCGAGGGCGGCCGCGACCAGCAGGGACTTGCCCACCCCGGCGGCTCCGGTGATCACCGCGACGGTCGGCGCGGACCGTCGGCCGGCGACCACGGTGGACCACGCCCGGTCGAGCTCGACCAGCTCGCCGGTGCGTCCGACCATCGACACCGGCATCATTCCCCAACCCTACGCAGTAGTGCGTAGAGACGACGGGAGGGTGTTCTTGGCAAGCTTGACCCCATGACGCTGATCCTCCGCTCGGCCATCCTCAACGACATCGGCCTGGTTCGCACCAACAACGAGGACTCCGCCCTCGCCGGTGACCGCCTCGTCGCGGTCGCGGACGGCATGGGCGGCCTGCCCGCGGGCGAGGTGGCGAGCGAGATCGTCATCCGCATCCTGGACGAGCTGAGCCCGCCGACCGCCCCCGACGAGGCGGCCGCGGCGCTGCGCGCCGTGGTGAGCACCGCCAACCGGCGCATCCACGCCGCCATCACCGTCGACCCGGCGCGCGACGGCATGGGTACGACGCTGACCGCCGCCCTGCTCGCCGGGGACGCGCTGGTGCTGGCCCAGGTGGGTGACTCCCGCTGCTACCTGCTGCGCAACGGGGAGCTGACCCAGCTCACCCGCGACGACACCTTCGTCCAGGCGCTGGTGGACCAGGGGGCGCTCTCGCCGGAGCAGGCACGGCACCACCCGCAGCGGTCCCTGGTGACCCGGGCGGTGCAGGGCTCGGACACTCCCCCGGCGGTCGGGGTGCTCACGGTGGTCGCCGGCGACCGGCTGCTGCTGTGCAGCGACGGGCTCTCCGACTACGTCGAGGACGGGACGATCGCCGCGACGCTGATCACGTACGGTGACCGTCACCACTGCGGCGAGCAGCTCGTCAAGCTCGCCCACCAGGCCGGCGCGCCGGACAACGTGACCGTCGTGGTCTCGGACGTCGTCGCCGGCTGAGCGCGTCCCGGCTCCTGCCACGGGCAGCCGCCGCCAGCTAGGTAGTTGTGCCATCTAGGTAGTGCCGCTATGTTCCTCGGGTGGATTCCGACCGGCGCGGGCAGTGGCTGCGCGGGGTGCTCGACCTCTGCGTCCTGGCCCTGCTGCGCGAGGGCGAGTCCTACGGCTACCAGCTCGCCCAGGCGCTGGAGGCCGCCGGCATCGGGCCGATCCAGGGCGGCACGCTCTATCCGGTGCTGCTGCGCCTGCAACGCACCGGCCTGGTCACCGCCGAGTGGCGGGAGGGCGCGTCCGGTCCGGCCCGCAAGTACTACCGGATCACCGACAGCGGGCGGGCGACCCTGCGCCAGGGCGGCAGCGCCTGGCTCGCGTTCGTCGCCCCGGTGACCGGCCTCGTCACGAAGGGGGTCGACGGATGAACGCCGACGAGTGGCTGCGGGTGTTCGCGGCCGAGTTGGACCGGCGCCGGGTCCGGGCGGACGCCGCCCGGCACGTGGTCGCCGAGGCCGCCACGCACCTGCGCGACAGCGGGGGCGACCCGTGGGCCGTCTTCGGCCGGCCGCAGGACTACGCCGCCGCGATCGTCGAGACCATCGGCACCTCGCCCGCCGCGCGTCCCGGACCGGTCCGGCTGCACGCCCGGGGCATCACCAAGCGGTACGGGCGACGCACCGTCCTGCGCGACGCGTCCCTGACCGTCCGGGCCGGACAGATCGCCGCCGTGATCGGGGCGAACGGCTGCGGCAAGAGCACCTTCCTGCGCGTCTGCGCCGGGCTGGTCTCCCCCGACGCCGGGGACGTGACCGTCTCCGGCCGGGTCGGCTACTGCCCCCAGCAGGGCGGCACCGCCGACTTCCTGCTGCCCGACGAGCACTTCGTGCTGGTCGGCGCCGGCCGGGGCGTGGCCCGGGGGCCGGCCCGCCGCGCCGGTCGGGCGGCGGCCCGCCACCTCGGCTGGGAGGCCGACGGCGACGTCCTCGCCCGCAACCTCTCCGGCGGCACCCGGCAGAAGCTGAACCTGACCATGTCCACCCTCAGCGAGCCGGACGTGCTGCTGCTCGACGAGCCCTACCAGGGCTTCGACCAGGGCACGTACGTCAACTTCTGGGACCAGCTCGCCCGGCTGCGCGACGAGGGCCGGGCGATCGTCGTGGTGACCCACCTGCTCAACCAGCTCGACCGGGTCGACCTGGTGCTCGACCTGACCCCGGCCACCCAGGGAGGGCGTGCGTGAACCGCCTCGTCACCGTCGCCGAGATGACCCTGCGGGAGCTGCTGCGCCGTCGGGGCGTGCTCCTGCTGCTGCTGTTGATGCCGCTGGCGTTCTGGCTGATCCGGCGGGACTCGCACGTCGGGCAGTCCGTACGCTCGCTGCTGCTCGGCATCAGCTGGGCCGTCAGCACCGCCGCCCTCTTCGCCACCGGCGCGGCCCGCGAGCTGGAGCCCCGGCTGCGGCTGGCCGGCTACCGCCCGCACGACCTCTACCTCGGCCGGCTGCTCGGCCTGTGGGCGGCCGGGCTCATCCTGTCCGTGCCGTTCTTCGTGCTCACCGTCGTGGACGCGCCCGAGCTGCGGCACGGCGGGGTGGCGGTGGCGATGCTCTGCTGCGTGGGGGTGGCCGCGCCGTTCGGGATGCTGATCGGCGCGCTGCTCCCCCGCGAGCTGGAGGGGACGCTGCTGCTGCTCACCGTGGTGGCGGTGCAGATGCTGATCAACCCGGCCGGCACCGGCGCGAAGCTGACCCCGTTCTGGTCCAGCCGGGAGATCGCCACGTGGGCGGTGGACCACACCGACTCCGGCTACCTGGCGCGGGGTTCGCTGCACGGGCTGGCCGTCACCGCGCTGCTGATCGGCGCCGTGGCAGCCGTGTTCAGCGTCCGGCTGCGCCGCCGCCGGCACCTTCGACACCTGCCGATCGGCTGACCGGGCGTCGCCGTCACACCTGCCGATCGGCTGACCGGGCGTCGCTGGGTCACCGGCGATTGCGGTTGCGGCGACCGCCGGGCCGGGATGGGATGGGCGGATGACCGTCCGCCGGGTGAACGCCGAAGAAAGACTGTCCACCAGCTTCGCGCTCGGCGCGTACGCCTTCGAGGCGTCGCCGCGCAGCGTGGCCCGGGCGGAGGAGTTCCGCGGCTACCTGCCCTACAACAAGGGCAACCGGACGCTGGTCGTCGAGGAGGGCGGCACCACGCTGGCCGCCGCCTCGGCCATCCCGATGCGGCAGAACCTGCGCGGCGAGGTGCTGCCGATGGCCGGCGTCGCCGGGGTGGCGAGCCATCCGCTGGCCCGCCGGCAGGGGCACGTACGCACGCTGATGCACCAACTCCTCGACGAGATGCGCGACGAGGGGCACCAGTTGAGCGCGCTCTACCCGTTCCGGCCGTCGTTCTACGCCCGGTTCGGCTACGTGGGGCTGCCGAAGCCGCGTACGGTCACGTTCTCGCCGGCCGACCTGGGCGAGCTGCTCGGCGCCGACCTGCCCGGCGAGGTGGGCTGGGAGCGGATCGGCGAGGGTTACCGGGACTGGCGCGCGTTCACCGAGCGGTGCCTGAACGAGCGGCACGGCTTCGCGATCTTCCCCGGCTACCGGGACGTGGGGTTGCGCGACCGCGACGAGCACTGGCTGCTGACGGCCCGCACGGGCGGTACGGTCACCGGCGCGGTGCTCTACCGCATCGACGACCACGGCGGCACGCTCGCCGCCGGCGACCTGCTCGCCGCCGATCCGCTCGCCCGGGCACTCATGTTGCAGTTCTTCGGGCGGCACGTCGACCAGGTGGAGCGGGTGACTGTGCAGGTGCCCGTCGACGAGGTGCCGGAGCTGTGGCTGACCGATCTGGCCGTGCACGTCGAGGCGCGGGTGGCCCGACCGAGTTACGCCGCGCCGATGGCCCGGCTGCTGTCGATCGACGCGCTGGCCGGGCTGCCCGTCGGGCCGGGCCGGGTGCGGGTGGAGCTGACCGGCGACCGGTGGCTGACCGGGTCGTACCTGCTGGACGGCACGACCGGCGCGCTGGAGCTGGTCACCGGGGCCGCCGCCACCGCCGGCTCGCCGCCGACCGCCACGCTGACGGCCGCCGGCCTCTCCGCCCTGGCGTACGGGGTCCTGGATCCGGTCGAGGTGGGCCTGCGAGGGCTGGGCGACGTGTCGACGGACGCGGCGGCGGAACTGCGCCGCCTCTTCCCCCGCCAGAACCCGTACGTCTTCGCCGACTTCTGACCCCCGCCTCCCGCGGGCGTGGGTCAGTAGGGGTTGCCGTGGCCGGCGGCGCGACCGCGGAGCAGGGCGGTGGGGCGGCCCGGGAGGTGGCGCGCCGCCGACATCGGCGGGCTGGCGGTGTGCGCCCGGTCGGCCATGCCGGCGAAGAGTTCCTTCAGCGCGCTGAGCGCGTCGTGGCGCGGATGCCAGCCCAGCTCCGTCTCGGCGCGCTCGCTCGACATCAGCGGCGCGTGCAGCGCCAGCTCCACCCAGCCGGCGTCGATCGGTTGCAGCCGCGCCCGCCAGGTCAGGGCGGCGGCGACGCGCAGCACCGGGGCGGCGACGGGCACCGTCCAGCCGTGGAAGTGCCGGGCCACCAGCTCCGGGGTCAGCACCGGGTCCGCGGCGACGTTGAACGCGCCGCGCGCGTCGCCCAGGACCGCCCGGGCGTACGCGTCGGCGACGTCGTCGGTGTGCACCGCCTGCATCCGCAGCCGAGGGTTCGTCGGCACGAGCGGGATCCGGCCGAAGCGCAGCAGCCGGACGGGCGCGAACGGGCCGAGGAAGTAGCGGGTGATCTCGGTGGCCGCCGCCCGCTGGAAGTTCAGGCCGGGCCGCAGCCGCACCACCCGCAGCCCCGGGTGCTCGCGCTCGGCCCGGTCGAGCAGCGCCTCCACCTCGGCCTTGTCCCGGCTGTACGACGAGCCGGGCACCCCGGTCGCCGGCCAGCGCTCGGAGACCGGGTGGTCCTTCGGGCCGGGCGCGTAGACGCCTACCGACGACGCGTACACCAGGGCCGGCACGCCGGCGCGGACCACGGCGTCGATCACGGCCGCGCTGCCGCCCACGTTGGTCCGGTGCAGCACCCGCTGGTCGTGGCTGGGCTGGATCTGCCAGGCCAGGTGCACCACCGCGTCGGCGCCGGCGAAGACCTCGGCGAGCTGGTCGGCCGCGCCGGGCAGGCCGACGTCGCAGGAGTGCCACTCCACCTGATCGTACGGCTCGCCGCAGTCCGGCCCGGGCAGCCGGCGGGCCACCCCGGCGAGTTCCACTCCGCGTTCCCGCCGCAGCCGGCGCAACAGGGCGGTGCCCGCGTTGCCGGTCGCCCCCACCACCACGATCCGCATGCCCGTCCCGTACCCGGTCAGCCCCGGCTCAATCGCCGATCACGCCCACCGTCGGGAGCACGGCGAGCGGCGCGCCCGTCAGGGGCGGGGCGAGCGGCACACCCGTCAGGGGCCGTCAGGGGCGGGGCGAGTGGCGGACCCAGTTCTTCTGCCCGCCCCGGCGGCGGCCCTGCGAGGCGGCGAGGCAGCGCGGGCAGATCCGGCCGACGGGGTCCGCCTCGGTGAGCACGTCCGTCGACGTGTACTCGAACCGCACGTGCGGGAAGCGGCGCAGCCGGGTCCGGCTGAGCGGGAGCCCGCAGACGGTCTGGTTCTGCCCCGGCAACCAGGCGTGCACCTCGCCGGCCGGCTCCCGTACGCCCTCCGGGTCCGTCTCCTCGCTGGAGGCCGCCACGGCCGGGGTGCTGCTCATCCTCATACGGGCACGGTTCCCCCACGCCGACCCGCCCATGCCTGCCGCGTCGGTGCGGGCGGCGACACGGCCGGCCCGGCCCGGCCGGCGGTCAGCCGCGCCGGGCCGGCGGCCTCCAGCCGGTCGTTCAGCGGCACGTTGAGGCGCGTGGTCACCCCGACGGTGACCAGGTAGCAGGCCAGCACGGCGACGGTCCAGACGAGGACGGGGCCGCCCGTGTCGTCCCACCAGTCAACCGGGCGCTGCCCCTCCGGCCCATGGCCGAGCCGCTCGCCCCCATGAGCACCCGTCCACCGGGCTGTCACCCGAGACGGGGAGTTCGACCGCTGCCGGTGCCCGGCTGAACGGGCGCGGATTCGTCGACGTGACCTTGTGAACATCTGCGCGATGCCACACCATGCCGATGTTGATCGATATCGGCGAGAGGGCGGAGACGTGACCAGAGTGAGCGCGTGGGGTCGACTGCGGGCGATCGGAGTAGCGGCAGGAGTCCTGCTCGGAATCGCGGTCGTTCCGGCGCAGCCGGCGTCCGCGCAGACCGGGGCGATGATCCAGCCGGTGGGTGGGCGGGTCACGGGGGTGCTCGCGAACAGGTGTGGTGCCACCGACAGCGATCACTACGGGGTGGACATCGCGGGCAACAGCGGGATGGCGATCGGTGCGGCGTATCCGGGCACGGTGGCCTTCGCGGGTTGGACCTCGGGTGGGGGCAACATGGTGACGCTGTCGCACGCCGGTGGTTACCAGACCCGGTACCTGCACATGGTGGGGGCGGCGTCGGTCGCCGTGGGGCAGCAGGTCGGGCAGGGGCAGGTGCTCGGGCACGTCGGCAGCACGGGCAACTCCACGGGCCCGCACCTGCACTTCGAGATCCGCCGCCACGGCGCGGTGTACGACATCCGCCCGGCGTACGTCTGCGGCGGCACGGTCACCAAGGGCGCCCCGATCAACCTCCCGTTCGCCGACCTGACGCCGGTCAACGCCGTTCCCGACCGGGTCCTGGTGGTGTGCACCGACGGGACGCTCGCGGCCAAGGAGTCGCTGAACGGGACCGTGCACGAACTCAAGACCAACGTCACCAGGGTCTCCGCCGACCGCGACCGCGTCGCCGTGATCAGCACGAACGGGGCCGCCGAGGTGAAGGCCGGCGGCCTCACCGCCGGCTGGGTGACGCTGTTCCACAACGCCAGGGACGTCGTCGTCGACGGTGACCGCTACGTCGTGCTCGGCACCGACGGCAGGGCCTGGGCCAAGGACGGCCTCTACAGCGCCAACTGGGCCCACATCTCGAGCAACACGACCGTGATCGACGCGGCCGACGGTCGGATCGGGGTCATCGAGAACGGCGTCGCGAAGGTCAAGGAGGGGCCGATCAACGCGTCCTGGCACACCGTCGCGGCCAGCGCGACCGACCTCTCCCTCGACGGGGCCCGGATCGGCGTCGTCGAGGGCGGCACGGCCAAGGTCAAGGAAGGGCCGCTCAACGCGGCCTGGGTGAACCAGGCCGCGGGCCGGCAGGTCGTCGTCGAGGGCTACCGGATCGCCGTACGGGACGACAGCGGCAACGCCTACGTGAAGGCCGGCCCGCTCAACGGGAGCTGGGACCACGTCGCCACCGGCGCCACGGATCTCGACGTCGCCGGCAACCGGATCGCCGTGGTGTCCGGCGGCTGGGCCCGGGTGAAGGAACCGAACCTGAACTCGTACTGGGTGGACGTCGTCGTCAACGCCCGGCAGGTGGCCCTCGCCAACCAGTGACGCCTTACCTGAGGGAGAGCGCGCAGGTGGTCAGGAGGCGGGACGGGGGCGGGCCCAAGCGGTGAAGCGGTCGGCCAGGTCGACGCGGGAACCGCCGCCGTCCAGCTCGGCGAGCTGGGCGGCGGCCTCGACCTGGAGGGTGGCGAGGTGGACCAGCAGGGCGGTCCGGTCGGTCCGGTACTCGCCGAGCAGGCGCAGCTTCGCCGCCGAGCAGGGCCAGGCGATCCCGCAGGCCACG
Organism: Micromonospora sp. NBC_01740; assembly: GCF_035920365.1. Taxonomy (NCBI): domain Bacteria; kingdom Bacillati; phylum Actinomycetota; class Actinomycetes; order Micromonosporales; family Micromonosporaceae; genus Micromonospora; species Micromonospora sp. NBC_01740. The sequence goes on along the minus strand of NZ_CP109150.1, from coordinate 1,795,140 downwards.
CAGCGCCAGGTCGGGCGGGACGGTACGTGGTCGCGTCGCCGGGTCACCGCGACGGCACCCCGACGACGGTCGCCCGGTCCAGCCGGACGGAGGCGTACCGCTCGCGCGGTCGAAGCGTGCCGTCCGGGTTCAGCTCCCGGCCGCGCAGCTCGACCCACTCCGCGCCCTGGAACGGGCCCCGGTCGAGGACCTCGGTGACGTACATCGTGAGGGCCCCGACCCCGAACCGGTAGGAGTCCTCCGGGACTCGGATCACCTCGCCCGGCGCGATCGCGCGCTCCCCGCGCGGCCTGTCGACCGTCACGTCTTCCTCCCGCCCGTCGGCCGGCCGTCACGTGGAAGGGGGCCGCCCACGGACGCCCGCCCGGGGCGGCCCCCGCGAGGACCGCCCCCGGCCAACGCTCCACGAGCGGCCCTCGCTGGTGACACTCTGCTGTGGAGGCGACTACGCTCGGAAGGCTCCGCGCGCGTTCGGGCCGGGCTGGCCGAGCCCGCGCCCGACGGGTGGCGCCGCGGGTAGTCGATCTTCAAATTGGGAGGCCCTGAATGGCCGACGTGCCGAGCCCGCTCGCCGCCTTCATCGTGGGCGAGATCCGCCGCGCCCGAGGCGGCGCCGGCATGACGCAGGAGACCTTCGGCCGGGGCGCGGGCTTCAGCGCGTCGCACGTCAGCGCCGTCGAGGGCGGCACCCGGGCGCTGACGATGGACTTCATCAAGGGAGCCGACCGGGCCCTCAGGACCGGCGGGCTCTTCGAACGACTCGTCGCCAGCGTCGGCGCCCCGTCCTGGTTCCTCCCCTGGCTCGACGCCGAACGCGCCGCACGACAACTACGGCTGTTCGAGCCGCTGTTGGTTCCCGGGCTGCTGCAAACCGAGAACTACGCCCGCGTGGTCATGCGCCTCAACGACCTCATGTCAGCGACGGAGGTCGACCAGCAGGTCAGCGCCCGGATGGACCGGCAGAGAATCTTGACCGGCGAGAACCCGCCGCAACTGGTCGCGGTCCTGGACGAGTCGGCACTGAGCCGGACCGGCGACGGATTCAGCGGCATCATGGCCGAGCAGGTGTCGCACCTCGTCGCGATGGCGGAACTACCGCACGTTCACGTGCACGTGATTCCAGCGACGACCGGCCTGCACATCGGGCTGTCCGGCCCCTTCGCGCTGGCTCGGTCCGCCGACGGCGGCTGGGTCGGGCATCTGGAAAACCAACTGGGCGGAGTTGTTGCGGACAGTAAGGATGATGTGGCTAGTCTTCTGGCGAAGTGGGAAGGCGTGCGGAACGAAGCGCTCCCGCGTCGGCAGTCCATTGACCTCATGAAGGAAGTGTGGAGCCATCATGGACCTCAGTAGCGCTCAGTGGCGCAAGTCCAGCCGCAGCGGTTCGAGCGGCGGGAACTGTGTCGAGGTGGCCGACAACCTGCCCGGCGTGGTCGCCGTCCGCGACTCGAAGGACCCGACCGGCCCCGCCCTGACCTTCGCCCCCACGGCGTGGCGCGCGTTCGTCGCCCGCACCGCCGGTCGGGCCTGACCTCCTCCCGTACGCCCGGAGGTGCCCGCACCGGGCCTGCCTCATCCCGTACGCCCGGAGACGCCCGCCCACGACGGGCCGGCGTCTCCGGCGGCGGTTGCCTGCGCTCGGCCGGCCCTCACCCGACGACACCCGTGTCACGTCGACCGGGGGTCTCCAGCCTCGAACTGATCGTCGTGAAGCCTCCGCCGGAGCGGGCGGCGTCGGCGATGGCCGTGAGCACCTCGAGGACGTGGAGCCCCCGTGTCGCCGCGGCCAGCGCGGGCTGCCCCGCCAGGATGGCCCTGGCCATCTCGACCAGACCCATCCCCATGAACCCGTCGGAGTCGCGTGGGCCGGGGAGCACCTCGACGAAGTCGGTGCTGCCCGCCGCCCTGAGCAGCACGGGGCCGCCCCACGAGTTGGCCTGCGCCGCGACGATCGTGCCCTCGGTGCCGTGGATCTCGAGGTGCGGCGTACGCGTCGCCACGACGTCGAAGCTGGTCACCAGCATGCCCATGGCCCCGCTGGCGAACTCCAGGACGCTGTTGATGTGGGTGGGTGTCTGCACGCTGAAGGTCGCCCCCGCGCGGGGCCCGGCCAACACGACGCGTTCGGTACGCGCGGTCGCGCCCAGCGCCCCCACCCGGACGATGGAACCCATGAGTTCGGTCAGCACCGTGAGGTAGTACGGACCGATGTCGAACAGGGGTCCAGCGCCCTCCTGGTAGAGGAACTCCGGCTCGGGGTGGAACCGTTCCGGCCCGGCGTTCATCATGGCGGCGTTCACCGAGGTCGGGGTGCCGATCGCGCCTTCGGCGAGCAGTGCCGCGCAGGTCTGCGCCCCGACGCCCAGGAAGGTGTCCGGCGCGGTGCCGACCTGCAACGACCGCGCCCGGGCGGCCTCGACGATGCGGTGCCCGTCGGCCATGGTGGTCGCCAGGGGCTTCTCCGTGTAGACGTGCTTGCCGTGCTCCAGGGCGCGCAGGGTCACCTCGGCGTGCGCCCTGGGCGGGGTCAGGTTGAGGACCAGGTCGATGTCCGGATGGGTCAACAGGGCGTCGACCGGGTGCACCTCCGGCACCGCGTGGGCAGCGCCGAGCGCCCGCGCGCGCGCCGGGTCGGCGTCGGCGCAGGCGACGACGGTGACCGCCGGGTCCCCGGCGAGGTTGGCCAGATAGCGGGAACTGACGTTTCCGCACCCCACGACCCCCACCCGCACGGACCCTCCGTCGTGGACCATGTCAGGAGAGCCTGATCTCGTGGCCGGCACGCGCCGACTCGTAGATCCCGTCGAGCATGCGCATGACCTCCGTGCCGTGGGAGACGGGGGCCACCTGCTCGGCCTCTCCCAGGCACAGCGAGACGAAGTGCGCGATCTCGTTGGCGAACCCCTCGGCGAAGTCGAAGCTGAGGTGGTCGATCTGGGGTCCCACGTTGAGGATGGTGTCGTGCATCTCGGTGGCGATCCGAAGCTTCGGTTCGAGTTCCGCGCCACCGCGCTCGCCGAAGACCGCCACTTCGAGGCGGTCCTCGAGGGCGTGCAGGGAGTAGCTGGTCTCCAGCGTCAGGGACGCCCCGTTGTCGAACCGGATGAGGGCCGTGGCGAAGTCCTCGACGTCGCTCTGGGTCGGGTCGTAGTCCGCGACCTTGTACCGCGACAGCGACGTGACGTTGGCCCGGTTGCCCAGCCGGGTGTGGGTGACCGCGCTGACCGTGACGGCCTTCGGGGTGCCCATGAAGTACCAGCAGAGGTCCAGCACGTGCACGCCGATGTCGATGAGCGGTCCCCCGCCGGACCGCTTGTGGTCCGCGAACCAGCCACCGGGGTTGCCGAGCCGTCGGATGTTCGTCGCGCGCGCGTGGTAGACGTCGCCCAGCAGCCCGGCGTCGACGAACGACTTGAGGACCTTGGCGTTCGCGCCGAAGCGCCGGACGAAGCCGATCTCCAGGTGCCTGCCGCTGCGCTCGACGGCCTCGACGAGCGCCTCGGCCTCGCCGGCCGTACGGCTCAAGGGCTTCTCCACCAGCACGTGCTTGCCGGCGTCGAGCGCCGCCGTGGCGATCTCCGCGTGGCTGTCGTTCCACGTGCAGATGCTCACCGCGTCGATCTCGGGGTCGGCGAGCAGGCTGTCGAGCGTCGGGTGCACGCGGGTCACGCCGAAGGTCTCGGCCTTCTGCGCGCTCCGCTCCTGGTTGACGTCGAACACCCCGACGAGGTGGACGTCCGGGTTGGCGGCGTACGCGCCCAGGTGCATCTCCGCGATGCTCCCGACGCCGATCACGCCCACACCGAGCCGGCTCACTTCGCCGCCTCCGCCTCGGCGAAGAGCCGCTTCGCGTTGGCCAGACCGATCGGGTTGGCCATCAGGCACTCCTCGATGCCCTCGAACTCGATGGACACGAAGCCGTCGTAGCCGGCGTCGACGATGCCCCGCACGATCCTGCGCATGTCGAGGTCGCCGTAGCCGACGATGGAGCCGAGCAGGTAGGTGCCGCCGGGGGTGTGGTGCCAGCCGTCGCCGGGGTACTGCGAGCGGACGTAGAAGTCCTTCAGGTGCACGATGCTGGCGTACGGGGCGTTCTCGGCGACCGACACCACCGGGTTGTCGTCGACCGACATGAAGTTGCCGACGTCGAGGGTCGTCTTGAAGTTCGGCTCGTCGACGAGGTGGATGAGCCGGCGTACGCGCTCACCGCCGTTCATGAGCAGCCCGTGGTTCTCCACGCTGGTGGTGATGCCGTACGGGGCGGCGTACTGGGCGATCTCCTTGCACGCCTCCACCATGCGGGGCAGCAGCGCCTCGAACTCGGCGATGTCCTTCGCCCGGTGGGCCCACTTGGCGACGTCGTGGCGGAAGAGCTTGATGTCCAGGGCGGCAGCCACCTCGATGTGCCGCTTGACCCGCTGCATGCTCTTCTCCGCGCCCTCGCCGAGGAGGTCGGCCGGGACGACGAGGTTGGACAGGGTGACGCCCTGGTCGGCCGCGCGGGTCTTGATCTCCTGGACGAACCCGGGGTCCTGGTCGAGGGTGGAGGTGTCGTTGGAGATCTCCGGGGAGAGCGACACCGTCGCGATCTCCATGTGGGTGGCGTCGCTGGCGCCGATCCAGTCGATGACCTCGAAGAGGCTCATCCGGTTGGTGCGCAGGTGCTGGTAGAAGGAGTAGGAGCTGAAGCCGAACTGCACGGGTACTTCCTTCGGTCGGGGTTGGCGGGGTCAGGAGGAGAGCGCGGCGTACTGGCGGCGGCGTTCCGCCTGCCGCGCCGGGTCAGGGATGGGCGACGCCATGAGCAGCCGGTTCGTGTACGCATGGCGCGGTCGTGACGTGACGGTGTCACCGTCACCGGTCTCCACGATGCGGCCCTTGAGCATGACCGCGACCCGGTGGCAGATGTAGCGGACCACCGACAGGTCGTGGGAGATGAAGAGGTACGCGACGCCGGTCTGCTCCTGGATGTCGATGAGCAGGTCGAGGATGCGTGCCTGGGTGGAGAGGTCGAGGGCGCTGACCGGTTCGTCGCAGACGATGAGTCGGGGCTTCAGCGCGAGGGCGCGGGCGATGGCGATCCGCTGCCGTTGCCCGCCGGAGAACTCGCGCGGGTACCGCCGCCCGGCGTCGGCTTCCAGGCCGATCTGGCCCAGCAGCTGACCGATCCGCGCGGAGGCTTCAGCCCCGGGCATTCCCTGCGCCCTGAGCGGCTCGGCGAGGATGCTCTCGACGGACATCGCCGGGTTGAGCGACGAGTACGGATCCTGGAAGACGACCTGGATGTCCCGGCTCAGGGCCCGGCGGGCGCGCCGGTTCGCGTGGGTGATGTCGGCGCCGTCGAACGTGACCGTGCCGGCGCTGATCGGGGCGAGCCCCAGGAGCGCGCGGCCCAGGGTCGTCTTTCCCGAGCCGGACTCGCCGACCAGGCCGACCGTCTCTCCCGCCCGGATCTGCATCGAGACGTCGTGCAGCGCGTGGAAGGACGGACTGCGCCACCCGGACCCGCGATAGACGACGTTGACGTCGCGGACGTCGAGCAGCGGAGCGTCGGAATCGTTGCGGGTGCTCATGACTGCACCTCCTGAAGGTCGTCGCGCGACCGCCGGGGAGGGGCGTCCTCCAGGGTCGCGTCCAAGAGCATGCGGGTGTACTCGTGCTGCGGGTTGGCGAAGAGTTCGGCGACGGGTTGCTGCTCGACGACGAGGCCGTCCCGCATCACCGCGACCCGGTCGCAGAGGTCGGCGACCACACCCAGGTTGTGGGTGACCAGGATGAGGCCCATGTTGCGCTCCCGTTGCAGGTCGCGGAGGAGTTCGAGGACCTCCACCTGGACCGTGACGTCGAGGGCGGTGGTCGGCTCGTCCGCGATGAGCAGCTCGGGATCGCAGGAGACGGCGCCCGCGATGAGCACCCGCTGCGCCATTCCGCCGCTGAGCTGATGGGGGTAGGCGGCGAGCGTGCGGGCGGGGTCGGGAATGCCGACGCGTTCGAGCAGGTGCAGGGCCCGCTCGTGCGCGGCCTTCCTGGACAGGTTGAGCTTGCGCCGCATCGGCTTCGTCAGCTGGGCGCCGACGGTGAAGGACGGGTCCAGGTTGGACATTGGCTCCTGCGGCACGTAGGCCATCTGCGGCCCGCGCAGCTTCTGCAACTCGCCCTCGCGCAGCCCGATCAGGGACCGCTCGTCGAGGGAGAGGTGCCGGGCGGACACGGAGGCGTCGGGTGGCAGGAGTCCGAGGATCGCGAAGGACGTCTGGGACTTCCCGGAGCCGGACTCCCCGACCAGGCCGAGCACCTCTCCCCGCGCGACGTGCAGCGACACGCCCCGCACCACGTCTTTGGTGGCTCCGTCCTCGGCCACGTACCGCACCGACAGGTCCTCGACGCGGAGCAGGGTGTCCGCGGGGAGGGCGGTCGCGGGCGTACGGTCGGCTTCGCCCTGGACGACCGTCGTGTCGTCCCGGCCGGCGGACCGCGCGGCCCGCTTGGCCTTGGGCTTGCGGCTGACCCCCAGCGAATCCGCCAGGGCCGTGCCGAAGAGCACGAGTGCCATGACCGTGAGGCCGATGGCGACGCCGGGCGCGATGACCAGCTCGGGCGCGCGGTGGAAGTTCTGGAAGGCGTTGCTGAGCTCGCCACCCCAGCTGGGGCGCTGCGGGTCGCCGAAGCCGAGGAACTCCAGGCCGGACTGGACGATGATCGCCATGCCGAAGATGAACGACGACCGCACGAGGACCGGCCCCAGCACCACGGAGAGCACGTGGCGGAAGATGATGCGCAGGTCGGAGAGCCCCGCGACGCGGGCGGCGTCGAGGTAGAGCTCCTCGCGCACCGCGATCACGGCGCTCCGGGTCAGCCGGAAGATGTCCGGCGACGCCAGCACGCCAAGGGTGATCATCGTCGGGGCAAGGCCGCTGCCGAGGGAGGCGATCACCACGATGATGATGAGGATCTCCGGCAGCGACATCAGCATGTTGAAGATCCAGCTCGACACCCCGTCGAACCGCTTCGCGCGGTAGCCGGCGAGCAGACCTGCGGGAATCCCGCACAGAAGGGCGACGGCGACCATGATCGCGCCCGCCTGGAGGCTCACCCGGCCGCCCCACAGGAGGCGGCTGAGGATGTCCCGCCCGTTGCCGTCCGTGCCGAGCGGGTGGTCGCCGCTCGGCGGGCGGAGCGCCTCCGAGAGCACCACCAGGTTCGGGTCCTGCGGGGCGAGCAGCGGCGCGAGGATGCTCGCCGCGACGATGGCCAGCAGGACGCCGCCCGCCACCACGCCCATGGGGTTACGCAGGAACGAGCGGAATCTCCTGGCTGTCAGGCCCGCGCGGGGCGTCACGTCGGCGCTCATGCGTTCCGTACCTTCGGGTTCAGTGCGGCGTAGAGGATGTCGACCGCGAGATTGACGAGTACGACGACGAGCACGGTGAAGAGCAGGACGCCCATGATGACGGGGATGTCGCTGTTGCCCGAGGCGTTGATGGCGACGGCGCCGATGCCCTGGAGGCCGAACACGCGCTCGATGATGGCGGCGCCGCTCATCGCCGCGATGAACTGGAGGGAGAGCATCGTCAGCGCCGGCGGAGCCGCGTTGCGCAGGACGTGGGTGAGCAGGATCTCGCGCTGCGAGAGGCCCCGGCTGCGCAGCGTACGGACGTAGTCCTGGCTGTTGACGGTGATCACGGAGTTCCGCAACTGCTGGGCGATGGCGGCGATCGACCCGATCGACAGCGCGACGATCGGCAGGGTGATGGACCAGATCCAACCGCCGGGTGAGTCGTTCAGGTGCACGTAGCCCGTGGCGGGGAACCAGCCCAGCTGCACGGCGAAGACCAGGGCCAGGATGATCGCGACCCAGAAGTTCGGCAGGCTGAAGCCGAACACCATGAACACCTGGAGCACGCGGTCGAACGTCCCGGGCCGGGTCGCCGCGAGCAGTCCGAGCACGACGCCGAGGACGGCGGCCACCAGGACGGCGCCCAACGCCAGGGAGACGGTAACCGGCAACCTCGTCACGATGAGGTCGCTCACGTCGGTGTTCTGCGCGGACGAGACCCCCAGGTCACCGCGTACGACCCCGCCCAGCCAGCTCAGGTACTGCTCGACGAGCGGCCGGTCGAGGCCGAGCTGCTCCCGCTTGACCGCGACCTGTTCCTCCGTGGCGTAGAGGCCGAGCGCGCCCCGGGCCGGATCGGAGCCGGTGAGCATGAGGAAGAAGAACATCCCCGTCACGACGGAGAACGCCAGCAGCAGGCCCGTGGCCAACCGCCGACCGATGAAGCCCAGCATGCCTGCTACCTCCTAGATGAGCTGTAGTGATCCACCGGATGGGCCGGACCGTTGCCCGACCCATCCGGGGTCGATCGGCGGTTACTTCGCCGGGGCGAAGAAGCGGAGGCTCGGCATGAGCTGCGCCTGCTGCATGGTCACGTCGATGTCGGACTTGAACAGGTAGACGTTCTCCTGCGTGACGATCGGCGCGAACCAGGCCTGCTCGACGAGGTGGGTGTTCAGCTCCTTGTAGAGGGCGGCCTGCTTGTCACCCTGCGCGGCCGGGATCTCCTTGAGCAGCCGGGTGACGGTCTCGTCGGTGTACTTGAAGTTGTTCCACAGCGACGTCGGGGTGAGCTTGTTCAGCACGTCCGTCCACGCCGGGATGTTCGTGGAGAACGAGAGCATGAAGGCCGGCTGGCCCTTCAGGGTCTCCAGCCCGCCGTTGGCGAAGCCGTTGACCGGCACCTGCTCGACCGTGATGCCCACGTCGCCCAGGTACTGGGTGACGATCGGCACCAGCGGAGACATGAAGCCCTCGCTGTACGAGACCTTGATCTTGAAGCCGCTGCCGTAGCCCGCCGAGGCCAGCAGCTCGCGCGCCTTCGCCGGGTCGTACGGGTAACGCGCGTTCAGCTCCGGCACCCACGCCTCGCTGGACGGGTTGAAGGTCTGCGTGGAGACCTGGCCGAAGCCGCCGTAGTGGGTCTCGAGGATGGCCTTGCGGTCGAGCGCGTGGTTGATCGCCTGCCGCACCCGCACGTCGCCGAGTGCCGCCGACGCCTTGCCGGCGCGGTCCTGGAGGATGATGCCCTGCCACTCGCCGGGCACCGTCTTGACAGTGAGCCCGTCGGTCTTGGCCTTCGGCACCATGTCGGGGGTGCCGTACATGAACTGGATCTGGCCGGTGGCGAGCGCGTTGTACCGGGCGGTGAACTCCTCGTACGGGCGGATCACGACGTTCTCGAAGGGGAACGCCTCGCGGTTCCAGTAGCCGTCGCGCGCCTTGAACGTGTACTTGACGCCCTTCTCGGAGGCGCCCGCGTCGTACGTGTAGGGCCCGGAGCCCACCGGGTTCGAGGCGATGGTGCCCGCGCTGAGCGCCTTGGGGCTCGCCATGTACCCCGTGTACGTCGCCAGGGCGGCCAGGAGGCCGGGGCTGGGCTCGCTGAGGTGCAGGCGCACCGTGGCCTTGTCCACGACCTCGACGCGCTCGATCGCCCGGGCCCCCTCGGAGGCGCTGCCCGCCCCCTTCTTGCGCGCCTCAAGGTTGACCTTCACCACGTCGGCGTCGAAGGCGGCGCCGTCACTGAAGGTGACACCGTCGCGCAGCTTCAGGGTGAGCTCGGTGAGGTCGGCGTTGTACTCGTACGAGGTGGCCAGGTTGCCCTCGATCTTCGACTCGGACGTCTTGCGGAGCAGCGGGTCGTAGACAGCCTCCGCGTAGTGGATGACCGCGCCTTCCTTCATCTCGGCGGGGTCCCAGGTCAGCAGGTCGCCGTTGTTGCCCAGGACGAGCTGGGACGAGCCTGCTTCATTCGCCTGCCCGCCACCGCTACAACCGGCGAGGGCGAGAGCGACAACGGCAAACGCTGCCGTCAGCGTGCGTGTCAGTTGCACCGTGTTCCCTTCTATTGCTGCAAAGCCAGCGCCGGTCGGCGTCGCTGTAAGTGACGGGGATCGGATCAGCGGATCAGGCGATCCCGAGTTGTTGGCTCATGACCATGGCGGTCGCGCCGCGCAGGACGATGTCGTCGCCGAGCTCCGAGAGCCGCAGGACGATGTCGCCGTGAACCTCGGTCAGGGCGCGCTGCCGGATGGTTTCCATCGCCGCGGCGGCCAGCGGTCCTTCCAGCACCCGGTGCGGCCCGCTGAGGACGATTTCCGAGACGTTGATGGCGGCCACGATCGGGGCCAGCACCGAACCGAGTGCCTCGCCCGCGGCGGCGAGGACCCGGGTGTGCTCCGCGTCGGTACCCGCTTCCGAGAGGTCTTCCTGGATACGCCGGGTCGACAGCCAGGTCTCGAGGCAGCCGAACTTTCCACAGACACAGGCCCGCTCGCTGCCGGTGTCCACGACCACGTGGCCGATCTCGCCGGCCGCGAACCTGCTGCCCAGGACGGGCGTGCCGCCGAGCAGCAGACCCGCCCCCACGCCGACACCGACCCGGACGAGGAGGGTGTCCGCCGCGCTCTCGCCGTAACTGCGCTCGGCGAGCGCGGTGGCGTTGGCGTCGTTCGACACGACCACGGGGCAGCCGAACTGCTCGGCCAGCACCGACCGGAGGTTGAGGTCCTTCCAGCCGAGGTTGGGTGCGCTGAGGACGACGCCGCCGAGGTCCACGATCCCCGGGATGCCGATGCCGATGCCGAGCAGCGGCGCCGTCACCTGTTCGCGCAACGCCCCGACGAGACCGACGACCTTCGCCAACGCGTCGGCTCCGGTGCTGCCCTCGTTCTCGACCTGCTGGCGTGCCACCACCGAGCCGCCGAGGTCGAGCACGGCCCCCCGGTAGAGCGTCGAGTGGCTCAGGTCCACGGCGACCGACTGGCAGGCGTGCTCGTTGAACTCGAGCATCATGGCCGGCTTCCCGGGCCGCGTCCCCGCCCGCGTACCGACCTCGACCACGAGGTCGTCCGCGAGGAGGTCGCTCACGACGTCCGAGACCGAGACTCTCGTCAGCCCCGTGCGTCGCGCCAGATCCGCCCGGCTGTGCGGCCCTTCCCGGTAGAGCGTGCGCAGCAGCAACTCGCGGTTGTGCACGCGGGCCTGCTCCGGGAGCACCTTCTCGCCGGAGCGGACCCGGGCCGGAACCCGGTCTCGCCGCAGGGCCCCCACCGCGCGGTCCTGGGGCTCCGGCGGTGTGGTTCCCGTCTCATCAATGCAGGTCACCCGGTTAGTACAGGCGGCTAACAAACTGCGGACAAGAACGCGGCTCGCGTTGTTCCCAAGTTGTTACATTCCCATGGCCCGCTTTTCGCGGCGGCTTCGGCCAGTTAACACCCCTGGTAGAGCCGCCGACCACGGCGCTGGACGGGCCTGACAGCACGCCGGCGAGCCGACACGGCGACGAGGAGGGACACCATGGGCGCCGGCTCTCCGATAAGGTCCGACCGGAGGCTCGCCAGCCTTCTTCAGGATCGATCGTCGGACCACGACCGGCCCCCGCCTGCCTAGATCAAATCCCCCCGAGGGCCGGGCAGTTGACCTTCCGGCGGCCTCCGCGCCGCCCGGCCTGATTCCTCCTGTACGCCCGGAAGCGCCGTCGCGGACGGGCGCTCCTCGCCTGAGCTGCCGGTTCCGCCTACGGCACGAAAGCCGAGAGTCGCAACCGGCCGCCTTCCGGTAACCTGAGCGCGCGGGCCGCTAGCTCAATGGCAGAGCTGTGGACTTTTAATCCATAGGTTCAGGGTTCGAGTCCCTGGCGGCCCACTCCTCCGCAGGTCAGCGGCCCTTTAGGGGGTCGCTCTTGCCATGCTCCGGGCCGATACAGCAGCGAAGTACAGCAGTGGGCCCCTTCACCGGTCGAGCGCCTGACCGAGCCGCTTGAGCGCGTCGCGGGTGGCCGCCGACGACACCACCGTGTAGATCTCCATCGTGATGGCGAACTGGGCGTGCCGAAGGATCTGCATCGCCACCCGGGGATGGACGTCCAGGTCGGCCAGGAGCGAGGCGCAGGTCCGCCGGGCGTCCCGGACGGTGATCCGCCGGACTCCGGCAGCATCGCAGCGCCGGTCCCAGAAACGGTTGAAGTTCCGTGGTTCGAGCGGCCGACCGTAGCGAGTGGTGAAGATCAGGTCTGACGGCTGCCAGGCCGGGCCGGCGGCGTCCCGGGCAGCGTTCTGCGCGGTGCGACGACGGTCGAGCGCCACGGTGCAGATGTCCGGCAGCGGCAGGGTGGCGTCCGAGGCGGCCGTCTTCGTCTCCCGGTGCAGCAGTTCCGCACCGACCCGCTGAAGCTGCCGATCGATGGTCAACTCCCCCGCGTCGAGGTCGACGTCAGCCCAGGTGAGCCCCAACATCTCACCCTTGCGCAGGCCGAGCACCAGGACCAGGACGTACGCGGCGTAGAGCGGGTCGTCGGCGCGGGCCGACTCCAGGAAGCGCCGCGCCTCGTCACTCGTCCACGCCTTCCGCTTGCGCCTGCGTACCGGTGGCAGCTTCACCAGGGACGCGACGTTGCGGGTGATCAGCCCTTCGGTGATCGCCTGGGAGAGCAGCGTCCGGAGCACAGTCCGCAGGTGGGTGACGCTCGTTGCCGAGGGCAGATCCCGGCAGCAGCGGCCGAGGGCACAGCAGCGACGCTGGGCGGGTTTGCGCCGCTCGTCCTTGCCCTGGGCGCAGCACTGGCAGGTTCGCCCAACCTCGTTGATCCAGGTCTGCACGTCGCTGACCCGGAGCTTGTCGAGGCGCTTTCGGCCGAGCCCCGGGACGAGGTAGAGCCGGACCACCACCTCGTAGGTGACGTAACTGCCCGGGGCGAGGTTGGGCTTGACGATCTCGCGCAGCCAGTAGCTGGCGTACTCCCCCACCGTCGGAGAGCGCGTCGCCACCGGGCCAGCTTTGGCCTGCCCGTGCAGCTTGATCCACTTGTCGTGGACCTCCTCGCGGGTCTTGCCGTAGACCCACTTCCGGCCCCGCTTGCCGTCGGGCTTCTCCACCCAGACGTACGCGGCGAAGCCGTTGCGGTACGGGAAGATCGAGCCTTCGCCGTTGGCTCGACTGCGTCCCGGCATCAGGCCGCCTCCTGCCGCTCGACCTGGTCACGGATGTAGTCGTCGACCCATTCGGGGAGGATGCGGCGGTACTTGCCATCCTTGATGGAGCGCAGCTCGCCGGTGGCGATCTTCATCTTGACCTTGGAGATGCCGAAACCGAGCAGGACGGCGACCTCGGCGGGCGAGTACCAGCGCGGGGTGAGGTCTCTGCTCATGCGGCGGCCCCGACGAGCCAGGCTTCGTGGGCGAGTTCTTCCCGGCCGATGCCTCTGGCCTGCCGGCGCTGGGCGGCTGCGGTGTTGGCCAGGAGCGCATCGCCTTCGGTGAGCCACCCGGAGCCGGCGTAGGTGAGAATGCCAACCGTCACGGTGTCGGTGGGGTCGTCGTCCACGGCGCGGCGGAAGGTCGCGCGGGTGTCCCGAAGCAGGCCGAAGGTGACGGAGTAGCGGCGGGCCTTAGTGAGGAAGTGACCGCCGAAGCCGAGCATGTGCGCCCAGCGGCGCAGTCCGGCGTAGGCGTTCGGTTTGGCGTCAAGGCTGCCTTGACGGTCGCCGGCCGTTGCGGCGCCGCTGGCGGTGTCGGTGCGGGTGGGCCGTCCAAGGTGCCAGCAGGCGTCGATGAGGCGGGCGAGGTGGTCCCCTTCCGGATCGGCGTAGTTGTCGACGGTGGCGGGGGTGAGGCGGGTCGATTGGTGGCCGGTGGCTTCGGTTGCCTTGGTGGCGTACTTGGCGAGGTAGGCGGCCACCTTGCCGTCGGTCAACTCGCCGCTGGCGCTGTTGATGCGCCGGACGTCGACCTGCTCGCCCCAGGTCACGACCCAGCCGCATTGCTGGTCGGGGTGCGAAGGCGTGGTGACGGTGATCTGTCGGGCGGCGGCGTGGACGGCTGCCTCCAAGTCGTCGACGGTGATGCCGGCCGGCGGCGGCACGAGTGCGTCCGGGTCGTCGGGGTCGACGCCGTCGAGGCGTAGCAGGACATGGAAGTGCACGGCTGCCCGCCGCTGCATCTCGGCAACCTTCCCGTGCGACACCCGAACCGGCGGCAGCCGGCGCACCTTGCCGGAGTCCGTGACGACCTGGACGAAGGGGATGCCGCGTCTGCGGCAGAGGCCGGCGAGGTGGCGTTCGATGGCCTGCTTCGTGCGCCGCCACAGTTCGCCCGAGAAGTAGTTCCAGACGACCTGGTGGCCGTGGTCGTAGCAGTCCAGGCACAACGGCTGCCCGAGCCGCGGATCGTCGGCGTCATGACGGGCGAAGCACGCCGCGGGCTGTCCGTGCTGGCAGGTGCCGGTGGTGTGGCGGGCACGGCAGGGAGCCGGGCGGCAGTCGCAGCGCTGCCGGTTGCGGCAGGTGTGGCGTGGGACGTGGCGGTGGTGGACCGCACCGAAGGACGGGGCGGTGAAGGTGGCGAAGGCGACCGGGTGCCGGCCTACCGAGGCGGGGATGCCCTTGCCGCCGGTCAGGCCGCAGCGGACGAGTTGGTAGGCGTCACCCTGGTAGACCCAGGCGCAGTCGGGGCAGTGCGATTCGCGACGGTTGCCGCACGCCTTGTAGAGCACCTGGTCGGGCAGCTCGTCGGTGTGCTGCTCGCCCAGGACCCGGCCGGTCTGCCGCTCGACAGCGGCGATCGTGCCGGTGAGGCGAACAGGGCGGGCGCAGCCGCCGGCGGTACGGGTGTGCTCCAGCCAGCCGGAGAACTCCGGCATGGCAGCGCGGTGCAGGGCTTGGGCGTCACGGCCGACGGCGGGACCAGGACGGTGCAGGTCGAGGGGTGTGGACACGACTCTCTCCTCACGGGGTGGCAGGGACGAAAGACGAAGCACCACCAGCCGTGGACGCCTGTCCGGTGGTGGTGTTCGTCGTGTCTCCTGGCACCGCCGGAAGGGCGGCTGACGCCGGAGGGCGGATTCGTGGTGGTGCCACGTCCCGCCGATGGGTCATGTCCTTTCGCGCTCGTGAACCTGGTGAGTGGGCCGGCACGGGTGGGGAGCCTGGGATGTCGGCATCCGGCGGGTTGCCGCAGGCTGCCCCCACCCGTGGAGTACGAGTCCGGGCCACCATGGACGGCAGGCAAGGCCGTTCTGGGCCGCTCAGCGGACTCGGGAAACCGGCACGGCGGCCGGCGAGATCGAGAGCCGGCGGGACGTGGCCCGCATCAGCGGCAGGAAGGCCGCCCGACATCTCCGAAGTCGAGTCCAGCGATCCGGAGGGAAGGCCGCGCTGGCGTCCTCGACGAGCGCCAGAGTAGCACCGCGTGCCGACACGTCAACCCGCCGTAAATAACCAGGACCTGATGTAGACGCGGCTCGAAACGCTGGTGGAACGAGGGCGATCCGCTGCCGTTCAGTCGTGGCGGCGGCCGATCAGGTCGCCGCGTGCCCAACTGACTCGCTCCGGCCGGTCGCCGGTGACCCCGTAGCAGAACTCCTCGACGGCCAGCCGAATCTGGGGTACGGGCAGCGTGCTGCGAGGGCTATGGATCAGTCCGGAGTCGGGGTTCGCCACGACCTGTGGGTCGACCTGCGGCGGGCTTGGATTGTCGGTCAGCCAGACGTGCTCATAGATGCCGCCGCGTCTCGGGCTACTGGAATCGACACACCACATCAAGGCCCCGTAGCCAGCCGTCTTGTTGACAGCGACGGCGAGCCAGGTGTCCGACGCCAGATCGTCGTAACTGACTGGCCGGTCGGCGACGCCGAACCAGGCGAGATCATCAGACGGGAGCCGTTCCATCGTGAGCCCAACCAGCCGAGCCTTCTCCTCCAACGTCGTCGCGTGGCGCCAGGGCTCAGCGATCACCCGACTGCTCACAGACAGAATCACGCCCGACACCGTAGCGATCCAGCCAGGCCCCTCGAAAGGTAGGCCAACACCGTCTGCCGTGATGCGCGCACTGTCGCGGACCGTGAATCCTCCCGAAGGACTCTGAGGATCATGTCAAGTATCTGCCGAACACGACGGGCCGGCTGCCGGCCGGTGTGGGAGGACTTTCTGTACGTCCATCAAGGCGGCCCTGAACGGGCCGCACGCGCCGCCGCCTGGGCGCGCGTCCGTCGCTCCGCTGTCGCTCCGCTCCGGCCACGCAACAACGCCCGGCGGCTGGCGCGGAGAGCGGGGAGCCCAAGGGGCCGCCGCAGCACGACAGGGCCGTTGACCGGGTGGTGGTGGGCCGGCAGCCGGCCGGGCCGCGCGGCCACGACCCGCGCGGCGTAGGACAGCGCACGCCGGCCGCGTCGGCGAGCTGGCGGCGGTCGCCGGGGTTGCGGCTACCGCGCCTCCGGCGGGGGCGCTCCGGCTCCAGGATGGCCGGGGCACCGCCGGCGGCTCGCGGTCCGTGGGTGGTTGCGGTAGGCCATCCCGCCTGCCATCGACCCGGGCGAGCCGAGCAAACCCCTGCCCGGCCCGCCAGCGTCCGTACGAGCCGTCAAGGTCCGCTTGACGTGGCGGACCGGGCGGCGGCCCGCTCCCCAAACGGGCGGGTCGACGGCAGACAGTGAGGATGGTGGGGTGGGTCGCCGGGTTGGTCTGACTCACCGGCAGACCGACGCTTGCTGTCCTTATCCCGATTCGTCGGCCGACTCGGTGACCCCGACAACTGCATGTCACCGGCCAGGCGTCGTGACTTGATAGGAGCCTGTGCGAGAGGCGCCCACCACTGTGTTGTCCGCATCGCCTGACCGGTGACGTGTCCACGTGTTCTCGACGCGACCGAGAAGGGCGGACCTCACCAGCATGGCAGCGAAGAAGCGATCGGTCATCGGCGGTGTTGACACCCACCGCGACACCCACCACGCGGCGGTCATCGACAGCACGGGCGGGCTCCTGGGCGACGCTGAGTTCCCGGCGACCGCCGCCGGCTATGCCGACCTACTGGCCTGGATGCGCTCGTTCGGCCGGCTGAAAGCCGTCGGGGTCGAGGGCACCGGCAGCTACGGCGCCGGCCTGGCCCGCCACCTGAACAGCCAAAAGATCACCGTTGTCGAGGTCGACCGCCCGGATCGCAGGACCCGCCGGACCAAAGGCAAGTCCGACCCGATCGACGCCATCGCCGCCGCCCGGGCCACCCTCGCGGGCACCGCCATGGGCACGCCCAAGACCCGCACCGGCCCGGTCGAAGCCATCCGCGCCCTGCGAGTAGCCCGCCAAGGGGCAGTCAAGGCCCGCACAGCGGCGATCAACCAGATGCGCGGCCTGGTCGCCGCCGCACCGGAAGTTCTGCGGGCGAAGCTGACCAAGCTCAGCGGAGCCGTCCTGGTCACACGCTGCACCGCCCTCACCATCGACCCGACCCGCCTCAACGACCCGGAACACGCCACCGCAGCCGCGTTGGCCGGACTCGCCCGACGGGTCGTCGCACTCACCGAGGAGATCACCACTCTCGACCGGCAGCTGGCACCCCTGGTCCGCCAAGCCGCACCACACACCAGCGCCCTGTTCGGCGTCGGCACCGACGTCGCCGCGCAACTGCTCACCACCGCCGGCGACAACCCCGACCGGCTGCACTCCGAAGCCGCCCTGGCCCACCTCTGCGGCGCAGCACCCATACCCGCCAGCTCCGGACGAGTGCGCCGCCACCGCCTCCACCGAGGAGGCGACCGCGACGCCAACCACGCCCTACACACCATCGCCCTCTGCCGCCTGCGCTACGACCCACGCACCCGCGCCTACCAGCAACGACGCATCACCGAAGGCCTCAGCAAGCAAGAGATCCTCCGCTGCCTCAAGCGCTACATCGTCCGCGACGTCTACACCGCCCTACGCGCAGACTTCGCCGCCCTCACCCCTTGACCTCCATAGGAGCATCGGGATGGCAGAAGTTGCCCTTGGCTGCTTGACTTCTCTTTGGTTGAAGTCGAGGTGAGGGGGCGCGGTGACCGGTGAGCTTGGGGACCATCTACTCGGGGATGACCCAATCGATGGTAGTCATGAGCACCCTGACCGCTTAGACCGCGGAAAGTATGCTGTTCAGCTACTGCCTCTACTCGAACGAGTTCGGGCACAGAGTGAGTCGAGCGTCCTAGCGATGATTGGACCATGGGGGTCGGGAAAGTCGAGTGTGCTCGCAATGATGATGCGAGAGTTGCGCCAAGACGATACCTGGCTGGTGGCCGAGTTCAATCCCTGGGCGTATAGCGATATCGAATCCCTTCAGTTGGGATTTTTTGCCGAGCTTCGCGCGGCGTTGCCTGAGGATGGACAATGGCGCGAGACTCGCAAGAAGATTGGCGACTTTAGCCGCGCAGTAAGCCCTCTCGGCAAGATTGGCGGCCTAGTCGGAGTAGACGCCGAGTCTGCAATGCAGCGACTAAGCGATTTCCTTGCCGGTGACGTAAGCGCTAACGGCACTAAGCAGAAGGCGCAAGAGGCATTGAGGCAGCTGGGGCGACCAATCCTGCTGGTATTGGACGATCTGGACAGACTTACTCCCGATGAGTTGCTGCTCGTAATGAAGCTGGTCAGGCATGTCGGCCGGCTTCCGAATCTCTACTACCTGCTTTGTTACGATGAACAGACACTTCTAGATGTCTTGAAGAGGACGGATCTCGTTGGCAATGAAGGCGAGGCTCGGGCGCGCGACTATCTGGAGAAAATTGTCCAGATCCGACTTGACCTGCCGGCGTTACGAGAACATCAGATTATGCAACTCATGGACGAGGGACTGTCCAAGGTACTGGAACGCGGGCGTGTGCACCTCGGTAGCGAGGCGAAGGGGCGCCTGAGTAAGGCATACACCTCCGTTTTGCGCGACCGGCTTACGACGCCGCGAGCAATTAATCGCTTCCTGGCGCAAGTCGACGCCTTTCACTCCCTGGTTGACAAGGAGGTCGATTTTGTAGACTTCCTTTGCGTTACCTGGCTGCGGACCTCAGAGCCTCGGCTCTACTCCTTAATCCAGCGCTCGCGGTCCGAATTGACCGGCACCGCTTGGCCCAAGGCTCCGGGCCGTCGTGAGAACCACAAGGAGCAGCGGGAGTCGTGGGTTGAGCGCCTGAGGGGGGCGGGCGTCGCGCCCCCTCATGCGGATGGAGTCTTGGATTTGCTTGCGCTGCTATTCCTCCCGATCCGATCGGCGGTTGAGGGTTGGACGTATAGCGGCTCATTCTCTGAGGATCTCGCAGCACGCCAAGGCGTTGGGCATGTCGACTATTTCGACCGCTACTTCGCTTTTGGGGTACCAGCGGAAGACGTGCCTGACAGTCTGGTGTCGCGAGGGCTCCAAGAACTACATCACTTCTCGGAGTCGCCTAATGTTAGGGCACTCGCGCAGGCCCTACGGGAGCAGCCAGAGCGCGTTATGCGCAAACTGCGAGCGCGCAGGGCGAGCGGGGAGGTGCAAGAACCCGAACTCCTCCTACGACTGGTTGCTTTGGAGTATCCGAATCTCGAACCCTCGCCGGGAACCTTCCTCGGCGACCCACGCTCTGATGCGGAGTACTTGGCTTTCGACCTTCTATCTGACATAGACCCGCCGGCGAGTAGAGCCCTCATCTTGAATAGCCTAGCCAAAAACGGCTACGGTCTCCGATTCGCTGCTGGTGTTGCTCGAATAGCGAAGAAGGTCGCTGGAAGGGTGGAAAGCAACGTCGATACCCCTGATTGGATTGATCCGGTCGTGACGGTAGCTGCGAATTCGATTGCAAGTGAATTCGAATTAGTGTCTAGAAGGCCTCTCAATCAGGTCAATGACTTTGAGTTTCGGTTGTTCTGGTACTGGCGTAGGATTCAACCTAAAGAGGCGAGTAGTTGGCTTAGGGATCAGGTCACCTCAGGCCGATGGGGTCTATTGGAATCCTTGGTGCGGTTGGTCACGGTGGGCGTCACCAGAAGTGGCGGTAGGGAAATCGTTAGCGACTTCAGCCTCGGGGTTGTTGACGAGGTTTTTGGTATTGAGAGGGTCCTTGACGAAATCGGGTCAGAGATAGATGGAGCAGAGCCGGTTGAGGATCACTTATCTTTACCGTCAACCATGGACAACCGGCGGGCATACGCACTATGGACGCTAAGGCTGGAGAAAGAACGGAGGGCGAGCATGCAGCCCGAGGCGGAGGCTTAGAGGGACGCAACTGGCCATGCCGCAGCTCTACGTCGCGCCCGTGGCGTGCCCCTACGAGGGTCAACAGTGGTAAATAATGGGCGCTCTGCGACCGGGCGGAAGAGCTGTAGCGACAGTGAAAGACCGAGGCCGACCGAGTCTTTCATCTGATTCCCAAGCTGACAGTGCGCCGACAGTTCCTAGGGCGAGACCGTCAGGCCACAGCAGAGGGCTCGGGACGATCGGTGGTTACCTCCGCTAGGCGGAACCGGCAAGATCAGCCATCGGACCGGAACACCGGAGACGCGGAGGCATCACTATGACCCCAGACGAGGCTGAGCAACAGGCGAGGATCAGGTTCCTCCTCGCCGGGACGGGGTTCTTTCGCGCCGGGCAAGTGGCCGCGTGGGTGGTGTTGGTCTACGCCCTCGTAGCGGTGGTTCAGCTAGTCAGCGGCTAGCCCCGGGGCCCCCGACGAGTGAGTCGGTTCGAGTTGCGACGGACGATTACACGTCCAAGCTGCGAGACCACTTGTCGGGTGCCGGACAGATACCCCTTACTGACCGCATGCACTCCACTACGGTCGATCTCCATGAAGGGTCTGGGGCGGTACTGGGGCTATCTGGCGTTCGTCATCCTCGTCACGGCTTGGTGGACTCGCTCCGTGGGGCCAGTGGCGCTGCTCGTGCTGTCGCTGCTGGTGACAGGCTTCTTCCTGTTCCAGGCCCCTGTCTGGTGCTGCGCCGTGAACCGCGACGGGACCTTGTGCCGAAACAACTCGGCTGGCCTGCTGCTTGGATGCAGCAAGCGGCAACACAAGTGGCAGAAGCTCAGGATGACCTTCGTTCCGCACGCGTGGCGTCAGATGAACCTCGGGCTTTGGGCATCGCCCAGGGAGGGGCTGACGACCCTAGGCGCGATCGTGGGGATGCTCTCGACGATCGTAGCGACGGCAATCAGCGTTGCCGGGCAGTTTGCAGGCAAGGCCTGACCGACTGCCCAGCGCGACGGCGCGAAGGCGCAATGGGCCGTCGCCGCCTCTACCTTCCTACGCGGATGCGATCGGCCGCGTACAGTTCGCGGGAGCCGTCAGCGCGAAAGATCACGATTACCGGGATGCCCTCGCCCATCTCCAGCTCGCGTCGCTCGACGGGTGTAGGCATCCGAGCGGTGGCGGTGTCGCCCTTGAGAAGAGTCACCGTCTCGGTCGGCTCGACGGCACGGACGAACGTGCCGCGCGGTGGTTCCACGATCACGAGCCCTTCCGACCGGAGTAGCGCTACCGCCTGTCGGACGCTCGTGCGGCTCAGCCCGTACTCCTGAGCCAACCGCAGCTCGCTGGGCAGCGATGCCCCAGGCGCGAGGTCGCCAGACGTGATCCGGTCCCGCAGGAGGTCCGCGAGCTGCCGGAACACGGCACGATCCGCACTGGGGTCGATCACGAACATGACGCTATGCGTCCAACAGCCCTACATCCTATTGTATCTACAGTCCTACGTCATTATGGTGGCGTGAGCTGCGGCATTGCACCGAGGGCCCGCCCCGACGTGCTGTCCGCGATGTTGACCGACACCCCAGGAGAGACCTGGTGCCTCGCGTCTCGTACGACGAGTACTTGGTAGCCGCCGCGCTCACTCTCGCCAGGCGGCACCGGCCGGTCTGGTCATGGCGGCGATGGCGGAAGGTCTGCCGATGTGGAGGCGAGCTGCCCTGCCACACCAGGCATCGAATCCCGATCAACAGAGGGCACTGGCCGTCAGACCACGACCGGCAAGGCGCCCCGGCATCGAAGTGGCGGGCAGCGCGGAAGACGCTGCGATGACGACACACCTTCCGGTCACACCGGCTTGGGCGTGCGGCGACTGCGGTGCCGACTGGCCCTGCCAGCCCCGGCGGCGCGAGCTGCGAGCCGAGTACGAACGCGCCCCGGTGTCGTTGGCCCTCTACCTGGCCGCCCAGCTCGTCGACGCCGCCCAGGACCTGGCCCACATCCCCGCCAACCACCTGCACCACCGATTCCTCGGCTGGACCCGATGAGCATCCTGCGACCCGGCGACGAGAAGTTCCACTACAGCGACGGCTCCCACAAGTGGATCCCGCCCGACCCCGACTACGACCAAGAGGTCTGGGACGAGCAGGTCCGCCAACACAAGGAAGGCCACCTCAGGAACGAGCACCCCAAGGTCCGCATCCAGCGCCTCATCTGACGCCAGCAGTACAGCAGCGAAGTACAGCAACCGTGCCAGCCGAACCCGGTCGAGAAGCGCGCCAGCAGCCCGGATGACCTCGGACCACACCGCAGAAGGCCGGCTCGCCGGCAATCCATAGGTTCAGGGTTCGAGTCCCTGGCGGCCCACCACAAACCGCCTGTGAGCTGCGAGAACGCCGGACGAAGATCATCGGTCACAACCAGGGCACAACTCAACTCCGATCTTGGTCCGCGCGAGGTTCCCGCCGGGTGCTGTCCGCGTCCCGCAGGAGGCCGCCGACCAGGCCGCGCGGCCGGTCCTTCTCGGATACCTGTTGATCCCACACCCGGCACGTTGAGTTCGGCGCAAATCAGTTGGCGAAGGCAAGTCGCGCACCGGGGACTACACCCTGCTGAAGCATGGCGCACGGCGCATCAGGGGGAGCGCTTGACAGCCGCAGTACAGCTCCCCGGCCGACCGGGTTAACCCTCGTGTACCCCGGCGTCAGAATGGGCCGCCATACGTCTAGGTACGTAGAAGGTCGAGAGCGGTCATCCGGGGACTTCTAGCGTCGAGTCATGGAGATCGATCCGGAGGCCCGCATTGACCACGGGGCGCCGCTGCCGCCGTATCGGCAACTGGCCGGCATCCTTGCCGCCCGGATCGAGCGTGGCGACTGGCAGCCCAACCGGGCGATCCCGTCCGAGTCTCAGTTGGTGCAGGAGTATGGCCTCGCGCGGGCGACCGTGCGGCGAGCGATCGCGGTACTGGTGGACCAAGGCGTGTTGTTCGTGGTGCCGCAGCGGGGAACCTTCGTGAAGCCGACGAGCAAGGCGTAACTGATCAACCTGTCACCCTGGGACGCCAACCGTCAGCACCGGTCCGGCCGGATGTAGTCGCCACACCAAGCCGGAGCCGTGACCGTCCAGACCCGCCACCCGCCCCGATCTTCTCGGACCTCAAAGCGCCACGGATGCTGGCTGCTCGACTGCGATAGCTTGTCGTGCCACCAAACCGCGTAGACCTCGGTGACCACTAGGACCACGCCGCCGCGGACGTGGTCGACCTGCAACGGACCCGATTCCAGCTTGTTGGGCAGCATGGCGGCCCCTGACATCTGGGCCCGGTCGGCGCGCCACTGACTCACCAGCTCGTCACGGCGAACCGAGGCAAGCACTCGGCGCAGCCCGCCGTCCTCCCTACGACTCAGCCTCGCCGTAGTTTCCCGACCGAAGATAACGTCATCCCTGGTAGCGGCACCGACGAGCGCTCGGTAACTCGGATCTTCATCGCACATTGACCAGCGTTGGAGTTGTTTCTAGTCCCGAAACTAGCGGGGGCTACAAGGGACAGGTAGGGTCCCGTCAGGGCTCACCGCCGTTCGTGCGCCCGCTTTCGATCCTTCACGAGGTGCGCCTTCGCACCCCGCACTCGGCAGGAGGTCTCGATGAAATTGGCTTCGAGGTTTGTCTCGGTGGCCGTGGCCACAGCCGCAGCATCTACAGCCGCGGTGATGGTGGCAGGGCCAGCCCATGCCGCGGACCAGTATGTGTGGTCGCAGAGCGGAGATTCCTACGGCTGGTACGACGACGCCAACAATCGCTTCGTGACATGCGACGTGGTCAGCGGTGACGGAAAAGGGGCGAAGGGCGTGGTTAGCACGGCCAACCTGCAAGTGATTGTCGATCGGACTGCCTTCAACGGCTGCGAGGCAGCCGGCGGGGTCGGCGATGGTCAGCGGCTCCGGATCTCGGTCTGCGACTGGGTCTGGATTCCAGACTTCGGCGGAATGCGCGTGCAGAAAAACTGCACCGGCCGAGATATTGACTCCTGACGCGATGTGAGGCTCCCCGGCAACTCGGAGGCATTCGATAATGCTCTGATGGAGCTCGCTGCGGGCCCGTCGTCGGGCATCGGCGCGGCCGGTTTGAAGCACGAGCGGAACGACCGGCCGCGCGCCCTGACGACCTAGCAAGGAGCAGCCCCCGGCACTGCCGGGGGCTGCTTCGAAAAAGACACGTACAGAAACTCTGAACCACTTCCGAGACCAGGCATCCGAGCGCTGGCATTCGCTCGTCGATGGGCAAGGGTGGTGCCACCTCCCGGCCTCCTCGCCATCACCACGCAGGGCCAGCAGAACACCCAGGTTGACCATTGCTCCGGTGTGGCTGGCGGCGGCCTGAACGGCCAGCACACCTGTGCACGCCATGACGATGAGGGACAGGAGAACCCAGGGCCACCGTTTGGAGAGGGCTTCCCGCTCCACGCCAAGCACTCTAGTGATCTTGGAGTGCCTTGATCAAGTTCGATGCTCGACCATGATCGTCGGGCACAGATCCGGCACAACTGAGACCGAAAACGTGTGTAAAACGTCGAGAAGCGATGAGGGTTGCCGCCCTGGCCAGGGGCCGGATCTGCCCGATACAGGATGATCTATCGGCGACGTCCGGCATTCAGGGTTCGAGTTTCTGGCGGCCCGCTCCTCCTCAGGTCAGCGGCCCTTTTGGGGCCGCTGTTGCCGTGATCTCGGCCGGTGCAGCAGCGAAGTCCAGCAGCACCCGTGATCAACCGCTGGGTCGACCAGGGGCGAGCCGCAGGTCCACCCGAGGTACAATTTTCTGTACCTACCCCGGAGGTGGTCATGCGAACCGTGAACTTCACCCAGCTACGGCAGAACCTGGCCGCCGAACTCGACAGCGTCATCAACGACGCGGAGGAAGTGGTGGTGACCCGGTCGGGCCACGAACCGGTGGTCATCGTGCCGCTTGCGGAGTACGAGGCGATGAAGGAGACCGAGTACCTCCTTCGCAACCCGGCCAACGCCGCAGCCCTGCGCCGCTCGATCTCGGAGCTTGAGGAGGGCGACGCGGCCGAGCGGGACCTGGTCGACCCGGCCACCGTGCGGGACGTCGCGTGAGGCTGGTCTTCACCGCCACGGCCTGGAACCAGTACCTCAGCCACACCGACCGCAAGTTGGTCAAGCGCATCAACGACCTCATCGCGGACGTGATGCGCAACGGATATGAGGGCATCGGCAAGCCGGAGCCCCTTCGGGGAGAGCTGTCCGGCTTCTGGTCCCGCCGGATCGATCGCGAACACCGGCTGGTCTATCGGATCACCAAGGACGACGTCGAGATCATCGCCTGCCGGTACCACTACGGCGACCGGTAACGGACTAGGCGGAATTAGGAACGTCGGCCGTTATCCGACCGAGTCCGTACGTCCTACCGGTCGAGCGCACTGCCGGGTCTAGCGCCTTACGTTTCCGACACGAACCGACCGTTCCGGGGCTGCTGGCCGACCCGTGGGTGCCGGCCAGCCGACACCCACGGATCACGCGACTCAGTCGACGTCGAAGACGCCCTGTCGGACGGCCTCGTCCCAGGCGACCTGGGCGATCTTGTTCTGCCCACTGATCGACGGGTGGAAGCCGTCGAGGACCGACAGGTCCGACGCCGTGAACGCGGCGTTGTGCACCGCGCCGTTGTCGTAGAACACGTTGGCCCGCTCCGCGGCGAGCTTGGCCAGCCGCTGGTTGTACTCGTCGACCCGTGCCTCCACTGCGGCGCGCCGCGCGTTCGCGGCGGACGAGGTGTCGGTCGGGTTGGCCAGCATGACCTCGCAGATGCCGATCAGGTTCCAGCGCGTCCGGATCAGGAAGTTCTGCTGGCCGATCCGGTAGAGCGACATCATGCTCGGCACCGAGGCCAACAGCACCCGGGTGTTCGGGTTCTTGGCCCTGATGATGTCGAGCGCCTTGCGCACGTTCGCCTCGAAGGCGTCCGGCGGGGTGGTGCCCGACGGGGTCGAGGCGTAGCAGATGTCGTTCCCGCCGATCAGGATGGTCACGTAGTCGGCGTTGGCGTTTGGCGAGGGCGTTGGTCGCCTGGGTGGCCAGATGGACCGAGCGTTCGCCGCCCTTGGCGTAGTTGCCGCCGGTCATGTCGACCCCGTACGCCTCCAGGCGCCGCAGGTGCGAGTTGACCGCCGTACTGGTGCCGGTGGACCAGGAGTTCTGCGGCTGGGCGTTCTGGGTCCCGTCGGCGACGGCCGCCCGGGTGATGGAGTCGCCGAGCGCGACCATCCGCGCGCTCGAGGGCACTGCCGCCACCGCGGTCGACGGGGCCAGGACCGCGGCGGTCACCACTGCCGCGACACTGGAGAGGAGGGTCCGGTGAGAGATCACATGGGCTCCGGAAGGTGGGTCGAAAAGGCTTGCCGCCGTCGGCCGAACCGCTGGTCCGGGGCGGGCAGCGATTGTCACCCGCGAGCGTAGAACTAGACGATCATCGCTGCCAGCAGTCGATGGCGATCGTTGGGTCGTGTTACGGAAACGACGCCGACCGGGCGTGTCCCGCCCCGGCCGTCGGCTTCCTCGGACTGGTCACGGGTGAGCCGAACGGGCTGGACCGGCGGTGACCCCGGTGCCCCCGGTGGTCGATCTCCGCGATACAGAGCCGGTCCACTGGCAGGACGGCTCCGCGAGGCGGGCGAGTCGTTGACGCACCTGGCCGACCGGAGCGTCAGGAACGCGTGACCTCGTGGCAGGGTCTTGCTCACCGTCTGAACCTGAATCCGGGGAGAACCATGTCGAAGGACGTCACCGTCGACCTCATCCGGTCGTTGATCGAGGCCATGAACGGACCGTCGTTGGCCAGGGAGATGCGCGGGCCCGTGGAGGGCTGGGAGTCGCTGGCGATGATCCTGGAGTTCGGCGAGGGCTATCGCAGTGCGCACGGGTACGCGTACTCGCCGGATGGCGTCATCACGGCCGTGTCCTGTGGCTGGTCGAGCATCGAATCGGCGGTCCAGGCGTACCTGGGGAGCCACTACAAGCCCGGGGATCTGCTGCCCGTGAAGATCCTCGTGCAGTTCGACCGGACGACCGGCAGGTACCAGGTGACGTTCGAGGAAACAGACGAGGAACGCTGGGCGGTGAAGCCGGCGAACTACCGGGAGATGCGCGAAGCGCTGCGCCCGAAATTCGACTGACACAAGTCGTGACCTGGGCGTACTTGCGTCCAGGTGTGCCCGCTCGCTACGGGAACGGCGTTGCGCAACCCCCGGACCGGCCGGTTAGGCTGCTGCCATGACCAGCTCGCCCGCGTACCCGATGACGTCCCCCGACGTCCAGATCGGCGCGCGGCGACGCCGGCGGTTCCGCGACCGCCTGCGCTGAGTTCTTCTTCTCCTGCGACCGGCGGATCGAGCCGCCGGTCATCGTCGATCGTCTCGGTCCGCCCGCATCCCCATCCGGTGATCCGCGCGGCGGATCCGAGCGAGATCGGCGTACCCATGGACCTTGAGAAACTGCTGGCCGACCGGCTGGCGCCGGCGTTCGCGACGGTGGCCGGCGGGCCGGTGGATCCGATCGTGCGGCGCTCCCAGCGCGCGGACTTCCAGTCCGACGCGGCGCTGGCGCTGGCCCGGCGGCTCGGCCGGCCGCCGCGCGCGATCGCCGCCGAGGTGCTGGACCTCGCGGCACTGGCCGACGTGTGCAGCGCGGCGGAGGTCTCCGGGCCGGGCTTCCTCAACCTGACCGTCGCCGACGAAGCCCTGGGCGGGCTGGTCTCCGCGCTGGCCACCGACCCGCGGCTCGGGGTGCCGGTGGCCGTCGAACCGGAGACGGTGGTGGTCGACTACTCGGCGCCGAACGTGGCGAAGGAGATGCACGTCGGGCACCTGCGGTCGACGGTGATCGGCGACGCGGCGGCCCGGCTGCTGGAGTGGCTGGGGCACCGGGTGCTGCGGGCCAACCACCTGGGTGACTGGGGCACGCCGTTCGGCATGCTGATCGAGCACCTGGTCGACCTGGGCGGGGCCGAGGCGGCGCGCGAGCTGTCCATGGGTGACCTGGACTCGTTCTACAAGACGGCCCGGGTCACGTTCGACGCGGATGAGGCGTTCCGGGAGCGGTCCCGGCGGCGGGTGGTGGCCCTGCAGAGCGGCGATCCGGCGACGCTGCGGCTGTGGCGGTTGCTGGTGGAGCAGTCCGAGCGGTACTTCATGACCGTCTACGACCTGCTCGACGTGACCCTCACCGAGCGGGACTTCCACGGTGAGAGCAGCTACAACGACCTGCTCGAACCGGTGACCGAGGAGCTGGACCGCCTGGGGCTGCTGCGGGAGAGCGAGGGTGCGGCCTGCGTGTTTCCGCCCGGCTCGGTGGGCCGGGACGGCGAGCCGCTGCCGCTGATCGTCCGCAAGTCCGACGGCGGGTACGGCTATCCGGCAACCGACCTGGCGGCGATCCGGCACCGCACCGGCACGCTGGCCGCGACCCGGTTGCTCTACGTGGTCGGCCTGCCGCAGCGGCGGCATTTCGAGATGGTGTACGCCGCCGCCACGCAGGCCGGCTGGCTGGCCCCGCCGGCCCGGGCCGAGCACGTCGGGTTCGGCTCGATCCTCGGGCCGGACGGGCGGATGCTGCGCAGCCGGGCCGGCGGCTCGGTGAAGCTGGTAGGGCTGCTGGAGGAGGCGATCGTCCGAGCTACGGCGCTGGCCCGGGAGCGGAACCCGGACCTGGGCGAGGTGGAGGCGGCCGAGGTGGGCCGGGCGGTCGGCATCGGCGCGATCAAGTACGCCGACCTGTCCAGCGACCGGCACAAGGACTACGTGCTCGACTGGGAGCGGATGCTGTCGCTGGACGGCAACACCGCGCCCTATCTCCAGTACGCGTACTCGCGGATCCGGTCGATCTTCCGGCGGGCCGGGATGGCGGCCCGGCCGGAGGCGGCGATCTCGCTGGCCGATCCGGCCGAACGGGCGCTCGCCTTCGAACTGGTCGGCTTCGGGACGGTGGTCGGCGAGGTGGCGGACAGCCTGGAGTTCCACCACCTGTCCGGACACCTGTACCGGCTGGCCGTCGCGTTCAGCGCGTTCTACGAGCGCTGCCCGGTGCTGCGCGCCGACGAGCCGGTCCGGGAGAGCCGGCTGGCGCTCTGCGACCTCACCGCCCGGGTGCTCCGGCAGGGGTTGTACCTGCTCGGCATCAGGACTCCCGAACGCATGTGATCGGAACTGGGTGGCCGCATCTCTCGGGCGAACCCACTCGACCTCGAAGCCGCCCTGTTCGCGAGGCAGAGCCAGCGATTCGCGTCCCGGTCCGGCAACCGTCATGCGTCGGCCCGTAGCGTGATCACCTCGCGGTCGTGCTGGTCGTGCTGGTCGGGCTGGCCGCAGGAGCAGGTGCCGCCTACGCAGCCGGTGGCGTGGCGGCGTTTGGTGGCCCACCACCAGGACAGGCCGGCGAGCACGGCCAGGGCGACGGCGGCGCCGGGAAGGAAGCGGTTGACCGCGGCCCAGCCGGCACCACCGAGGATCCCGGCGGCGAGCAGGAGCGGCAGCAGGCAGCAGGCAGCGCAGGCGGCTCCCGCGAGTCCCGTCATTCCGGAGGGGAGTAGGCGGCGGAGCCGGTCAGCAGGTGTCGGCACGATCGGTCCTCTCGACCAGTCCAGCGAAGGGCAGGGGGCAGCAGGAGCTTCCGGCGCAGGCGACCAGGTCGTCGCAGCCGGCTGAGATGGCGGCCCGCAGGGTGTCACGGATGATGGTGAGGTCAGCGAGCTTCTGCTCCACCTCGATGAGCTTCTCCCTGGCCCGTGCCTGGAGGCCGCTGTCGGGTCGACGGTCGTGCTGGTGCCGGCCGGCGTCGAGCAGGTCGGCAACCTCGTTGAGGGTGAAGCCGAGGCGTTGCGCGGTCTTGATGACCCGCAGCAGGGTGACTGACTCGGCCGGGTAGAGCCGGTGCCCGCCTGGCGACCGCCGTGGTGAGGCGAGCAGGCCCCGGCGCTCGTAGTAGCGCAGCGTCTGCTGGTTGACCCCGGCCGCGTCGGCCAGTTGGCCGCTGCGCAGTCCCGACCCGGTCATCCCTGATCCCGAACGGATACCGCCCGGTCGGCGAGGGCATCGAGCACGTCGACGTGTGCGGCCGGTACCCGGACGTCCAACGCCAGCGCATCCGGGCCGGAGCGGGAGAGGTCGAAGGCGAAGAACGAGCAGCAGGACGACTCACGGGCCGTCAGGTCCCGGGCCGTCTCCTCGACCTGCGCAGAGCCGTCGAGCTGCAACCGCAGATGCTGTGCCGACGGCCGGTCGACGCCCCGTACGGCGGCGGCGAAGAACTGGTCGAACTCAGCGACTCGCAGTGGCCGTTCGGCCGTCGGCAGGGTGCAGGAATCCGGCGCCCAGGCGCCGTCCGTCGTGCTCTGGTGGTCACTCATACCCCGACGGTAAGCCTGTACCCAGGTACCGGATGCAAGCCTGACGGTTGTCCCGGGCGATCTGCAAGCCCGGAAGAACGCAGCAGTTCAGAGGGTGATGACCACCTTCGCCCGCGCGTGTTCACCTTCGAGGTACCGGACGGCCTGGGGCACCTCGCGCAGCGGATAGGTCCGGTCGATGACCGGGGTGAGGCGGCCGGCCTCGGCGTGGGCGCGGAGCGTGTCGAGGTGTTGCCGGCTGGGCGTCGCGGTGAGGGTGACGATGCGCTGGCGGACGAGGGGCGCCAGCAGCCGTCCGCGCGCGAGGAGCCAGACCGGTCCGACGAGGCTGCCGCCGCCGTACACGCCGCCGCCGGAGAGCACCAGCGTCCCGGTGGGGGTCAGCGCCCGCCGGAGCGCGGTGAGTGAGCGGTTGCCGACCAGGTCGAACACGACGTCGTGACGGCGGTCGCCGCGGGTGAAGTCGTCGCGGGTGTAGTCGACGACGTGGTCGGCGCCGAGGGAGCGGACCAGGTCGACGTTGCGGGTGCTGCACACTGCGGTCACGGTCGCGCCGAGCGCCTTGACCAGTTGGACGGCCAGGGTGCCGACGCCGCCGGAGGCGCCGTTGACGAGGACGCGGTGGCCGGGCTCGACCTGCCCGACGTCGCGCAGCCCCATGAGCGCGGTGACCCCGGCCAGCGGCAGCGCGGCGGCCTGCTGCGGGGTCAGGTTCGCCGGCTTCGGCGCGACCAGGGTCGCGGGCACGCACACGTAATCGGCGAACGCGCCGTTGGCGTCGCCGAGGTCGCCGAAGACGGCGTCGCCCGGGCGCACCTGTCGGACGTGGCTGCCGACGGCCTCGACCCGGCCGGCGAAGTCGCGGCCCCGGATGCGCGCGCGGGGCCGCGTCCGGCCCATCGTCAACCGCGCCATCCGCGGATCGCCACGCATGGCATGCCAGTCGTACGCGTTGAGCGCGGCGGCCTCGACCCGCACGAGCACTTCGTCGGGGGCGGGCACCGGCACGTCGACGTCCGCGAGCGTGAGCGTCTCCGGCGGGCCGTACCGGTCCTGGACTATCGCCTTCATCTTTGCCCTCCCTCTAGGTGTACGCCGTACACCCAATGTAGGTGTACGCCGTACACCGGTCAAGGCGGTTATGGTTTCAACCGCCGCCAGAAGACGAGGACCGAGATGGCTGAGCAGGCTGAGACGCTGCGCCGGGCGCCGCTGAGCAGGGACCGGATCCTGCACGCCGCCGTCGCGCTCGCCGACGGGGCCGGCATCGAGTCCCTCAGCATGCGCAATCTCGCCCAGGATCTGGGCGTCGTGCCGATGGCCCTCTACAAGCACGTGGCCAACAAGGACGAACTGCTCGACGGCATGATCGACGTCGTCGTCGGCGAGATCGACCCG
Source organism: Micromonospora sp. NBC_01740 (assembly GCF_035920365.1). Classification (NCBI taxonomy): domain Bacteria; kingdom Bacillati; phylum Actinomycetota; class Actinomycetes; order Micromonosporales; family Micromonosporaceae; genus Micromonospora; species Micromonospora sp. NBC_01740. The sequence goes on along the minus strand of NZ_CP109150.1, from coordinate 1,763,312 downwards.
CCGGTGCCCGATGCCGACTGGAAGCACGCCGTCCGCAGCCGCATCCTCTCGGCGCGGCAGGTGCTGCGGCGCCACCCCTGGGCGCCGCTCGCGATCGAGTCGCGGAACATGGCGACGCCGGCCGTCCTCGCGTACCTCGACTCGATGGTCGGGACCCTCCGGGCCGGCGGGTTCTCCGCCGACCTCGCCCACCACGTGATGCACGCGATGGGCAGCCGGATCCTGGGCTTCAGTCAGGAGCTGTTCGACGCCTCCCGGCGCGCCGGCCGCTCCGGCACGGCCAGCTCAGAACCACCGCAGGCCTTCCCGCCGGAGGTCGCGGCCCGGTTCCCGCACCTCGCGGAGATCTCCACGGCCGCTTCCCACGACGACGCGTCGGTCGTGGGACAGGGCTGCGACGACCAGTTCGAGTTCGAGTTCGCGCTGGACCTGCTGCTGGACGGCATCGAACGGCTCCGACAGCAGAACTGGACGTCGTCGCGATCGGCTGTCCGATGACCACGCCGTAGCGGCACCCGGTGTTGTTCGCCCCACGGCGGCAATCCCACGCCCGGACTGGGTAAGCCGAGAGGCTAGCCGCCTCGTCGCAGCCGGACCGGACCGAAGGGAAGAGCCTGATGCGTGGTGTCGTCCTGCACGCCCCCCGAGACGTACGGGTGGAGGAGCGCGAGGATCCGCGGATCCTCCTCCCGACCGACGCGATCATCCGCCTGTCCGCCACCTGCGTCTGCGGTTCGGACCTGTGGCCGTATCGCGGCATCGAGACGGTCCACGGGCCGTCCCCCATGGGCCACGAGTACGTCGGCGTCGTCCAGGAGGTCGGCGGCGAGGTCAGGGAGATCAAGCCCGGCCAGTTCGTCGTCGGCTCCTTCTTCGCCTCCGACAACACCTGCCCCATCTGCCGCGCGGGCTACCAGTCCTCGTGCGTCCATCGGGAGCCGGTGGGCGGGCTGGGTTCCCAGGCGGAGTACCTGCGGGTACCGCTGGCCGACGGCACCCTGGTCGCCACGCCCGACCTCCCTCCCGACGACCTGGTCCCGGCCCTGCTCGCGGCCTCCGACGTGCTCGGCACCGGCTGGTTCGGCGCGGTGGCCGCCGAGGCGGGCCCGGGCAAGACCGTCGCGGTCGTCGGCGACGGTGCGGTGGGTCTGCTCGCCGTGCTGGCGGCCCGGCAGCTCGGCGCGGAACGCGTCATCGCGGTCAGCCGGCACGAGCCCCGCCAGAAGCTGGCGACCCACTACGGCGCCACCGACATCGTCACCGAGCGCGGCGACGACGGCGTGGCCCGGATCAAGGACCTGACCGACGGCCTCGGCGCGCACTCGGTCATCGAGGCGGTCGGCACCCAGGAGTCGATGTTGCAGGCCATCCGCTCCACCCGGGCGGGAGGTCACGTCGGCTACGTCGGCGTGGCCCACGGCGTCGAACTGCCCGGCGAGGAGCTGTTCTTCTCCCACGTGCACCTGCACGGCGGCCCCGCCCCGGTGCGTCGCTTCCTGCCCGAGCTGATCGACCTGATCTACAAGCGTGAGATCGACCCCGGCCGGGTCTTCGACCTCACCCTCCCCCTCGACCAGGCCGCCGAGGGGTACCGGGCCATGGACGAGCGCCGGGCCATCAAGGTCCTGCTCAATCCCTGAGCAACTGGACCGGTGGGCCGTTCCGCGCCGGAACGGCCCACCGCGTGGGGCCGACCGCTCAGGGGGTGTACGGCGCGTCCGTGTGGCTGATCTCGACGAGCCGGCTGCCGCTGAGTTCGTAGACGGCCGTACGCCGCACGGCGACCTCCGCCGAGGACGCGTCCTCGGGGCGGGTCAGGTAGACCACCGTCGCCCGGCGCGACGTGATCGAGACCGACTCGACAGGCGTACGGTCGCCGATGTCGACCATGGTGACGTAGACGGGCTTACCGTCGATGTTGCCGTACATCACGATCTGCCAGAACTTGCCGGTCCCGCCGCCGTCCATCAGCACCGGGACCACCGCGTCGGCCGCGTCGTCGCCGGTCAGGTCGCCGACGGCGCACGGCTGTTGCATGTGGACGACGGTGCCGTCCTCGCCGGACCACATGCCGTCGACCAGCGGGATCGGATCCGGGTAGCCGTTGTACCGCTCGGATCCGTTTCCGAGCACGGCGGTCTTGAGCTGCGCGCAGGTGAGCGCCTTGAGCGTGGCGGGCGCTCCGGACGTGTCGGGTACGGCCGAGGGCGCCGGCTTGTCCGGGTCCGCTGTCTCGTCGTTCACGCTGACGGTGCTGCCTGTCGGCTGCGCCGAGGCGGCCGGGTCCAGGTCGTCCGCCGGCGTGTTGATCGTGACGCATCCGCTCAGCGCCGCCACCAGGGCGAGTGCCGCGACGGGCAGCAGGGTCCTACGCATTGATCTTCCCTCTCCTTGTGTGGCCCGGAGCGTAGTGCGCCTCCGCCACGGCCGGCAGCCGGCGGATGGCAGACCGTCCTCAGTGGAGCGACGAGGGCCAGCCGGATCGGGCAGCAAGGGAAGCTGCCCGCGTCGCCACTCCCGCCCCCGGGGCCGGCAACCGGCTCAGGTGGACGGACCGCCGTGCTGGTCGAGCCTGTCGCGGAGCGTGCCGGCGAAGCCCTCGGCCGTGGCGAGCTGGTCGCGCAGCGCGCTGACGCGTGCGGTGGCGGCGGTGTGAAACATGCCGAGCCGGTCGAGCAGGGCGACCCGGTCGGCGCCCTCGGCCGTGTCGAGGGCGTCGAGGACGCCGAGCAGGTCGCGCATCTCGTCGAGGGTGAAGCCGAGCGGCTTCATCCGCTTGACCACGGCGAGCCGGTCGAGGTCGGGTGCGGTGTAGAGGCGGAAGCCCCCGTCGCTACGGGCCGACGGGACGATCAGGCCGACGTCCTCGTAGTGCCGGATGGTGCGGATGCTCAACCCGACCCGCTCGGCAACCTCGCCGATCTGCATCAGCCGCCCTCCGACCGGGCCGGGGGCGGGCGCCGAAGCCGGGCCGGGGGCGGACTCGGCAGCCGGGCCGGGGGCGGGTGCCGGCCCGGCCGTACGGCGGTCGGGGGCCATCAGTGGCCGACGCCGAGCCGGCCGGCGAGGGTGCCGTGGATCTCCGCGCTGGGGCGGTTCAGCTCGACTATCTCCACGGTCTTGCCGCGGGCGGCGTACCTGGTGGTGACGGCGTCGAGGGCGGCCACGGAGGAGGCGTCCCAGACGTGGGCGTGCGTCATGTCGATGACCACGCTGTCGGGATCGTTGGCGTAGTCGAACTGCCCGACCAGGTCGTTGCTGGAGGCGAAGAACAGCTCGCCGTGCACCGAGTAGATCCGGGTCGTCCCGTCGGGGTCGAGGACGCTTGTCACCTCCACCAGGTGGGCGACCCGCCGGGCGAAGACGACCATCGCGGTGAGCACGCCGGCGACGACGCCGACGGCGAGGTTGTGGGTGGCCAGCGTGGTGACGACGGTGGTCACCATGACGATCGTCTCGCCGTACGGCATCCGCCTGAGCGTGGCCGGGGCGACCGAGTGCCAGTCGAACGTCGACACCGCGACGATGACCATCACGGCGACCAGGGCGGCCATCGGGATCACCGCGACCACGTCGCCGAGCGCGACCACCAGGATCAGCAGGAAGACGCCGGCCAGGAAGGTCGACAGCCGCGTACGGGCGCCGGACGCCTTCACGTTGATCATCGTCTGACCGATCATCGCGCAGCCGCCCATGCCGCCGAAGAACCCGGTGACGATGTTCGCCACCCCCTGCCCCCACGACTCCCGGGTCTTGCTGGAGGGGGTGTCGGTGATGTCGTCGACCAGCTTCGCGGTCATCAACGACTCCATCAGCCCGACCAGCGCGATGCCCAGGGCGTACGGGGCGATCAGGGTCAGGGTGTCCATGGTCCAGGGGACCTGTGGCAGGCCGAGCGTGGGCAGGCTGTCCGGCAACGCCCCCTCGTCGCCCACGGTCGGCACCGCCGCGTGGGTGGCCACCGTGACCACGGTCAGCACCACGATGGCGACCAGCGGCGCCGGGACGGCCCGGGTGAGGCGGGGCAGCCCCACCATGATCGCCAGCGCGACCGCCGCGAGCGGGTACACCAGCCACGGCACCCCGATCAGGTGCGGCACCTGGGCGACGAAGATCAGGATGGCCAGGGCGTTGACGAAGCCGACCATCACGCTGCGCGGGATGAACCGCATCAGCTTCGCCACCCCGAGCACCGCCAGCAGGATCTGGATCGTGCCGCCGAGGATCACCGCCGCCACGAGGTGGTCGAGGCCGTGCTCCTTGGCGAGGGGCGCCACGACCAGGGCGACCGCGCCGGTGGCGGCGGAGATCATCGCCGGCCGCCCGCCGCAGATCGCGATGGTCACCGCCATCGTGAACGAGGCGAAGAGGCCCACCCGGGGATCGACCCCGGCCAGGATCGAGAAGGAGATCGCCTCCGGGATCAACGCCAGGGCGACGACCAGGCCGGCGAGGACCTCGGTGCGGAACACCCTCGGCGACAGCCAGGACGGGCGGGGCAGGCGCGGGCGGCCGACCAGGGACGACACAGAGGACATACAGCCATTTCCACTCGGGGGGCGCGCACCACGCCCACCCGGCGGAGACGGGTCGGTCGGGGTCGCATCGCGTACGGACGCAGGAGCGCCGTCGTCGCCCGGTCACCAGGGTCGCACGGCGCGGCGAACCCTACTCTTCCGCCACGGAAGAGTTCCCACGCGCGTGGTGAGCGTCACGACCGTGGGCGACCGTGCGCCCCGCCCTCCCGCGCCCGGCGGCGGTCAGGCCGGCCCGGCGCCCGGGGCGGGGACCGCCTGCTCGGCGGCGCGGCTCACCTCTTCCCAGCCGGCCCAGACGTCCATGCGTCGCTTGGAGATGTCGAAGGCGAGGTCGTAGACCATGCTGCCCAGCAGCAGCCGCAGCGGCGGGTCGTCGCTGGCGACGAGCTTCATCAGCGCCTCGGCGGCCAGCCGGGGTTCGCTGTCGATCGACCCTTCCGCCCACTGCCGCGCCAACTCCTCCCGCAGCGGGTCGTAAGCGGGGTTCGGGGCGGCCGCTGTGCTGCTGGTGTAGAGGTCGGTCCAGTAGCCGCCCGGCTGGACGATGGTGACCTTGACGCCGAAGCCGGCGGCCTCGGCGGCCAGCGCCTCGCTCATGCCCTCCAGCGCGAACTTGCTCGCGCTGTAGAGCCCCGTACTGGGGAAGCCCCCGAGCGCACCGATGCTGGAGACCTGCACGACGTGCCCGGCGCCCTGGGCGCGCAGGTGCGGCAGGACGGCCTGGCTGACCCAGAGCGCGCCGAAGAAGTTGAGGTCCAGCTGGGCGCGCGCCTCGGCCTCGGTGAACTCCTCGATCATGCCCATGTAGAGCGCCCCGGCGTTGTTCACGACGACGTCGAGCCGGCCGAAGTGCCGTACCGCCTCGTCGACGACGCCGAGCACCGCCGCGCGGTCCGTGACGTCGAGGCGCAGCGCCAGCAGGCGGTCGGGGTGCCGGGCGGCGAGGTCGTCGAGCGGCGAGACGTCCCGGGCCGCGCCGACGACCCGGTCGCCGGCGGCGAGCGCGGCCTCGGTGAAGGCGCGGCCGAGACCACGGCTGGCCCCGGTGACGAACCAGACCCGCGGTGCGGCGGTGACTGAGGCTTCCATGGGGACTCCCTCCCTAACGAGACGGACCGTCTCGTCTTGTTGACGGGAGTGACCCTACCCGACCGGGCCCCGCTGTCAAGACGGACCGTCTCGTCTCATCCTCTTGCTAGATTGGGCCCGTGCCCACGCAGAAGGTCGCCCCCGACTCCAGCCGTCGCAGCGAGACGGCACGCCGCGCCATCCTCGCCGCCGCCTTCGACCTCGTCGGCGACGTGGGCTACGCGAAGCTCAGCATCGAGGGCATCGCCGCCGCCGCCGGCGTCGGCAAGCAGACGATCTACCGCTGGTGGCCCTCGAAGGGCGCCCTGCTGTTCGACGCCTTCCTCGCGCTCACGACCGACGGCGGGCAGGACGGCCAGGGCGGCGCCCTACCGGACACCGGCGACCTGGCCGCCGACCTGAAGCTGGTCCTGCGGGCCGTCGTCGACGAGCTGAACGACCCGCGCTACGACCTGCCCATGCGCGCCCTGCACACCGAGATCGTCCACGACCCCGCCCTCGCCGCCGACTACGCGGAGCGGCTGGACGGGCCCATGCGGGAGCTGAAGAAGGAACGCCTGCGCGCCGCCCGGCGTGCGGGCCAGCTCGCCGAGGACGTCGACCTCGACGTGGCCGTCGACCTGATCTTCGGGCCGGTCCTCAACCGGTGGCTCCAGCGCACCGGCCCGCTGACGCACGGGTACGCCGACCAGCTGGTGGACACGGCGCTGCGCGGCCTGGGGCCCCACCACCCGTAGGCCCCCGCGGGGGATCCCGCGGCACCGGGCGGACAACACCCGACCCCCGGTCGTCGTTGATCCGGTCGTACCCGCCCCACCGGGCGCGGGCACCGACCGTGGAGGAGGCACGCCGATGACCAGTCAGCGCGAGACCGTGGAGGTCGACCCGGTCCTGTTCCGTGCCGTCTACGACTCGCCCGCCTCGCTGCCCGGCAGGCACCGGTGGACGACCCCGGAGTCGGACGTACGCCGGATCGAGAAGCTGCTCGGCATGCCGCTGCGCAGCATCGGCGCCCCGCTCTGGGTCAGCGGCGACGAGCCGGACTGCCCGAAGTGCGGCCGCCGGGTGAACTGGTACGACATCGTCTCCTCCGCCCTCTCCGGCGTACACGACCGGATGATGATCGCGACGGTCATCCTCGGCGACCGCAGGTACGTCAACACCGAGGTCCCGGACGCGATCGCCGGGGTGCGCTGCACCGACTGCCGCACCGCGATCGAGGGGCTGCGCAGCTTCAAGTGCCACAACTGGGCGTACGCCTTCGAGGCGCTGGAGACCGTCCGGCAGCGGATGTCGGGCGCGTCAGTCGTCGGCCGTCAGCCCGCGGGCGAACCGCAGCCCGGGGCGCCCGTCGAGTGACGCCTCGCCCACCGGCGTGAACCGGGTACGCCGGAGCACCGCGAGCGAGCCCGCGTTGTCCAGCGTGGTTCCGGCGGTCAGCCGGCGCAGCCCGTACGCCCGGCGGGCCAGTGCCACGACGCGGCGGACGCCGTCGGTCGCCACCCCGCGCCCGGCGGCCCGCTCGGCCACCCGGTAGCCCAGCTCGGCCTCGCCGTCGGCGACGTCGACCAGGTTGAACCGGCCCAGCACTTCCCCGTCGGCGTCGACCAGGACGTGGAAGTGGCAGGTGCCGCTCTCCTGCTCGGCGAGCAGCCCCGCGTGCCGCGCGGCGAAGTCGGCGAAGTACGCGTCGCCCCGGTCCGGCACCGACCGCGCGAACCACCCCCGGTTCTCCCGCTCGAAGCGCAGCAGCGCGTCGGCGTGGTGGGCGGCGAGCCGCTGAAGATCGGACACCGCGCCACCCTACCGAGCTGCGCCCATACGCCTCAGTGGTCGCCGGCGGAGCGGCGGGTGGGGCGGCGGCCGGGCGGGGAGGGCGGCTCCGGCCCCGGGTCGGGCACCTCGGGCATCGGCCGGGTGACCGGCCCGGCTCCGGTGACCCGGAGCGGCTCGCCGTGGTGCCACACCTCGATGCCGGTCTCCGGGTCGGCGTCCGGCAGCTCGTAGCGGGCCTCGTCGGCGGTGAGGGTGACCCGCAGCCGGTGGCCGTGCCAGCGCAGGTGGAACGCGAGCCGGTCGATCGCCGCCGGCAGCCGGGGGTCGAAGGAGAGCACCCCGCGGTCGTCGCGCAGCCCCCCGAAGCCCTGCACCAGGGCCAGCCACGCCCCGCCCAGCGACGCCAGGTGCAGCCCGTCGCCGGTCTTGTCGCCGAGGTCCGCCAGGTCCTGGAGCACCGACTCGGCGAACAGGTCGTACGCCAGGTCGAGGTGCCCGACCTCGGCGGCGAGCACGGCCTGCGGGGAGGCCGACAGCGACGAGTCCCGGACGGTCCGCGCCTCGTAGTAGGCGAAGTTGCGGGCCTTCTCGTCGGCCGTGAACTCCCCCGGGCAGCGCTGCATGGCGAGCACCAGGTCGGCCTGCTTGACCACCTGCCTGCGGTACAGCTCCAGGTAGGGGAAGTGCAGCAGCAGCGGGTAGTCGTCGTCCGAGGTGTCCGCGAAGTCCCACTCCGGCTGCTCGGTGAAGCCGGCCGACTGCTGGTGCACCCCCCGCTTGCGGTCGTACGGGACGTAGACCGCGTCGGCTGCGGCGCGCCAGGCCGACACCTCGGCCGCCTCGACCCCGAGCCGGGCCGCCGCCCCGGGGTGCCGCTCGGCGGCGTCGGCGGCCCCGCGCAGGTTGCGCCGGGCCATCAGGTTGGTGAAGACGTTGTCGTTGGCCAGGGCGCTGTACTCGTCGGGGCCGGTCACGCCGTGCAGGTGGAAGGTGCCGGTGTCGGACCAGTGGCCGAAGCCGTGCCAGAGCCGGGCCGTCTCGACCAGCAGTTCCAGCCCGGGCCCGGCGAGGAACTCCTCGTCGCCCGTGGCGGCGGCGTAGCGCAGCACCGCGTCGGCGATGTCGGCGTTGAGGTGCAGCCCGGCCGTGCCGGCCGGCCAGTAGCCGGAGCACTCCCGCCCGCCGAGGGTCCGCCACGGGAAGGTCGCGCCGGTCAGCCGCAGCTCCGCCGCGCGCTCGCGGGCCTCCGGCAGGTGGGCGTGCCGCCAGCGCAGCGCCGAGCGGGCCAGCGGCGGGTCGAGGTAGGTCAGCACGGGCAGGACGTAGCCCTCCGTGTCCCAGAGCACGTGCCCGTCGTAGCCGTTGCCGGTCAGGCCCTTGGCGGGAATGGTCCGGTCGCCGTCCGCCCGGCCCGCCTGGAGCAGGTGGAACACCGAGAACCGGATGGCCTGCTGGAGCTCGTCGTCGCCGTCGAGCTGGACGTCGGCGGTCTGCCAGGCGGCGTCCAGCGCCGCGCGCTGGCCGGTCAGCAGGGCCCCGAAGCCCTCCGCGCGGGCCGCGTCGGCCTCCGCGACGACCAGTCGGGCCAGTTCCTCCGGGGGCAGGCCATCCACCGGGGTGCACTCGTACGCGGCGAACTTGGTCAGTCGCAGCCGCTCGCCGGCGCGCAGCGTCCCGGTCAGCGTGAGGCGCAGCCGGTCGGGGGTGCAGTCGACGCCGGGGGCGAAGCCGTCCGGGGCGTGCACGTCGTGCGCGACGGCGACGGCGACCCGCTGGCCGCTGTGCCCGGTGCGGTGGACGAGGACGCCGTCGTGCCCGTCGGAGTGCCGGTACTCGGCGGCCAGCGGGTCGGTGATCACGGAGGCGGCGCGGGGGTCGTCGGCGCGCTCCGGCACCCGCTCGTTGGCGAGCAGGTCGGCGCAGACCCGCACCTCGACCGTGCCGTCCAACGGCTCGACGGACCACCGGACGGCGGCCACCGGACGGCGGGGCAGGGAGACCAGTCGGACGCTGCGGACGCGTACGCCGTGGCCGGCCGGCGAGATCCACTCGGTGTGCCGCTCGACCACCCCGGCACGCAGGTCGAGCACCCGCTCGTGGGTGCGCAGGGTGCCGGTGCGCACGTCCAGCGGCTCGCCGTCGACCCAGAGGCGGATCAGGGCCGCGTTCGGCGCGCTGATCACCGTGTCGCTGAACTGCGGGAAGGCGTACCCGTCCTCGGGATAGTCGAGCTCGCGCCGCTCGTGGAAGCCGTTGAGGTAGGTGCCGGGCATGCCGTAGGGAGTGCCCTCGTCCAGGTTGCCGCGCCAGCCGACCCAGCCGTTGCCCAACGCGAAGATCGACTCGGTCTCGGCGAGGCGGTCCATGTCCGCCTCCGTACGCCGAATCCGCCAGGCCTCGTCGCCCCCTGTGACCTGCCCGGTCGGCGGCCGATCGGTGATGGGGGTTTCGTGCACAGCGCCTCCAGGGAAGTCCGACGTACCGGGTCAATCGAAGCAGATGGGGCTGAGAGGTCGCTGAGACGAAAGTCGGGGCCACCACCCGACCAATGCACACTGCGCCCGACTTCCAGGTATTCCAGGGTTGTCTGGGAGCTAAACGAGGTATGAACGATCCGTGAGGTGAATCATGATTGATGCGGACACGTCGGACGTTCCGAAGATCAGTGTCGAGTGGTACCAGGACATCGTCGACTTCGCCGCCGACACCCCGCAACCGGTGCAGTGGTTCGCCGAGCACTTCACCGAGGGCGCAATCCTGCTGCTCGGCGCGCTGTGGCTGATCGCGGCCGTGTCCCGGCTCGGGGGCGGGCCGCGCGACCGCGCGTACGCCCTGGTGTCGCCGGCGCCGGTGGTGCTCGCGTACGGGTGCAGCGAGCTGCTGAAGACCGTGGTGGACCAGGAACGCCCCTGCCGGGCGATCGCCACCGAACTCGCCATCATCGCCGGCGAGTGCCCGCCGACGGGCGACTGGTCGTTCCCCAGCAACCACTCCACGATCGCGGGCGGCCTGGCGGTGGCGACGCTGCTGCTGTCCCGCCGGGTCGGCCTGGTGGCGCTGCCGCTGGCGGCGCTGGCCGCGTTCTCCCGCACCTTCGTCGGCGTGCACTACCCGCACGACGTGGTCGCCGGTGTCCTGCTCGGCGCCCTGTTCGCCGCGCTGCTCACCCCGCTGTTCGCCCGCCCCGCCGCCGGGCTGCTGCACCGCCGCGCCCGCCAGGCCGAGCGCCCCGTCCGCGATCCGGCCACCCCGACGTCCCGCCGCTGACCGCTCGCGGAAGGCGGAACCCGCCCGCACGGAGGGCCAGCGCGGACGGGAGGCCGGCCCGGACAGGAGGGCCAGCGCGGGCGGCCTGCGCCCGCAGGATCAGAGCAGGACGAGGGCGGCGAGGGCGCCGAGGACGAGGAACGGGCCGAAGGGGAGGTGGCTGCGCCAGCCGACGCGGCGGGCGGCCAGCAGCGCGACGCCGACCGCCCCGGAGAGCAGCAGGGCGAGCACCAGCCCGGCCACCGGGACCGCCCAGCCGTACCAGCCCAGCAGCGCGCCGACGCCGAGCGCCAGCTTGGCGTCGCCGAGGCCGAAGCCGCGCCGGCCGAGCAGCAGCGTGGTGGTGGCGAAGAAGAGCGCCAGCGCGACGCCGGCCACGGTGGCGCGCAGCCACGGCGCCGGGCCGGCCCCGGCAAGGGCGGCCAGCCCCAGCAGCAGCCAGGTCCCGGCCGCGGCGGGCCAGGTGAGCCGGTCCGGCAGCCGGCACACGGCCGCGTCGACGAGGACCAGCGGGATCGCCCAGCCCAGCCACCAGGCCGTGGCGACCAGCACGGCGGGGGGCGGCCCGAGCAGCACCAACGCCCCGACGGCCGCCGCGAGGGCGAGTTCCACCGTGCCGGGCGGCGGGCCGACGCGCGCCCCGCACCGCCCGCACCGCGCCGTCGGGCCCAGCGCCGGCCACGGCCGGGCCAGCCCGACCGGGGCGCCGCACGCGTCGCACCCGGTCCGGGTCGCCACCCCCGGCGGTACGGCGTGCCGGAGCACGGCGAGCCGGAGCACCGGGGCGAGCACAAGTACGGCCAGCAGCCGCGGCCCGCGCGCGGCGACCTTCGATGCGGCCGGCTCCGCCACCGCCGGCGGCCCGGTCATCGCCATGACCGCCCCCGGAGGCCCGCACCGACGACAACCACGCAGGGTAGCGCCATGGACGACTTCCGGTAACGGGCGAAACGGCCCGCACCCCTCCCCCGCAATGCGCGGCGTTGGGCGCGGAAATGGCGCATCCGAATAGGCGGGAATCCCACCATGGCGAAATAGCGACACGTCGGCGCGGGGGACGGATCGGACCAGACACCACGTCCGGGACACGCACCGGCCGCCTCGACGACGCCTCGCCCGCCGCGCGCGCTTCCCACGCCTGTGCCCCACCGATCCCCGCCGCCCGACCCGCCCGCACCGGCCCCGACCACCCGCTGCCACCACCTGTCATCACTCAGCGTGTTCGAACGAATTGCCTCTGTTGCATCGGCGAGCGTCAGCCTATGCTCGCCCCTTGGGTGTGGTGCAACCCACAGCGAAAAGACAGGGACGACGCGGGACAACGCTTTTGTAGAGATCCGTAACGGCAAATGCGTCGGCGCTTTCCGACAGGTCCGGACGACCCCGTCCGGTCACGCCGCCGCATGCCCGGAGGCCGCCGAAACCGGCCCCGGGTCGCCACCGAGGAGGCACGACGTGCGCGGACGGCGGTTCAGCCGATGGGCAACCTGCCTGCTCGCCATCGCGACGCTCGGCGCGGCGCCGGCCTGCGGCGCCGAGCCCGGACCGACCCCCCGGGCGGCGACCCCCGGGGACGCCCCCGCCCCCACCCACCGGGCCGCCGACGAGCAGGCGGCGAGGAAGGCGGCGCTGGCCGCGTACGCCGGATATCTCGCCGCATCCCGCAAGGCGAGCGGGCGCGGCGACCCCCACCATCCGGAGCTGTCCCGGTTCCTCGCCGACCCACTGCTGACCCGGGTCCGGCTGACCATCCGCAAGGCGAAGGAGCACGGCGCGATGCGTACCGGCACGTTGGTCTCCGACCCGACCGTGACCTCGGTGAGCCTGGATTCGAGCCCACCCGCCGTGGAGATCCAGGACTGCCTGGACGCCACCGGCTACCGGCTGGTCTACGCCAGGGACAAGCGGGTCGTGCCCGGCACCGGCGGGACGCGGCACCTGGCCACCGCCACCGCCACCCGCTACCCGGACGGCCGCTGGCTGATCAGCGCCGGCGCCGCCCACGAGGACCAGCCGTGCTGACGCGGGCGGGACGGGACGCCGGGGCGGCCCACGCCCGTACCGCCGACGGTGGCGGCCGGGATGGAACGGCCCGCCGGTCGCTCGCGGGCGCCGCCCTGGCCCTGCTGCTGACGCTCGGGGCGGCCGTGCCCGCGATCGCCGCAGGACGCGCGGACCCCGGCGCGGAGTGCCCGCCGGGGCAGAGCGACTGCAGCGTCTGGGACGACGATCCCGGCACCCCGGGCGACCCCGGCGGCGGCGGGGACGACGGCGGGGGCGGCGACTCGGGCGGCGGGGGCGGCGCCGCCAAGTGCCAGTGGAACGGCCGCACCGTCAAGTGCTACGACAGCGTGCTCGGCTGGTTCAACAACGGCGACGGCTGCTACTACAAGCTCGCCGAACCGCAGCCCGAGGCCCCGGAGGGCCAGCAGTGGTACGTGCGCACCTGCAACGGCGGCCACCTCGGCTCCCAGACCACGGTCCTGCGCGACGCCCCACCGCCCGGCTTCGGCGCGCCGCCCGACCCGGAGGAACTCGCCCGGCGGGCGCTGGCCAAGATCACCATCGCGGCGCCCCGGATCGCGGTCGCCCCCCGCCGCAGCAACGGCCCCGGCCTGGTCGGGCTGCCGGTCTGGATGTGGGGCCGCAACGACGACCGGAAGTACTTCGGGCCGACCCAGCGGGCCTCGGAGAGCGAGCGGGGCCTGACCGTACGGATCACGGCGAAGTTCGACCGGATCGTCTGGAACATGGGCAACGGCCGCAAGGTCACCTGCTCCGGCGCCGGTACGCCGTACCGGGCCGACGGCCCGCTCGCCGGCCGCCCCTCCCCCGACTGCGGCTACCAGGGCTACCCGAAGGCCGGCGACTACCGGGTGCGGGCCACGACCTACTGGACGGTGACCTGGCAGGGCGGCGGCCAGAGCGGCGTCATCCCGGTCAACCGGACCACGGGAACGGTCCCGGTCCGAATCAACGAACTACAGGTGGTGGCCCAATGAGCGCGAGGAGTGAGCCGATCTTGCGAGCCCCGCAGTCGCGAACGGAGATGGTCCGGTGAGCGCGAGGAGTGAGCCGATCTTGCGAGCCCCGCAGTCGCGAACGGAGATGGTCCGGTGAGTGTGGCGACCCGGAACGGAACCGGGCCGGTGGACGCGCCGGTCGCCCCGCCCCGGGTGGTGCGGCAGCGGCGGATGCGGCCCGGGCTGCTCGGCCTGGCCGTGCTGCTGATCGCCCTCGGCGGCCTGGGGGCGGCGTTCGCGGTCACCTCCGTACGCGCCACCGGCAGCTACCTGGCGGTGGCCCGGCCGGTCGAGGTCGGCCGGCAGGTCAGCGCCGACGACCTGGTCCCGGTGCAGGTGGCCGGCGGCCAAGGGCTGTCGCCGGTGCCCGCCGGGCGGCTCGACGAGGTGGTCGGCAAGCGGGCCGCCGTGGCGCTGACCCCCGGCACGCTGCTGACCATGGCGCAGCTCACCGACGACCCGCTGCTCGGGCCCGGCCAGCAGCAGCTCGCGCTGGGCCTGAGCCCCGCCGAGGTGCCCGCCCGCAGACTCCACCCTGGCGACAAGATCCTGCTGGTGAGCACGCCGGACGGGGACGACGACCGCCCTGCGGGCGCCGCCACCCGATTCGAGGCGACGGTCATCGACGCCGTCACCTCGGACGACGACGACGAGGTGGTGGTCTACCTGGCGCTCGCCGTCCGGGACGTGCCGGCCGTCGTCGCGCTGTCCAGCCAGGAGCGGATCGCTCTCGTACTGACCGAGGCGGCCTGACCATGGCGATCATCGCGCTGGTGTCGGCGAAGGGCTCCCCGGGCGTCACCACCGCCGCCCTCGCGTGCGCCCTGACCTGGCACCGGCGGCTGGTGCTCGCCGAGTGCGACCCGGCCGGCGGGTCGATCCTCGCCGGCTACCTGGGCGGCGCGCTCGACGGCCCCCGGGGCATCGGCGAACTGGCGGTCGGCGAGTTGCGCGACGGCAACCTGGAGTCGGCGTTCTGGTCGCAACTGGTCGACCTGGACGCGCCGAAGCGGGAGCGGCTGCTGCTGCCCGGCGTCGTCGATCCCGCCCAGGCCGGCAGCGTCATCCCGCTCTGGCAGCGCTTCGCCGACTTCTTCGGCAGCCTGGAGGGCGGCGACCCGCCGTACGACGTGGTGGTGGACTGCGGGCGGCTGCACGTCGTCGGTCCACCGTGGCCGATCCTGCGCGCCGCCTCGGTGGTGCTGCTGGTCAGCGGCGCCCGGCTCCCCGACCTCTCCGGCACCCGGGCCATGGCCAGGACGATCGAGCGGGACTTCGCCGAGCACCGGGTGCCGCCGGGCACCCTGCGGCTGCTGCTGGTCGGCGACGGCCACGGCAGCGGCGAGGTCAGCAAGGCGCTGCGGCTGCCGGTGATCGCCCGGATGCCGCACGATCCGCGTACGGCCGAGGTGCTCGGCCTGGGCGGCACCGTGCGGGCCGGTCGGCCCCTGATGCGCGCGGCCGGGGCCCTGGAGGTGCCGGTCGGGGCGCTGCTGGAACGCCGGCGCGCCCGGCTGACCTGGCCCGTGCCGCAGGGGGTGCCGGATGCGGTTTGAACCGGTCTCCGGCGATCCGCGTCGGCAGCCGCCCGGCGCCACCTCCACGGCGCCGCCGCTGGCCCCGCCCAACGGACGGCACCATCCCCTCCCGTTGCCGGTGCCGGTCACCGCGCCGCGGCCCGAGCCGCCGCCCCGGCCCCGGGTCGACTTCCAGGTGGTCCGCGAGCTGCGCCGGGAACTCAGCGAGCGGCTGGCCCTGTGGCAGCGCGGCCGGGAGTTCACCGTCGACGAGGAGGACACCGAGCGCGCCCGGCTCGCGGTGACGGTGGTCGCCGAGTACGCGGACGCGGTGCGCCGGGCCGGCACTCCGATGGCGGCCGGCGAGGAGCGGCTCCTGCTCGACCAGGTGACCGCCGAACTGGCCGGGCTCGGCCGCCTCCAGACGCTGCTGGTCGACGACACCATCGAGGAGGTGCACATCCTCGGCTGCGACCAGGTGCGCGTCACCCGCCACGGCGGCGGGGTCGACTGGGTGGAGCCGATCGCCGACAGCGACGACGAGCTGGTGGAGATCCTCCAGGCGGCGGCCCGCCGGGCCGGGGCCACCGAACGCTCGCTGTCGACGTCCAAGCCCACCCTCGACCTGCAACTGCCCGACGGCAGCCGGCTCGCTGCGGTGTTCCTGGTCAGCCACCGCCCGTACGCGGTGATCCGCAAGCACAACACCCTCGACGTGAGCCTCGACGACCTCGCCGGGGCCAGGGGCGACCTGGACGAGATGATCGACCCGCTGGTGCGCGACTTCCTCCGCGCGTCCATGCGCGCCGGGCTGAACATCATGGTGGCCGGCCTCGCGGGCGCCGGGAAGACCACAGTCATCCGGGCGCTGATGGACGAGATCCCGGCCGACGAGCCGTACGTGCTGCTGGAGGAGAGCCGCGAGCTGCTGCCGGCCCGCCGCCGCCTCAAGCACCGGGCGGTGATGAGCTTCGAGGCCCGGGAGGGGCACGGCGAACGCGGGGCGGACGGCCGCCCGGCCGGCGAGGTGAGCATCGCCGACCTGATCCCGGTCTCCCTGCGGATGGGCGTGCTGCGGATCATCGTCGGCGAGGTCCGGTCCCGGGAGATCGTCCCGATGCTCCAGGCCATGACGACCAGCCGCGGCTCGATGTGCACCATCCACGCCCGTACGCCCGCCGGGGTCAGCGAGCGGATCATCGAGCTGGCGCTCGCGCACGGCCGCGAGATGACCGTCGACCAGGCCCGCCGGATGGCCGGCAACGCGCTCGACCTGATCGTCTACGTCACCGTCGAGGACGAGACCGCGATCGGCGGGCGCAAGCACCGCTTCGTCTCGCACGTCGAGGAGGTCATCGGCGTCGGCGACGGCAACCGGATCACCACCACCCAGGTGTTCGGGCCCGGGCCGGACGGGCGGGCCGTACCCCGGCACCTGCCCGAGCGGGTGCGCGCCCAGCTCCTCCGGGTCGGCTACGACGCCCGGCTGCTCAGCCGCTGGATCGAGGCCGGCACGGGCGCGTGGCGGCGGCCCCGGCAGACCCGGCTCGGGCGGCGGTGACCTCGGTGCTGGACAACGTCGAACTCGTCGCGGTGGCCTCCGGTGCCGCCTGCGTGGCCGGGCTGCTGCTGGCGGTCGTCGCGCTGGTCGGCACCCGCCGGCCGCCCGGTGGCCCGGGCGCGGGCCGTGGGCTCGACCGGCTCTGGAAGGGCCCGGGCGCCACCCCGCGCGAACAGCGGGCCCACCAGGCGCTGCTGGTCGCCGCCCTGGTCGCGGGTGCGCTGGCCTTCCTGGTCACCGGCCTACCGGTGGTCGGTCTGCTGGTCGCGGTGGCCGTCCCGGGCACCCCGTGGCTGTTCTCCGTCGGCAAGGCCGAGCAGCGGGCCATCGCCCGCATCGAGGCGGTCGGCGAGTGGACCCGCCGGCTCAAGGACGTCTCCGCCACCGGCCAGGGACTCCAGCAGACGATCATCGGCACGGTCGCCACCGCGCCCGAGGAGATCCAGGAGGAGGTACGGCTGCTCGCCGCCCGCCTCCAGGCCGGTTGGTTGGCCCGCTCCGCGCTGCTCGCCTTCGCCGACGAGATCGGCGATCCGGTCTGCGACCAGGTGGTGGCGGCGCTGATCCTGCACGTGACCGACCGGGGCGAACGCCTCGGCGATGTGCTCGGCTCGATCGCCGGGGCGGCGGCGGCCGAGGTGGCCACCCGCCGGGAGATCGAGGCGAAGCGCACCCAGCCCCGGTTCGCGGTCCGTTTCCTCACCGGGATGACCCTGGCCACGGTCGCGTACGGGCTGCTCAACACCGAGTACGTGAGCCCGTACGGCACGCCCTTCGGGCAGCTCGTGATGGCGACGCTCGGCGCGGCCTTCGTCGGCCTGCTGGCCTGGGTGCGGTCGATGAGCCAGCCCCGCCGGCCGGCCCGCTTCCTGCCCGCCCCGGACCCGGAGGAGGTGGCCCCATGAGTACGGTCGTCCTCAACTGGCAGCTCGCCGTCGCCGTGTGCGGCGGGGCGGCGGTCGGGCTGGGCGCCTTCCTGGTGGTCCGCGAGCTGGTGCCGGCCACGCCCGCGCTCGGGCCCGCGCTGCGCCGGCTGCACCAACCGGCCGGCGCCGGGCAGCTCGCCACGCCCGCCGACCGGCGGCTGGAGTGGCTCACCGGGCTGTCCCGCTGGCTGCGGCCACCGCACCGGCAGCTCGCCCTGATCGACCGGACGCCCGAGCAGTACGCCCTGTCGATGCTGCTCTCCGCGCTGATCGGGCTCGCCGCGCCGACGCTGCTCGGCGTCACCCTGTTCGCCGTCGGCATCCGGCTGCCGGTGGTCGTACCCGTCCTCGGCAGCCTCGGGTTGGCGCTGCTCTGCGCCCTGATCGCGCACCGGTCGGTGTTGGACCGGGCGGACAAGGCGCGCGACGAGTTCCGCCAGGCGGTCTGCACCTACCTCGACCTGGTCGCCCTCCAGCTCTCCGCCGCGCACGGGCCGGTGCAGTCGCTGGAGCGGGCGGCGGCGGTCTGCGACGGCTGGGTCTTCGACCGCATCTCCGAGTCGCTGCGGATCGCGCAGATGCAGATGCACTCGCCGTGGGACGAGCTTCGCGACCTCGCCGAGCGCATCGGCATCCCGGAACTGGGCGACGTCGGGGCGATCATGCGCTCCTCCGGCAGCGAGGGCGCGCAGGTGCACGAGACCCTGCGCAGCCGCGCCGACTCGCTGCGCGACCAGATCCGCACCGACAACCTGGCCCGGGCCGAGGGGGTGACCAGCCGGCTCGACATCCCCGGGGCGCTGCTCGTCTTCGTCCTGCTCGGCTTCGCCGTCTATCCGTTCATCGCCCGCCTGTGATCCGCCCCCGAGAGAAGGAGCACGTCATGTCCGTCATCACCCGACTGCACGTCGTCGTGTCGACACGCCTGGCCGAGCTGCGCGAGGACGGGGAGCGGGGCGACAGCCCCGTACCGACCGCAGTGATCATCTTCGGTCTGGTCGCCGTCGCGATGGCGGTCACCGCCGCCGCCCTCGGCGCCGCCAACGACTGGATGGACAACATCCCGACCCACCAGGACCCGAACCCGAAGTAGCGCCGGGCCGTGCGCCGAGCAGACCCCACCCCGGTACGCCGGGCGGCCACCGTCGCCCGGCGTACCGCCCTGGCTGCCGCCCGGCGGCTCGTGGCCGGCGGGGTCGACCGGGGGGCCAACCCGGTCGAGCTGGCGGTGGTGATGCCGGTGATCCTGCTACTGCTCTTCGCCTCGATCCAGGCAGCGGCCTGGTTCGTCGCCCGCTCCACCGCGCTCAACGCCGCGCAGAGCGCGGTCAACGCGCAGCGGCTGCACCAGGCGCCGCCCGGGGCCGGTGAGGCGCGGGCCGTCCGGTTCCTGAAAGCCTCGGGCGGCTGGCTGGTCGGCTGGAAGGATCCCGCACCGAGCTGCGAGACCACCGCGACCGAGGTGACCTGCACGGTGCGCGGGCGGTCCCTGTCGGTCGTACCCGGGGTCACCTTCCCGGTGCACCAGTCCGCGCACGGGACCGTGGAACGGTGGACCGCGCCGTGAGCCGTACCGCCGAGCGGGGCTCGGTCTCGATCGAGGTGGCGGTGCTCGCCCCGGCGTTCATCGCCCTGATCGTGCTGGCCGGCGTCGCCGGGCGTACCGCCGTGGCGGCCGAGGCGATCGACGCCGCCGCCCACGACGCCGCCCGCGCCGCCTCGATCTCCCGGGACGCCCGCACCGCCCGCGCCGAGGCCCGGGACGCGGCCCGCCGGCAGCTCGACTGGCGCGGCCTGAACTGCGCCGGCACTCCCGAGGTGACGTTCAGCGGCGCGGTACGCGGCGCCCCCACCAGCTTCGACGCGGCGTTCCGCAGCCCGGCCGGGCAGGACGCCTCGGTCACCGTCCGGGTCGCCTGCACCGTCTCCTACGGGGACCTGCACCTGTCCGTCCTGCCGGGGATGCCCGCCGGCAAGCGCGTGTCGGCGAACTTCACGTCGCCGCTGGACCGCTACCGGAGCCGGGGATGACCGCCGTGGCCGGTCGGCACGACCAGGGCCGGGTCAGCATCTTCCTCGCGGTGGCGATGGTCGGCGTCCTCTCCGTCATCGGCCTGGCCTTCGACGGCGCGGGTCAGCTGCGCACGTTGCAGCGGGCCGACAACCTCGCGGCCGAGGCCGCCCGCGCCGGCGGCCAGGCCATCGACCGGGCCACCGCCATCGAGGGCGGGCCGACCCGGATCGACCGCCCCCAGGCCCGCCGGGCCGTCGCCGGTTACCTCGCCGCCGCCGGCGCCGCCGGCCACACCGTCAGCTTCCCGGTCGTCGACGGGGAGACCCGGGTCCGGGTACGCGTCACCGTCACGCACCGCAGATCCATGCTCGGCCTGCTCGGCTTCGACGAGACCGTCACCGTCTCCGGTGAGGCGACCGCGCGGCCGCTCACCGGGGCACCGTAGGAAGGGAAGGCAGCCATGGCCGCATCGGGGCGTTCCGTCGTACGGCGGACCGGACGCATCCTGACCGGGTTCGGCGCGCTCGTCGTGCTCTGCGCGGTGCTGGTCGGCGCGCCGGTGGCGCTGCTCGCCCTCGCCGGCAACCCGCTGCCCGACCACCTGCCCAGCGTCGCGGAGATCGGTTCGACGCTGACCAGCCGGGACGACGGGCGGCTCTTCCTGCGGGCGCTGGCGCTGGCCGGCTGGTTCGGCTGGGCCACGTTCGCCTTCTCCGTCCTGGTCGAACTCTGCGCGCAGGCGCTGCGCCGGCCGGCGCCCCGACTGCCGGGGATGAGTCGCCAGCAACGGGCCGCCGCCGCGCTGGTCGGTTCGGTCGCGCTGGTCCTCGCGGCCAGCCCGGCGGCGAGTGCGGCGGCGGCGGTCGCCGGCCCGTACGCCCTGCCGGCGGCACCGCCCGCAGCCGCGCGGACGGTTGCGGAGGCCGCCTGGCCGGGTCCGGCCGCGCACACCTGGTCCACCCCGGTCGCCTCGTCCGCTCCCGTGACCTCATCCGCCTCGGACGACGGTGTGGCGGTCTACCGGGTGGCCCGGGGCGACCACCTGGGCGCGGTCGCCCAGCGCTACCTGGACGAATTCGCCGACTACCGGGAGTTGGCCGAGCTGAACCGGCTCGGCGACCCCGACCGGATCCACCCGGGTCAGCTGTTGAGGCTGCCCGGGGACGCAGAGGACCGGGGTGCCCGCCGGCACGCGACCGGCCGCCTCGTCGCCCGCCCGACCCCACCCGCGCCCGCCCGGCCGGCCCCGCAGCCGGCACCTGGGAAGGTCGCTCCCGAGCGGGCCACGCCGCCCCCGCCGGCTGCCGAGGCCCCGGTGCCGCCCCCGGCGGAGAGGGACGCCGGTCAGGCCCCGACGGTGACGGTGGGCGCCGCCCGCGCCGGCGAGCCCGACCGGGTGAACCGGCCCCTCGCGGTCTCCGCCGTCCTGGCGGTGGCGAGCATCGTCGGCGCGCAGATCGGCGCGGTCCTGGGCCTGCGCCGCCGCCCGGCCCACGTACCGGCCGGCGCGGCCCGGACCACGGCCGCCGCCCGTCGGGGCAGCACCGCGCGCGGCACCACCACGGCCAGGCGCGGCACGGGTCACCGGGACATCCGCACCACCCCACGCGGCAGCGCGATCGGAGTCGACCGGGGCACGGGGACCGGTACCCACGACAGCGTTCCGACCGGCCACGGCCGGACCCGTGCGGATTCGTCCCACGACACGGCGATCGGCCGCCACCGCCGCCCCTGACTCCCGGGGGCCGAGAGGCCGCCGGGCGCCGGTCAGGGCAGACGGGTCTCCAGGACGCCGTCGACGACGCGGGTCGGCAGGATCTGCTGGTCGTTGCCGGAGGGGCCGTGCACGACCTCGCCGCCGTTGAGGCGGAACGCGCTGCCGTGCCACGGGCAGACCACGCAGTCGTGCCCGTCGATCTCGCGCACCTCGCCCTCGCCCAGCGGGCCGCTCTGGTGCGGGCAGCGCTCCAGCATCACGGTGACCTCGTCGCCGTGCCGGTAGAGGATCACCGAGACGTCGTCGACGTCCCGGGTGATCAGCGTGCGCTCCGGCAGGGCAGCCATGTCCGCGATCGAGTGCCAGCCGTCGCTCATCCGGTGCAGCTCGGAGATGCTCTGGTTGACCTGCGCGCCCTGCTTGTACGCCAGGTGCCCGCCGAGGTAGGCCCCCATGCTGGCGGCGCCGAGCCCGAGGAAGCCGAGCGTACGGCCGAGGTTGTGCCGACCGGTCATCCGGGCGGCCACCGAGCCGGCGTAGAACGCCAGGCCGACGCTGTTGGACGCGGCGTGCACCAGGCCGATCCGGCGCTGGTCACGAGCCAGTGCCGCCCAGTCGTTGAGGCCGGTGACCGCAGCCGGGAGGGCACTGACGGTGCCCACCGCGCACAGCGTGGCGGCGGCCCGGCGCTGCCCCGGCATCAGGTCCAGCACCGCCGTGCTGATCCACGCGCCCACCGGCACCTGCACCATCGCCGGGTGCAGCGGATGGCCCAGCCAGACGCCGTGCAGCAGGTCGCGGACCCGCTGCGGTCGGAGGGTGGCCTGGACGGCACGCTGCAACCGGTCGCCGACCCGGTCCAGACCGGATGCCTGCTCGATCTTCGTCAAGAGTGCTCGCACCCGTACCGACTTCCCGGCAGGAGCCCCCGCAAACCGGTCGGCGGTGACGGATCCGCAGCGGTACGTGGTCGCGCCCCCACCGGCCCGTAACGGGACGTCCCCACCGAGGTCGGCGGGCGTGGAAATCCGGTCGCGGGCCGCACCGTCCACGACCACTGTGGTCCGGGTGTACGCACTCTCCTCCCGCCCGCTGCCGGCCGGTCGACCGGCGAGCCGACTGAGCGTCGCGCTGGGGCAGCCCCGGGCCGTGCCGCCCCCGCTGCTGATGCTGCTGGGCATGCTCTCCACCCAGGTCGGGGCGGCCGTCGCCAAGCAGCTCTTCGGCAGCGCCAGCGCCGGCGGCACCACCACGCTGCGGCTCGGCTTCGCCGCGCTCATCCTGCTGGTCCTGGTCCGGCCGGGGCTGCGCCTGGGCTGGCGTACCGCCGGTCTGGTCGGGGCGTTCGGGCTGGCCCTGGCGGTCATGAACCTCGCCTTCTACGCGGCCCTGCACCGGGTGCCGCTGGGCGTCGCGGTCACCATCGGCTTCGCCGGGCCGCTGCTGGTGTCGCTCGCCGGCAGCCGCCGGCTCGCCGACGTGGCGTGGGCGGCGCTGGCCGGCGGCGGCGTGCTGCTGATCAGCGGGCTCGGCGGGACGGGGATGGACCGGCTGGGGCTGCTGTGCTGCGTGGCCGTCGCGGTCGGCTGGGCCGGCTACGTGCTGCTCGGCAAGGCGGTCAGCGCCCGGGTGCCGGGCAGCCGGGGCCTCGCGCTGGGGATGGCCGTCGCCGCGCTGGCCGTGCTGCCGTTCGGGGTCGCCGGCAGCGGTGCGGCGCTGCTCGACCCGTGGACCCTCGCGCTGGGCGCGGCGGTGGCGCTGCTGTCGTCGGTGCTGCCGTACTCGGCGGAGATGGCGGCGCTGCGCCGGATGCCGGCCCGGGTCTTCGCGGTCCTGCTCAGCCTGGAGCCGGCGATCGGGGCGCTGGTCGGGCTGGTTCTGCTCGGCGAGCTGCTGGCCTGGCCGCAGGCGGCGGGGGTGGCCTGCGTGGTCGGCGCCGCGCTGGGCGCCACCCTGGTCCGCCGGGAGCGGCCCGCCGCGCCCTGACGCCTGGCGCCGCCGGCACCGCCGGGGGCATGCTGTCGGCATGGGCGTACGCGTCGAACGCGCCGCGGCGGTGACCACGGTGATCCTGGACCGCCCGGCGGCCCGCAACGCGGTCGACGGGCCGATGGCACGGGCGCTGGCCGACGCGTTCCGCGCCTTCGAGGCCGACCCCGACGCGGCGGTGGCCGTGCTCTGGGGTGCCGGCGGCACGTTCTGCGCCGGGGCCGACCTGAAGGCCATCGCCACCCCGAGCGGCAACCGGGTCGAGGCGCAGGGGGACGGCCCGATGGGTCCGACCCGGATGACGCTCAGCAAGCCGGTGATCGCCGCGATCTCCGGTCACGCGGTGGCCGGCGGGCTGGAGCTGGCGCTCTGGTGCGACCTGCGGGTCGCCGAAGCCGACGCGGTGCTCGGGGTTTTCTGCCGCCGCTGGGGGGTGCCGCTGATCGACGGGGGCACGGTCCGGCTGCCCCGGCTGATCGGCGAGAGCCGGGCGATGGACCTGATCCTCACGGGGCGGCCGGTGCCGGCCGAGGAGGCGTACGCCATGGGCCTGGTCAACCGGCTGGTCGCGCCGGGTGAGTCCCGGGCGGCGGCCGAGCGGCTGGCCGCCGAGATCGCCCGGCACCCGCAGACCTGCCTGCGCAACGACCGGGCGGCGCTGCTCGCCGGCGCCGGCCGGCCCGAGCCGGAGGCCATGGCGGGCGAACTGGCGTACGGGATGGCCTCGCTGGCCGCCGACGCGGCGGCCGGGGCGGCCCGGTTCGCCGCCGGCGCCGGTCGGCACGGCGACCCGGCCGACTGACCGGGCGGGACATCTCGACGGGCCGGGCGGTGCCGCCACTCGGTGTCGAGTGGCCGCACCGCCCGGTGGACCGGCCGCCGCCCGGGCGACCGGGGTGGGTCAGTTGCGGTTGATGGTGAACGTCGTGGTGGTGTTCTGGATGTCCACCGCGTTGTTGCTCAGCCGCAGGTTGTTGAAGGTGACCGACCCGACGGCCGGGCCCTGCCCCGTCTCCGGCATCGGGTTGGCCCAGATGCCGAAGCCGGACTTCGCGTCGTACGCGTCACCGCTCTTGCGGGCTCCGCTGATGGAGACGTTGGTGAAGACCGTGTCGGTGACCGGGAACTGCGGCTGCCCGCCGACGTAGTTGGTCTGGAACATGATGCCGCTGTAGGTCGGATCGACGATGTCGACGTCGCTGACCCGGATGCCCTGGAACACCTTCGAGGCGGAGAAGACCCAGATCGCCGGGAAGGTCTGCGCGCCCCAGAAGTGCCCACCGGCCCGGACGATCGAGATGTTCTCGAACCGGGTGGGCGGGCTCGCCCCGAAGCCGTTCATCGGGTAGCCGAAGTCGAGCGAGCTGATGGTGATGCCGGAGTAGACGAGCGTGTCCGCGATGTAGATGTTGCGGAACGTGTTGCCGTAGCCGCCGTAGACGGCGACACCGGCGGCCCGCCAGGTCAGCGTCGAGGTCAGGTTCTCGTAGACGTTGTCCTTCATGTCGGCGCCGCCCGCGTCGATCGCCGAGAACAGCGCGAAGCTGTCGTCGCCGGTGGCCCGGGCGTCGTTGTTGCTGACCAGGTTGTTGGTGCTCCCGTTGGTCATGTTGATGCCGTCGGCGAACATGTTCCGGATCCGGGAGTTCTTGATCGTCATGTGGTCGGTGTTCGCGCCCCAGTAGAGGCACACCATGTGCTCGTTCCAGATGTTGTCGATCACGATGTTCGACACGTTGGAGAAGTCGAACACCTTGCCCGGCCCGTCGATCCGCGAGGTGTAGTTGCCGAAGTAGGCGAAGTTCGCGAACGACGATCCGGCCGCCGAGTTCTCGGCCCGGAAGCCGATGTCGGTGTTGTCCTGGCCGGAGGGCGCGTTGAACCGGGTGTACCAGGGGCCGGCGCCGGTCACCTTGACCGCCTTGCCGTACACCTGGAACTTCGACGCGGTGGAGTAGTTGCCGGCGGGCAGGTACACCCCGACGAGGTTGCCGGTGGTGTCCATCCGCACCCGGTCCAGGGCGTTCTGCACGTCGGAGTGGGTGAAGCCGGTCGGCGTGGCGTAGCGCGCCGGGTCCGGGTTCGCGATCGGCGCCACCTGCTCGGTGTTGATGAAGTCGATCGCGTACGTGGTGGTGTTGGCCGGGTCCTTCTGGAGACGGATCCGGCTGCCCGCCGGCACGGTCGAGTTGAGCATGACGTTGGCCTCGTCGTAGATGTGCCGCGGTCCGCCCGCGCTCGGCGAGTTGCCCGGGCTGGCCTCGTTGCCGTAGAGCCAGGCGTACCGGGACGTCAGGTCGATGGCCTTGTGGAACGCGCCGTTGACGTAGACGTTCAGCGTCGAGTTGATCCCGCCGCCGCCCGGGGCGTCCGGGATGGAGAAGCGGGTGACCAGGGTGTTGGTGCTGGCCCGGGTGGTCCACTCGACGTAGCTGCCGGTCGAGTTGAGGGTCACCGCCCGCCGGCCGGACGCCTCACCGGCGAGGTCGCCGACGGTCCGGTTCGGCCCGACGACGCTGGCGCCGCCGCCGACCACGCCGTCCTCGGCCTCGTACATGTCGTACGGCATGTTGGCGCCGCGCCCCACGAAGAGCGCCCGGTCGCTGGTGTTGTTGCCCTGCTTGACCGGCAGCTCGTTGCCGTCGGCCGCGAGCACCACCCGGACGGTGTACTTGCCGTTCGCGGCCGTCCAGGTGCCCAGGTTGACCGGGCCGACGGTGGCCCCGGCGTTGATCACCCCGGAGTACGAGCCGGTCAGCGTACGCACGACCGTGCCCGCCTCGTTGAGCACGGTGAGCGTGATGCCGTGCGCGCCCGACGCGGAGGCCACGCTGCCGGCGTTGCGGATCGACACCGAGAAGGTGACCGTGTTGCCGGCCGCCGGGGTGCCCGG
Source organism: Micromonospora sp. NBC_01740 (assembly GCF_035920365.1). Classification (NCBI taxonomy): domain Bacteria; kingdom Bacillati; phylum Actinomycetota; class Actinomycetes; order Micromonosporales; family Micromonosporaceae; genus Micromonospora; species Micromonospora sp. NBC_01740. Next base: position 1,737,002 of record NZ_CP109150.1, on the reverse strand, counting down.
CGACCAGGCGACCGCGGCGGCGACCAGGTCGGAGCTGGCGACCGGGCTGACCACCAGCGGACTCGGGTTGGTGTAGCTGTTGTTGGTGTCGTCCTGCTCGACGACGGTGTTCGACTCGTCGACCTTCGCGCTCAGCGGATAGCTGCCCGCGTCCCGGTTGCCGATGTTGGCGGTGACCGTGGCCGAGGCGCCGGCCGCCAGGCCGCCGACCGGCGCGGTGCCCACCCGGTTGGTGCCGAGGTAGAAGTTGACGTTGGTGGCGCCGGAGGCCGCCGAGCCGGCGTTGCGGACGGTGGCCGAGAGCGTGACGGTGCTCGTCTCCACGGGCGCGGACGGGCTGAACGACATGCCGGTCACGGTCAGGTCCGGGTTCGGCGCCGGGGTGCCGATGACCTGGAACTCGGCGATCTGACCGGCCGGGGCGCCGGTGTTCGAGGCGATCGAGAGCCGCACGTCGGCCGCCGCGCCGGAGACCGGGATGGTCACCGTGTTGCCGCTGGCCGGGCTGAAGGCGTAGTTCGCCGCGCCGACCAGGGTGGTGAAGGTCGAGGAGCCCTGGTCCCGCCCGAGGACGGTGATGTTCTGGGTACGCGCCCCCCAGGCGGAGTCGGGGTTCAGCTTCAGCACGACCTGGCTGAGGCTGGCGTTGGCGCCGAGCTGCACGGTCAGCGTGCTCGGGTTGCCGCTGCCCTCCCAGTAGGTGGCCACGTTGTTGTCGTTGGCGTTGGTGGCCACGAACGTGTGCACGTGCCCGGAGGCGGTGATCGGCTTGCCGACCGCCAGGTTGGTGCCGACCGGCGGGTTGCCGGTGCCGGTCCGGGTCACGGTGTTGCTGTTCGCCGACTGGTTGCCGGCGGCGTCCCTGGCCCGGACGTGGTACGAGACCGTGGCGCTGTTCGGCTGGCTGTCGGTGTACGTCAGCGTGGAGCCGTTGACGCTGCCGCGCAGCGCGCCGTTGGCGTACACGTCGTAGCCGGTGACCCCGACGTTGTCCGTGGACGCGGACCAGGTGAGCCGGATCTGCCCGCTGGCGGGCTGGGTGTACGCGAGGTTGCCCGGGACGCTGGGGGCCTGGGTGTCGGGGTTGCCGGCGGCGCCGTAGACCTCGACCTCGGAGAGTTGGGCGGCCGGCCAGCCGGTGTTGCCGGTGACCTGCACCCGCACGTACCGGGTGCTGGTCGCGGTGAAGCTGACGGTGACGGTGTTGCCCGTGGCCGGGTTGAAGGTGTGGCCGCCGGACGCCTTCAGGGTGGTGAACGACGAGCCGTTGGTGGAGCCGAGCACCGACAGCGTCTGGGTGCGGGTCTGCCAGTCCGACGAGGGCGGCAGCTTGAGCACCACCCGGTCGACGGTGACGGTGGCGCCGAGGTCGGCCTGGATCCACTGCGGGAACGCGTTGTTGGCGCTCTCCCAGTAGGTGGCCGCGTTGCCGTCGTTGGCGTTGCTCGCCACGTAGTTCTGGTTGTGGCTGCTGGCGGTCATGGTCGCGGAGAGCCCGGCGAGCAGGGCGGCGCGGGCGGCGGTCGCGGCCGGGTCCGCCGGTGGCGCGGCGGCGGCCGGGGTGACGGCCGGGACGGCGGTGAGGAGCAGCCCGGCGAGCACGCCGGCGAGCAGCCGCCGGTTGGCCGGGCGGGTCGACCGGGGGACGGGACGGGGCGCGCCGGCCGGCGCGGTCCCGGGTCTGGTGCCGTTTCTGGACATGGGTCGCTACACCTCTTTCGGGGGTGGGGTGCGGGTGCGTTGCCCGGTGACGGGCGCAGGGGTACGCCCGTCGTGCCGCGACAGGTGGGGGACGGTGCGGGGTGGAGGTCGGGGCGGCGCTGCGTCGGGCCGCCCGGGACCGGGACGGCCCCCGCCGGGACGGGCGGGGGCCATCGGGCTAGCTGGAGTGGACCTCGAACTCGCTGAGCTGGCCGGCGGGCCAGCTGCTGTTGCCGGTGAACGTCAGCCGCAGGTACCGCTGGCTGGTCGCCGCGAAGGTCACGGTGACCGTGTTGCCGCTGGCCGGGTTGAAGGTGTGGCCTGCGGACGCCTTCAGGGTGGTGAACGACGAGCCGTTGGTGGAGCCGAGCACCGACAGCGTCTGGGTGCGGGTCTGCCAGGCCGAGGACGGCGGGAGCTTCAGCACGACCCGGGACACCGTCCGGTTGGCGCCCAGGTCCACCGTCAGCGACTGCGGGAAGGCGTTGTTGGCGCTCTCCCAGTAGGTGTTCGGGTTGCCGTCGACCGCGTTGGCCGCCACGTACACGTCGGCGTGGCTGGTCGCCGCGGCCGGTCGACCGAGCGCCAGGTTCCCGGCCGGGGGCGGGGTCGTCGGCGGCGGGGTCGTCGGAGGCGGCGTGGTGCCGCCGCCGTACACCTCGAACTCGGAGAGCTGCGCCGCCGGCCAGCCCGTGTTGCCGGTGACGGTCAGCCGGACGAACCGGCGCTCGCCGGCCGGCACGCTGATCGACACCGTGTTGCCGCCGGCCGGGTCGAACGTGCGCCCGGCCGACCCGGCGAGGGTGGCCCACGAGGAGCCGTCGGTCGAGCCGAGCACCGACAGCGTCTGGGTCCGGCTCTCCCAGCCGGCGGGCAGCTTCAGCACCACCCGGTCGACGGTGCGCGCCGCGCCCAGGTCGACGGTCAGCGACTGCGGGAACGCGTTGTTGGCGCTCTCCCAGTAGCTGGCCGCGTTGCCGTCCACCGTGTTCGTCGCGACGTAGTTCTGGTTGGCGCTCGTCGCGGTCACGGGCCGCCCCTGCGCCAGGTTCCCGCCGGTCGGGGGCGGGGTGGTCGGCGGGGGCGTGGTGGGCGGCGGGGTGGTCGGGGGCGCGGTGGTCGGCGGCGTCGTCGGGGGCGGGCTGGTGGGGCCGCCGCCCCACTGCGGCTCGGGCCACGGCCCGCAGTACGGCGTCGACGTGTACCAGCCGGAGTTGCCGGTGCCCTGGGTGATCTGGAAGCCGCTGCCGACGCAGTTGTGCATCGGGTTGGACTGGGCGATCCCGGTGGCCCGCACGTTCGTGAACGACACCTGGCTGGGCGCCTGCACCTGGAGGGCGTACGTGCCCGCGCCGTCGATCCGTACGTTGTTGAAGCTGATCCCGCTGGACTGCCCCTCGATCCAGTGCAGCGCCGCGTACGAGCTGTCCAGGATGTCGGTGTCGGTGACGTTGACCGCCGCGCCCTGGATGGGCTCGTTGAGCGCGGAGAACCAGATGGCGCCGACGCCGAAGCGCCAGTTGTAGTCCGAGTTGCCGTTGCGGATCAGCGTGTTCCGGGCGACGGTGATCGTCCCGGAGACGGCGGTCGGGCCGGTCACGCCCGGGTAGCGGTTGGCGACGTGGATGCCGCCACCGTTGGTGACCGAGTCGGCGGTGACGTTGTCGGTGATCTTGATGTCCCGCCCGCCGTAGGTCACCAGGTGGTTGGCGAGGATCGTCACGCCGATCGTGTTGCGGGTGAAGGAGTTGTTCACGTTCGGCACGCTCTGCGCCCACATGGCGAGGGCGTCGTCACCCGTGTTGCGTACGAACGTGTTGGTCACCGTGGAGTTGGTGACGCCCCAGTGGAAGTTCACCCCGTCGGCGGTCTGGTCGAGGATCCGGCTGTTGCGGATGGTGAAGTTGTCCATCGGGCCGTCCATCCAGGCCCCGACCTTGGTGTGCTGCATCCAGACGTTGTCGACCACCGAATTCGACATCGCCCCGCCGATGGCGTTGACCTGGTCGTCGTCGATCCGCTCCCGGATGTCGCCGATGATGGCGAAGTCGCGCAGCGTGACGTTGCGGCTGGGTCCGCCGGCCTCGTGCGGCCGGATCTCACCGCTGTAGCCGCCGCCGGGGACGTACTTGCCGTAGATGCCGGCGGCCCGCTTGCGGTCGGTCGGGTGCCGCCCGCCGAGCACCGAGTACCACGGTCCCGCCCCGCGCAGCGTCACCCCGTCGACGACGACGTGGTCCCAGAGGGTGAACGTGCCGGTCGGGATCCAGACGGCCCGGCCCTGGGCCTTGCCGGCGTCCACCGCCGCCTGGAACTTCGCGGTGGAGTCGGTCGCCCCGGTCGGGTCGGCGCCGAAGTCGGTGACCACGTCGAGCGCGCCGGACGGTTTGGCGATCGGGGCGCCCACCAGCTCGAAGTCGGCCAGGTCGATGGTGAAGGTCGGCGACTGGGCGGTCGAGGAGACCTGGAGGCGGATCTTGCTGCCGGCCGGGTACGTGGTCCCGAACATGGCCCGGGTCTCGTCGTAGAAGTGGTGCGGGTTGGTGTCGCCCGGGTTGTTGTTGAACGGGTAACCGCCGTAGTACCAGCCGTACCGCGAGGTCACCGGCACCGCCTTGACCAGGGTGCCGTTGGCCCGCAGGTCGATGCTGGCGTCCCGGCCGGTGCCGGCGGCGTTGTCCGGCAGGCTGTAGCGGAAGGTCACCGCGTTGGCGGGCGCGGTGAGGGTGAACTCGACGTACTCGCCGACGGCGTCGAGGGTGACCGCCTCCCGGCCGGACGCCTCGGACGGCAGCGTGCCGTAGCGGCGGTCCGGGCCGATCCTCGTGCCGGTGTGCGCGACCTCCTCCGCCTCCTGCTCGACGAACGGGACGGTGGCGCCCCGCCCCGGGATGTCGAACGGCGAGAGCCCCGCCGCCTGGGCGGGGGTGGCGGTGCTGGTCAACGCGATGACGGTGAGCGAGGTCGCGGTGAGGGCGAGGCCGGCGAGGGCGGCGATACCCGCCCGGGTCCTGGTTCCGGGGGGCGCGTGCGGGGTGGCGGTGGTGTGGTCGGGCATCGGCGAACTTCTCCCTGTCGTCGGTGGTCCCCCCGTGCGGTACAACGTGGCGCTGGAGCTGCGTACCTCCTTCCCGGGTGCGGGTGCGGGTGCGGGTGCCGCGGTGCCGACGGCCGGGACGGGCCGCCGGCACCGCGCGGGTGGTCAGACCGTTTCGGGTCCGGCCGGGTCTTCTTCGGCGGTGCGCAGCCAGACGGCGGTGTCCGGCGGAAGCAGGTCGTCGTCGAGCGGCCCGCTGGCGAGCAGCCGCCCGGTGTGGGGCGGCAGCGGCACCGCGACGTCCGAGAGGTTGACCAGGCAGGTGAAGCCGGGCCGACGGTGGTAGGCGAGCACGTCGTCCGGGGCGGGCAGCCAGCTCATCGTCCCGTCGCCGAGCGCCGGCTCGGCCCGCCGGATCCGGATCGCCGCCCGGTACAGCTCGAGCATCGAGGACGCGTCGCCGGTCTGCGCCCGGACCGTCTGGTCCTTCCACCCGGCCGGCTGGGGCAGCCAGGGGGCGGTGGCGCCGTCCGGACTGAACCCGAACGGCGGCTCGTCGCCGGCCCAGGGCAGCGGCACCCGGCAGCCGTCCCGGCCGGGGTCGATCCGGCCGGAGCGTTCCCACATCGGATCCTGGCGCAGCGCGAACGGGATGTCCTCGACCTCCCAGAGGCCCAGCTCCTCGCCCTGGTAGACGTAGGCGGCGCCGGGCAACGACAGCGACAGCAGCACGGCGGCCCGGGCCCGGCGGGTGCCCAGCTCCAGGTCGGTGGGGATGCCCTCGCGCTTCGCGGCGAAGCTGAACGTGGTGTCCTCCCGCCCGTAGCGGGTGACGTGCCGGGTGACGTCGTGGTTGGAGAGCACCCAGGTGGCGGGCGCGCCGACCGGCGCGTGCGCGCTCAGCGTGCCGTCGATGCTGTCGCGCAACGCCGTGGCGTCCCAGGCGCAGCCCAGGAAGTCGAAGTTGAACGCGGCGTGCAACTCGTCCGGGCGCAGGTAGTTGGCGAAGCGCTGCCGGTCCGGCATCCACACCTCACCGATCAGCGCCCGGTCGCCCGGGTACTCGTCGGCGACCCGCCGCCAGGCGCGGTAGATCTCGTGCACGCCGTCCAGGTCGCGGAACGGGTGTGGCCGGTCCGGCAGGGTCTCGGGCAGCGTCCCGTCCTTGACCAGCAGCCCGGCCGAGTCGATCCGGATGCCGTCCACCCCCCGGTCGAACCAGAACCGCAGGATGTCCTCGAACTCCGCCCGCACCCTGGGGTGGTCCCAGTTGAAGTCGGGCTGCTCGGCGGTGAACAGGTGCAGGTACCAGTCGCCGGGGGTGCCGTCCGGGTTGGTGGTCCGGGTCCACGTCTCGCCACCGAACTCGCCGACCCAGTCGGTGGGCCGTTGGTCGCCGTTCGGGCCCCGGCCGGGCCGGAACCAGAACAGCTCCCGCTCGGGCGCGTCCGGCCCACCGGCGAGGGCCGCCTGGAACCAGGGGTGCGCGTCGGAGCAGTGGTTCGGCACCACGTCGACGATGGTCCTCATGCCGAGCGCGTGGGCCTCGGCGATCAACGCCTCGGCCTCGGCCAGGGTGCCGAAGACCGGGTCGATGTCGCGGTAGTCGGAGACGTCGTAGCCGGCGTCGGCCATCGGGGAGGGGTACCAGGGACTGAACCAGATCGCGTCGATGCCGAGCGCGGCCAGGTGATCCAGCCGGGACCGGATGCCGGCGATGTCGCCTATGCCGTCGCCGTCACCGTCGGCGAAGCTACGTGGGTACACCTGGTAGATCACCGCTCCACGCCACCACGGACTGTTGTCTGCTGTGGACACGGACACCTGCTTTCTGCGTCGGCACGTCGGCGTTGTCGCCGGACCTGAATGTGTGTCGGGCGAACGGTCGTTGGTCGCCGACGGGGTTTCGGTGGTGGTGATGCGTCGGTGCGCCGGCCCTATCCCTTGAGGCTCCCGGTGGTCAGGCCGGACATGATGTTGCGCTGGAAGATCAGGAAGACGATGACGGTCGGGATCGCGGCGATGACCGAGGCGGCGACCACCACGTTCATGGGCGTACCACCCGAGAAGGCGTAGATGCCGACGCTGACCGTCCGGGTCTCGGGTGACGGCATGACCAGCTTCGGCCAGAGGAAGTCCTTCCAGACCGCGGTCACGGCGAAGATCGAGACCACGCCGAGGATGGGGCGGGACATCGGCAGGACGATCGACCAGAGCGTGCGCAGCGGGGTCGCCCCGTCCATGAGGGCCGCCGCCATCAGCTCCTCCGGGATCGAGTCGAAGAACCGTTTCAGGAGGAAGATGTTGAACGCGTTCGCGACCAGGGGCAGCCAGATCGCGAACGGCGAGTCGAGCAGGTTGACGTGCAGGATCGGCAGGTCGATCACGGTCACGTACTGCGGGACGATGAGGACCATCGCGGGGATCATCAGCGTCGCCAGCATCAGGCCGAGGATCACGTTGCCGAAGATCGGCCGGAGCTTCGACAGGGAGTACGCCGCGGCGGTGTCGAGGACGAGTTGGAACAGCACCGCGCCGGTCGCGTAGTAGAACGTGTTGAACAGCAGCTTGGCGAGATCCAGGTTTTGCCACGCGTCGACGTAGTTCTGCCACTGGGGATCCTGCGGGAACAGCGACGGCGGGGTCTGCGCGATCTCCTGGCCGGACTTGAGCGCGCCGGTGACCATCCAGTAGAGGGGCCCGAGGAAGACGAGCGTGAAGCCCGTCACGACGACGGCGAGCAGCGCCCAGTAGATCACCCTGCCGCGTCCCCGCCTGAGCTGGGCGGGGGAGACGAGTGTCCGGGTCCCGGAGTCCTGTGCCATTCCGCGTCCGTCCTAGTCCTGTTTCGCAGTCAGCCGCACGTAGACGGCGGAGAAGCCGGCCAGCACCACGAGCATGATCACGCCGAGCGCGGCGGCGCCGTTGAGATCGTTCTGGAAGAAGCCGTGCTGGTAGATGAGGTACGCGACCGAGGTCGCCGAGTCCTCCGCGCCCGCGCCGTTGGCGAGGATCAGCGGCTCGATGAAGAGCTGCATGGTGGCGACGATCTGAAGCATCGCCAGGAGCGCGAGGATCAGCCGGGTCTGCGGGACGGTCACGTGCAGGATCCGCCGCCAGATCCCGGCCCCGTCCAGCTCGGCCGCCTCGTAGAGTTCGCCGGGGATGTTCTGCAACGCCGCCAGGTAGATCAGCACCGCGCTGCCCATGTTCATCCAGGTCGACGCCAGCACCATCGCGGGCATCGTCATCTCGGGGGACTGCATCCACTGCGACGTCGGCAGGTGCAGCGCCTTGAGGATCGCGTTGAGGAGTCCCGCGTCGCTGGGGTCGTACGCGTAGAACTTGAACAGGAAGAGCGCCGAGGCCGGCGGCAGCATGACCGGCAGGTAGACCAGGATCCGCAGGTACCCCTTGGCGTGGCGGAACTCGTTGAGCAGGATCGCCACGAAGAACGGCACCACGTAGCCGAGGACGAGCGCGAGGACCGTGAAGTAGAAGGTGTTCTTCCAGGCGGTCCAGAAGCTCGGGTCGTCGAGGATGCGGGCGTAGTTGTCCCAGCCCACCCAGGTGGTCTCGCCGCGCCGGGTGCGCTGGAAGCTCATCACGATGCCGCGGATCATCGGGTACCAGGAGAAGACCACGAAGCAGAGCACCGCACCGATCAGGAACGCGTGGCCGGTGAGGTTGTCCCGCACCTTGCGGCCGAGGCTCGTACGCTGTGGCCCGACCGGGGACGGCGACGCGGGACGACCCGTGTCTCTGGTGGTCCCCGGGGCGGAGAGGATCGCCAAGGCAACTCCTGGTGAGTCGGTGACCGGACGGGCGGTGCGGACGGGGTGGGGGCCGGCGCACCGGCCCCCACCGTCGGGTCAGCTCGCCGCGGCGAGGAGCTGGTTGACCTTGTCCTCGGCCGTCTTGAGCAGCGCGTCGATGTTCGCGTTCGGGTTGGTCAGCACCCCGGACATCGCCGCGTCGAGCACCGCGTAGATCGCCTGCGCGTTGCGCGGTTCGCCCTTGATCTGCACCGGGGTGGCCTCGAAGAGCGCGAAGTTGGCGGTGTCGACGTTCGCGTTCGCCTTGCGCAGTTCGAGCTCCTGCTTCTGCGCGTCACTGCCGTTGGCGAAGAGCAGCGGCTGGGGCAGGCCGACCGGGTAGTTCTGCGGCTTGGCCCGGACGTAGTCGAACTGGCCCTTGCCTGGCGTCAGCTTCTGGTAGGCGATCCACTTCAGACCGGCCTCGACCTGCTCCGGGGAGAGGCCCTTCTTGAAGAAGTAGCCCTCGCCGCCGCCGAGCGTGCCCTTCGCCGCGCCGTCCTGACCGGGCAGCGGGGCCATCGCCCAGTCCTGGAACTTGCCCTGGAACTGGCTGACGATCGCCTGGGTGGAGTCCGGCGCGCCGATGAACATGCCCACCTTGCCGGCGGCGGCGTTGGTCAGCAGGTCGCCCCACTGGAGCAGCTGGCGGCTGCCCATGCTGTTGTCGCCGTACCGCATGTCCTTGAGGTTCTGCAGGACCTGCTTGCCCATGGCGTTGTTGAAGTCGGCCTTCTTGCCGTCCTCGGTCAGCATCTGGCCGCCCTGCGAGTAGAGCAGGGAGGTGAAGTGCCAGCCGCCGGTGTTGCCGGCGCTGTACTCCGAGTAGCCGGCGATCCCGTTGCCGAGCGCGGAGATCTTCTTGGCGGCCGCCCGGACCTCGGGCCACGTCTTGGGCGGGTTGTTGACGTCGAGCCCCGCCTGCTGGAACAGCACCTTGTTGTAGACCAGGCCCATCGAGTAGTTCTTCGCCGGGACGGCGTAGAGCTTCCCGTCGTGGCTGAAGGCCTCCTTGAGCGCCGGGTCGACGCTGTCCCAGGTGGGGACCGTGTCCTTGTCGGCGTACTCGCTGATGTCCATCGCCTGGCCGGAGTCCAGCACCTGCTGGAGATCGGTCATGTACCCGTAGAACAGGTCGGTCACGGTGCCACCGGCCAGGCGGGCGGTGAAGTCCGGCGGGTTGTTGCACTGCTCGCCGACGCTCACGCTCTTGATGACGATGTCGGGGTTCTGCCGCTGGAATTCGGCGACGTCGTCGTTCCAGTTCTTCAACAGCTCTTTCTGGGAGCCGACCGGCTGGCAGTCGACGGTGACGGTGACCTTGCCGCCTGCGCTGCCTGTCGCGTCGTCGCTCTTCGTCGAACAGGCCGCAAGGCTGAGCCCCAGGCCGGCCACGAGCGCCAACGCCGCAGTCTTCCGGTACTGCGGTACGGACATCTGTCCATCCCTTCGGGAACGGTGTCTCCATGACCTGCGCTGATGCCCGGTGGTCGTCACCGCGCCGATGCGCCGGCACTGATCTGCATCTGCCAAGCGACCTGACCCCGGGTAGCTGCGCCGGGGCCAGGTGTGAGTGGGGTCACTGTAGCCAAGCGAACTTGTCCCAGCAAGGTATCGATCTCTTGCTGAAAAGACGAGACTTTGGGGCGACAGAATTTGACAGGATCTTGGAAGGCAGCCTATTTGCGGCTTTGGCCCGACTGGTTCCTGCCACCGGGCAGGCAGAACGGAACGGCCGCCGACCGCGGGCAGCGGTCGACGGCCGTTCCGTCGTTCGGGTGGGCGGGGGGCGGGCCCGGGTCAGCGACCGGGGGCGGGCGCGGTGGAACCGCGGACGACCAGCTCGGGCTCGAACAGCAGCTCGTCGTGCAGCACGCCGGCGCCCTCGATCTGGGTGACCAGCAGGTCCACGGCGGCCTGCCCCATGGTCTCGATCGGCTGCCGCACGGTGGTCAACGGCGGGTCGGTGCAGGTCATGAACGCGGAGTCGTCGAAGCCCACCACCGACACGTCGGTCGGCACCACCCGACCCAGCCGCCGGGCGGCCCGGATGGCGCCGAGGGCCAGCACGTCGCTGGCGCAGACGATGCCGGTCACGCCGCGCTCGACCAGCTTGGTCGCGGCGACCCGCGCCCCCTCCATGGAGAAGCTGGAGCGCTCCACGTACGCCGTGTCGTCACCCCAGCCCGCCGCCTGGGCCATCGCGTCCAGCTTGCGCCGGGACGGCACGTGCCCCTCCGGGCCGAGCACCATCCCGATCCGCTCGTGCCCGAGCGAGCGCAGGTGCCCGTACGCCTGCTCCACCGCCACCGCGTCGTCCGTGGAGACCCGGGGGAAGCCCAACTCGTCCACCCCCGCGTTGACCAGCACCACCGGCAGGCCCCGGTCGGTCAGCCGGCGGTAGTGGTCGTGCCGGGCGTCGGCGAGCGCGTACGACCCACCGGCGAAGATCACCCCGGAGACCTGGTGGTCCAGGAGCATCTCCACGTAGTCCATCTCGGAGACGCCACCGATGGTGCGGGCGCAGAGCGCCGGGGTGAACCCGCGCTGGGCGAGGGATCCGGTGACCACCTCGGCGAGCGCCGGGAAGATCGGGTTCTGCAACTCGGGCAGCACCAGCCCGACCAGCCGGGCGCGCTCGCCGCGCAGCTTGGTGGGCCGCTCGTAGCCGAGCACGTCCAGCGCGGTCAGCACCGCCGTCCGGGTCGCCTCGGAGACCCCGTCCCGGCCGTTGAGCACCCGGCTGACGGTGGCCTCGCTGACGCCCGCCTTCTTGGCAACTTCGGTCAACCGCTTCGTCACGGCCGCAATCGTACGTCATCCCGATGAAAGAAATGAGCAGCCATCTGCCGCACGATTGCCTTCCGCTGCCGCGCGCTGCCCGCCATCCGGCATCCGGCATGCGGCCCGGTCGTCAGGACATGTTCCGCAACGCGTCCTCGATCGTCCGGTGGAAGGTCGGGTACGCGTAGATCATCTGCCGGAGCCGGGCGAGCGGCACGGCTGCGTGCACCGCCACCGCCAGACCGGAGAGCACCTCGCCACCGGCCGGCCCCACCGAGGTCGCGCCGATCAGCACGCCCTGGTCGGCGTCCGCGACCAGCTTGACGAAGCCCTCGTTGCCGGCCTTGTGGATCCAGCCCCGGGCGGACGACGGCAACCGGGCGAGGCCGACCTGCACGTTGACGCCCCGCTCGCGGGCCTGCGACTCGGTGAGGCCGACCGCGCCGACCTCGGGGTCGGTGAAGGTCACCCGGGGCAGCGCCCGGTAGTCGGCGCGCGGCACCGCACCGGCGGAACCGCGCACGCCGGTGGTGCCCGACGCGCCACCCGTCGCGCTCGCGGTGCCGCTGGGGTCGGGCCCGCCTGCGGCGCGCCGGGCGTGGTCGAGCAGGTCGGCGACGACGATCCCCGCCTGGTACATCGCGACGTGCGTGAACGCCCCCTCGCCGGTGACGTCGCCGACCGCCCAGATCCCCTCCGTCACGTACAGCCGGTCGTCCACGGCCAGGTAGCGCCGGCCGGCGTCCACCCCGACGGTGTCCAGGCCCAGCTCGTCCAGGTGGGCCCGGCGACCGGTCACCACCAGCAGCCGCTCGGCGGTGAACCGCGCCCCACCGGCCGCGTGCAGGGTGAAGCCGCGCCCGTCGTGGCTGACCCGCTCCGCCCGCACCCCGGTGTGGATCTCCACCCCGTCGGCCCGCAGCGCGGCGGCGGCCACCTCGGACGCCTCGGGCTCCTCGACGGCGAGCACCCGGTCCAGGGCCTCGACCACGGTGACCCGGACCCCGAACCGGGCGAAGACCTGCGCCAGCTCCAGCCCGATCGCCCCGCCGCCCAGCACCAGCAGCGACTCCGGCAGCTCCTCGACCTCGATCGCCTGCCGGTTGGTCCAGTACGGCGTGTCCGCCAGCCCGTCGACCGGCGGCACGGACGGTCTGGTGCCGGTGCCCAGCACGATCCCGTGCCGGGCCTGGAAGACCCGCTCGCCCACGCGTACCCGGCCGGGGCCGTCGAGCCGGGCGGTGCCCCGGACGAACCGCCCGCCCTTGCCGGTGAACCGCTGCACCGCGACCGTGTCGTCCCAGGTGTCGGTGGCCTCCTCGCGGATCCGCTTCGCCACCGGCGCCCAGTCGGGCCGGACCTCGGCGGTGCCCGCGAGCCCGTCCACCCGGCGGGCCTCGGCGATCGCGTTGGCCGCCCGGATCATCATCTTGCTCGGCACGCACCCCCAGTACGGGCACTCCCCGCCGACCAGATCACGCTCGACGCCGACGACGCTCAGCCCCGCCTCGGCGAGCCGCCCGGCCACCTCCTCGCCGCCGACCCCGAGCCCGACCACGACCACGTCCACCAGTTCCGGATCCGCCATCCCGCCAGCATCGCGCACCGCCCGGCGGCCGGCCAGCGGGTCGAGCCGGAAATCCGCTGCCCGCCGGCGTCCCGGCCTCCTACCGTGGCCGGATGCGCACCCGCTTCTCCGCCGTCCACGACTGCTTCGCCGAACTGCTCGCCGAGGGCCGGGAGACCGGGGCCGGCCTGGCGATCTGGTACGACGGCGAGCCGGTGGTCGACATCGTCGGCGGCGAGCGGTCACCGGGGCAGCCGTGGCTGCCGGACACGCTGGTGAACGTCTACTCCGTCGCCAAGCCGGTCGCCGCCCTCTGCCTGCTGGCGCTGGTCGACCGGGGCCGGCTCGACCTGGGCGACCCCGTCGTCGACCACTGGCCCGGCTTCCGCGCCCCGGCCACCGTCCGCCAGGTGTTGGCGCACACCGCCGGGCTGCCGGCCTTCCCGGTGCCCCGGCCGGCCGCCGCCGTCGCCGACTGGGACCTGCTCTGCGCCGACCTCGCCGCCGCCGAGCCGGAATGGCCGCCCGGGTCCGTCGCGGGCGAGCACGCCTGGACGTACGGGCACCTGGTCGGCGAGCTGGTGCGGCGGGTCGACGGGCGATCGGTGGGCCGCTTCCTGGCCGAGGAGATCGCCGGTCCGTGGCGGCTGGACCTCGGCTTCGGCCTGGGCGAGGCGGACCAGCGCCGCTGCGCCGACCTGCGCCACGGCGATCCGGGGTGGCCGGACCGGGCGGCCGGCGAGCCGGGTTCGCTCTGGGCGCGGGCGCTGGACAACCCGCCCGGCGGCCGGGACCCGGCGGTGGTGAACAGCCCGCTCTGGCGCGGCGCCGAGGTGCCGGCCGTCAACCTGCACTCGACCGCCGGCGCCCTGGCCCGCCTCTACGCGGGACTGCTCGCCGGCGGCGTCCTCGACGGCGTACGGCTGTTCAGCCGGGAACTGGTGGCCGAGGCGACCCGGGTCCAGTACGACGGCGACGACCTGCTGCTCGGCCGGCGGACCCGCTGGACGCTGGGCATGCAGTGGGAGGAGGACGGCAGCTGGGGCATGGGCGGGATCGGCGGCAGCTCCGCCAGGGCCGATCCCGGACGCGGCTACACCTTCGCCTACGCCACGGCGCACCTGGCCGACCACGACCGGGTCGACGCCCTGGCGGACGCCCTGCACTCCTGCCTCTGACCGCACGGCCGGCGACTGGCGCCGGGCGCTGGGCGCCGGGCGCTGGGACCAGCTCGTCATCTCCGACCACTGCCACCCCCGGCCCGCTCCGGCCAGCGCCGCCGGCTGGCCGTGGCTGCCGCCGGCCTCCGGCTGACGGGGGGACGGGCTGACGGGGGGACGGGCTGACGGTCAGCGGCGGGCGGCCGTCACGGGGTCGGCACGGCCAGCGGGCCGGGCACCCGGGCGGGGCCGGGGATCACCACCGGCGTGCCGGCGGGGGTGAGCAGGGCGCGGGCGGCCACCGCCAGCCGGCGGCGCTGCGGCACCAGCGCCCGGTCGACGAAGACGTCGTAGTCCCGCGCGGCCACCTCGTCCAGGATCCCGCCGTAGAGCGCGTACGCGGTGCGCATACAGGCCTGCGAGGCGGGTGCGAGCAGGGTGATCCCGGGAGCCGCGGCGACGTAGTGCGCCTGGGCGCGGGTCACCTCGTACGCGATCAGCTCCCGGATCCGGGACGTGGCGCGGCCCCGGGCGCGCGCCTCGGCCAGGTCCTCCCGGGTGACGCCGAACAGGGCCAGGTCGTCGTCGGGCAGGTAGGTCCGCCCCCGGTCGAGGTCCTCGGCCACGTCCCGGATGAAGTTGGTGAGCTGGAAGGCGAAGCCGAGCTGGCGGGCCGGCTCCCGGGCCGCCGCCGGGTCGGAGCTGCCCAGGATCGGCAGCATCATGGTGCCGATCACCGCCGCCGAGCCCTCCATGTAGTGGAGCAGGTGGTCGTAGGTGCGGTACGAGGTGACCGTCAGGTCCATCGCCATGCTCTTGAGAAACGACGCGAAGTCGTCGCGGTCGAGATCGAAGACGGCGATCGTGTGCAGCACGGCGGGGAGCAGCGGGTCGTCCACCGGTCCGCCGTGCAGTCCGGCGATGAATCGGCCGGCCCAGTCGTCGAGCCGGGCGGCGCGCTCGGCCGGGGGAAGTTCCTCGGTGCGGTCGACGATCTCGTCGGCGTAGCGCGTAAATCCGTACAAGGCGTGCACATGCCGCCGTTTCCAAGCGGGCAGCAGCCGGGTGGCGAGATAGTAGGTGCGGCCGTGCCGTTTGTGCAGCTCACGGCAGCGGTCATAGGCAGCGGTGAGATCGGTGTCCACCGGCCCTCCTCAATTATCGACGCACAAATCGACGCAACTCGTAAGCCTAGGGTACGCTCGGTCACATGGCCAACGACGCAGTTGCGGGTAACTCGCTCCGCGTGGCCCCCGCCGACCCGACCGACGGGGACGACCCGGTCCGGGCGGTCCTGGCCGCGTACACGAAGGACCTGGTCACGGCGGTGCAGGACACCCTCGCCGCCTTCCTGGCCACCGAGGTCGACGCGTTGCGCGAGATCGACGCGGCGATGGGCGGATTCGCCGCGACAGCGCGCGACTGCGTGCTGGCCGGCGGCAAGCGCGTCCGCCCCACGTTCGCCTACTGGGGGTGGCGCGGCGCGCCGGACGGCACGGGTCCGCTGCCGGCGGTGCTGCCCGCCTTCGCCGCCCTGGAGCTGCTGCACACCTTCGCCCTCGTCCAGGACGACGTGATGGACGCCTCCGCGACCCGCCGTGGCCGGCCCACCGCGCACGTGGCGCTGGCCGCCCGGCACGCCGCCGCCGGCCACCAGGGCGACCCGCGTCGGTTCGGCGAGGCGGTCGCCGTGCTGATCGGCGACCTCTGCATGGTCTGGGCCGACCGGCTCCTCGCGCGCGCGACGCTGCCGCCGGCCCGCCTGCTCGACGTCCGGCGCTGCTACGACCAGATGCGCGTGGAGACGATCGCCGGGCAGTACCTCGACGTGCTCGGCGAGAGCGACGCGGCGAACTGGTCGGTCGACCGGGCGCTGCGGGTTGCCCGCTACAAGACCGCGAGCTACACGGTGCAGCGGCCGCTGCTCTTCGGCGCCCGTCTGGCCGGCGTCGGCGGCGACGCCCCGCTGACCGCCGCGTACACCCGCTACGGGCTGGCCGTCGGCGAGGCGTTCCAGCTCTGCGACGACCTGCTCGGCGTCTACGGCGACCCGGCGACCACCGGCAAGCCGACCGGGGACGACCTGCGCACCGGCAAGCCGACCGTGCTGCTCATGCTGGCCCGGCAGCTCGCCACGCCGACCCAGCGGCGCGCGCTGGACGGCCTCGGCGCCGACGTGGGGGACGCGGAGGTCGCCCGCCTCGCCGAGGTGGTCGCCGACACCGGGGCGGTCGACCGGGTCGAACGCATGATCTCCGACCGGGTCGACGAGGCGCTGACGGCCCTCGGCACCGCGTCGATCGACGAGACCGCGCGCACCGCGCTGACCGGCCTCGCCACCGCCGCCACCAACCGGCGGGCATGATGGGCAACTTCGCACAAGGAGGTGGTCGCGTGCGCACCGTCGACGGGCGTACGGACCGGGTGGTCGTCGTCGGCGCCGGGCTGGGCGGGCTGGCCTGCGCGCTGCACCTGGCGGGCAGCGGTCGGCAGGTGACCGTGCTGGAGCGCGAGCCGGTGCCGGGCGGCCGGGCCGGCCGGCTCGGCGTGGACGGCTACGAGTTCGACACCGGACCCACCGTGCTCACCATGCCCGACCTGATCGCCGAGGCGCTCGGCGCGGTCGGCGAGGAGCTGGACGACTGGCTCGACCTCACCCCGCTCGACCCGGCCTACCGGGCGTACTACCCGGACGGGTCGACGCTGGACGTCATCACCGACACCACCCGGATGGCCGCCGAGATCGCCCGGGTCTGCGGCCCGCGCGAGGCCGACGGCTACCTGCGCTTCGTCGACTACGCGCGCAGGCTCTGGCAGTGGGAGCGCGCCGACTTCATCGAGCGCAACCTGGACGCACCCACCGACCTGCTCACCGGCAACCTGGTCAAGCTGCTGGCGGGCGGCGCCTTCCGCCGACTCCAGACGAAGATCAACCAGTTCTTCCGGGACCCGCGCACCCAGCGGATCTTCTCCTTCCAGGCGATGTACGCCGGCCTCGCCCCGCACGACGCGCTGGCCATCTACGCGGTCATCGCGTACCTCGACTCGGTGGCCGGCGTCTACTTCCCGCGCGGCGGCATCCACGCGGTCTCCCGGGGCATGGCCGGCGCCGCCGAGAAGCACGGCGTCGAGATCCGCTACGACACCACGGTGACCCGGGTGGAGACCGCGCACGGCCGGGCCACCGGCGTGGTGACCGCAGACGGCGAGCTGATCCCGGCCGACGTGGTCGTGCTCAACCCCGACCTGCCGGTCGCCTACCGCGACCTGCTGCCGCCGAGCCGTCCGCGCCGGCTCACCTACTCCCCTTCCTGCGTGGTCCTGCACGTCGGTTCGACGCAGGGGTATGGGAAGATCGCCCACCACAACATCCACTTCGGACGGTCGTGGAAGGGCACCTTCGATGAGGTCATCCGGCGGGGCGAGCTGATGAGCGACCCGTCCCTGCTGGTCACCAACCCGAGTCGGACCGACCCGTCGGTGGCTCCGGCCGGGCGGCACACCTACTACGTGCTCGCCCCGGTGCCCAACCTCGACCGGGCCCCCTTCGACTGGCGGGGCGACCTCACCCGGCGCTACGCCGACCAGCTCGTCGGGACCCTGGAGGAGCGCGGCTACGTCGGCTTCGGGGCCGGCGTCGAGGTGCTGCGGGCCGTCACCCCGGCCGAGTGGGCGGAGCAGGGCATGGCCGCCGGCACTCCGTTCGCCGCCGCCCACAGCCTCTTCCAGACCGGCCCGTTCCGCCCGTCGAACCTGCACCGGACGCTGCCGAACGTCGTCTTCGTCGGCTCGGGCACCCAGCCCGGCGTCGGCGTGCCCATGGTGCTCATCTCCGGCAAGCTCGCCGCCGGCCGCATCACCGGGGCAGCCTGATGGCCCTCCCCCTCGGACCCTGGAGACACCTGCCGTGACCACCCGCGAGAAGCATCTCGTCGAGCTCGTCGACGACGCCGGGCGGCCGCAGGGCGAGACCACCGTGGCCGCCGCCCACCAGCCCCCGGGCCAGCTCCACCGCGCCTTCTCGGTGCTGCTCGTCGACCCCGACGGCCGGGTGCTGCTGCAACGACGGGCGCCGGTGAAGACCCGCTTCCCGCTGCGCTGGGCCAACTCGTGCTGCGGCCACCCGACGCCGGGCGAGTCCCTCGTCGAGGCCGCCAACCGCCGGCTGCGCGAGGAGCTCGGCGCCGGCCCGGTCGAGCTGACCGAGGTCGGGGTGTACGTCTACTACGCCGAGGACCCGGTCACCGGTCGGGTCGAGTTCGAGTACGACCACGTCCTGCGGGGCGAGTTCCGACCGGACGACCCGCTGCTGCCCGACCCCGACGAGGTGGCCGAGCTGCGCTGGGTGGACCCCCTCTCGCTGGCGGCCGACCTCGACGCCGACCCCCGCGCGTACGCACCGTGGCTGGGCGGGGTGGTGAACCGCCTGCTGGCCCCCTCGGGTCCGGCCGCCAGCCTGCCCGGTCCGCCGGGTCCGGCCGTCACCCCGCCCGGTCCGCCGGCGAACGACGCGTCGGAGCGGTCGGGTGGCCGATGAGGCGCTGAGCGCGGGAGCCGTCGCCCGACGGCTGGGCGTCGCCGTGACCACCCTGCGCACCTGGCACCAGCGCTACGGCCTCGGGCCCAGCGAGCACGTACCCGGGCACCACCGGCGCTACACGCCGGCCGACCTCGCGCGCCTGGAGATCATGCGACGGCTCACCGCCCAGGGGGTCACCCCGGCGGAGGCGGCCCGCTGGGCCCGCCGGACACCGGACGCCGTGCCCGCCGACGCCGCCGTACCCCCACGGGTGCGCGCCGTCGCCGGCCGGGACGGCGGCGGTTCGACGATCCCGGTCGGTCGGGCCGGTCCGGCGGCCCGGGGGCTGGCCCGCGCCGCCATGCGGCTCGACGCGGTCGCGATCGGCGAGACGATCGCCCGGGCCGTCCAGGCAGACGGCGTGATCGCCACCTGGGACGGGTTGCTGCGCCCCGTGCTCTTCGGCATCGGGGAGCGGCACGCCGCCACCGGTGGACTGGTCGAGGTCGAGCACCTGATGTCGCGCTGCGTCTCGGAGGCGTTCGCGGTGGCCGCCCGGGCCGGCGCGCCCGCCGGCCCACCACGCATCGTGCTCACCTGCGCCGACGAGGAGCAGCACACCCTGCCGTTGGAGGCGCTCGCCGCCGCGCTCGCCGAGGCCGGGGTCGGCTACCGGATGCTCGGCGCCCGGATGCCGCTGCCCGCGCTGCTCGAGGCCGTCAACCGGACCGGGCCGGCCGCCGTGGTGATCTGGTCGCACACCCGGGACACCGCCGACCCCACCCAGCTCAACGCCCTGCTCGCCGCGCCCCGCCGGCCGCTGCTGGTGCTCGCCGCCGGGCCGGGCTGGCTGGCGGACTCGCTGCCCGCCGGTGTGGTGCGGCCGGTCGACCTCGCCGAGGCGGTCTCGCTGGCGCTCGCCCTACGCGACTCCCTGGACCAGGCGACGGCGGACTGACGGGGGTGCCGCGGGCGGGACGCCGTCCACTAGCGTCGGGAGTTCCGCCGACCCCGACCCCTCCGGGAGCGAACGATGCGCCTACGCGCCGTGCTGGCCACCGGTCTGGCCCTGATCCTCCTCGGCGGCTGCGGCGACGGCACCGCGACAGATCGGCGGGCCGCCGGCCCCGACCCCGTCGCCTCGGCCCCGCTGCCGGCCGAGCCGACTCCGTCGGCCACCCCGCGACCGACCCGCGGCACCCCGCCCAGGCGCCTGGTCCGGCCGCTGCCACCGAAGCTGCCAGCAGGGCTGCGTCGCACGACCGGCGCACGGACCGTGGCGCTGACCTTCGACGACGGGCCGGACCCGACCTGGACGCCGAAGGTCCTCGACCGCCTCCGGGCGGCCAGGGTCACCGCCACCTTCTGCGTGGTGGGCAAGCAGGCCCGGCGCCACCCCGAGCTGGTCCGGCGGATCGTGCGGGAGGGCCACCAGCTCTGCAACCACAGCTGGAACCACGACATGCAACTCGCCCGGCGTCCGGCCGCCGAGATCCGGCGGGACCTCCTGCGCACCAACGCGGCCATCCGGGCGGCGGTGCCGGGCGCCAAGGTGCCGTTCTACCGGCAGCCGGGCGGCCGGTGGACAGCCGAGGTGGTGACGGTCGCCAAGCAGCTCGGGATGCGGTCGCTGCACTGGCACGTCGACCCGCAGGACTGGGGCAAGCCGACCGCCGCGACGATCGCCAAGCGGGTACGCGCCGCGGCCCGCCCCGGCTCGATCGTGCTGCTGCACGACGGCGGCGGCGATCGGGCGGCCACGCTGGCCGCCAGCCCCCGCCTGATCGCGGACCTGAAGCGCCGCTACGGCGTCGCCCGGCTCCGCTAGACCCCTCTGACCTGCGGATTCGTGCGCCGTTGTGGCCAGGGCCATACCGGTTTGGTCGAGAGACCGACCATCACGTAAGCTATCCAAGCCTCCGGCGGGGCCGGATGGGAGCAAGTCCGCTTGAAGTTGCGAGTGTGCAATGATGGCGGGGCCGCCCTCATCGTCTAGCGGCCCAGGACGCCGCCCTTTCAAGGCGGTAGCACGGGTTCGAATCCCGTTGGGGGCACGGTCCGGCTTCGGCCGGAGGCAACAAAGCTAGGTCCTGTGGAGCAGTTGGAGTGCTCGCCGCCCTGTCAAGGCGGAGGTCGCGGGTTCAAGTCCCGTCAGGACCGCCAGCGGAGAACGCCGCGCCCTGCGCGGCGTTCTGCGTATCGGGGCATGTGACCCTTCCGGCGGAGAACCCGCCGTGCGGGTAGCATGAACCGAGCAACACGGCCAGGTAGCTCAGTTGGTACGAGCGTCCGACTGAAAATCGGAAGGTCGGCGGTTCGACCCCGCCCCTGGCCACATAGCCTTTCGCCGGGCTAAAGAGGTCCCCACCAGCGGAAACGCCGGTGGGGATCTTCTTGTATGCCCTTCTGGCGCATCGATCGGCGTTGCCCGTGGTTACCTTCCATGACCTGCGGCACACCGGACAGACCCTCGCCGCGCAGACCGACGCGACCCTGGCTGACCTGATGAAGCGGCTCGGGCACTCGTCCATGGCTGCGGCACGCCGGCATCTGCACGCTACGGCAGGCTACGGCGGGCTTCTGACCTGCGGAAATGTGGGCGCTTGAAAATCGGGAGGCTTCCGGTTCGACGCCGGAGGGGACTCTGCTTCACCTTCCCTGAGGCCAGCGCTGGGTGGCTCCTTCGGAGCTGACGGTCCGGGCAGCGTCGGTGGCAGGACCGGGCTGGCGGACGTCACCTGTCGCCCCGGCTCCGCTGGGTCCGGTGCGCCGGGCGCGTCTGAGGCGCCGTATCGCCTCGGCTCCGGCCGCTCCCGCCGCAAGCAGCCCCGCCATCAGCGGCCATGGAGTACGACGCTTCACGGCTTGTTGCCTCTTCCGAGCACGAGCACGACGGAGAGGGACGGCTGTATGCCTCTTCAGGTACCTCTGCGCTGTCATTTCCTCATTGTGGGCACCCGCGACCGGGCCAGGTGGCCAGATCGAGGCGCAGAAATGGTCCGGTTGGTCCTGCCCCCGGGTTGGTGGCGGGGACGCGGGTGGCGGCAGGTGCTGCGGCTGTCCGAGGTTCTCGTCCGGGTGGGCCACCTGGTGAAGTGCGCGGATGACCATCAACCTGCGTTCCGCACCACCCAGGCAACCAGCACAGGTCATCCACCCAGCCGCGATCCGAATGGAGTCGGCGCAATCGCACGTTGGCTGCCGCAGTACTCGACGTGGCGGCACCCCTGCTACGTTGCGTCTTCCGGGGCGGCCGGCGTCCCGGCGACCAGGACGAGGAGAGCCTCGGGGAGGAGCGCGGTGCCCACCGTCGACATGCCCGCACTGCGCGAGCGGATCGTCGCGAGCATCTGCGCGACGATCGGCCCGATGCTCGAGGGACGTGCATCGGAGGAGCTGTACGCGGTGGCGCTCACCACGGACAGCGACGTCGTCACGGTGACCCTGCTGGCGCACACCGAAGAGGCCCTCCAGGTGCTCGTCGAGGCCGACGACGCGTACGCGGACGGCTACCGCTGGTGGCCCGACGAGTGGGCTGTCACGGACGACCAGGGGGCTGCCGAGCCCGGCGTCGAGTCGATGGTGCAGATCAGCCGGGACATGTTCGACACCCACGACTCGCTCGGCGACGACGACGAGGCTCACGGCGAATGGTGCCTCCGGGCCCGCGCGACGCTGGATGACGCCCTGGGCGACCACCGCGTCCGGGCGAGCATCGCCGACATCAACCCCGCATGGCACCCCGTGCTGTTCGTCACGGACACGGATGGCAACGCGCATCTCACGGTGCGCAGCATCGACCTCCTCAACGACGGCCACCCGAACCCCGACCTCGTCGCTTCCGCCCGCGACTTCTTCGACGAGACGGACGGCGGCTGACGACCGTTGCCGTAACCCCATCTTCGCGACGCCTACGCCGCCACGCGGCCGGAATGACCGCCTCCTGCCCGGCCTGGGCAGGATCAGCCAGCGACACGGCACGGAGCCGGTGCTCTAGCGCCGGAGCAGGGCGAACCATCCCGCCCCGGTGACGGCAAGGAGGAGTGCCACCACGAACAGGGTGCGCCCGGCCAGGAAGGGCATGGGAACGAGGAACGGCGCCTGCTGGACCAGCAGGCACGCGCCGAACAGCGCCTGGCTACCGCCGATCCGGGCGGGTTGGGACCGCTGGCTCGCCGTCAGACGGGCGACCCGCACCCACGCCGAGGGAAACCGTCCCGACACGGCGACACGCACGCCGAGAGCGATCATGGCCAGGCTGAGGACCACGATCACGAGGCGTACGGCGATCCACACCGGGTCCGGATCACTCAGGCTCATGCGGCCCATCATGCAGGGAACGTCAAGGTCCCAGGCCGTACCGGCGGTGCCCGCCCTTTCGGCTCGGCCGCGACTGTCGGGGGCACGCAGTACGGTCCTGCCATGGCAGCCAGAATCAGCCTGACCCTCGACTGCGCGGACGCGAAACTCCTCGGCGAGTTCTGGAAGACGGCGCTGGGTTACGTGGACGAGCCGCCGCCCGCGCCCTTCCGGACCCGCGCGGAGTGGCACGCGAGTTTCCACCTGCCGGAGGACGACCCGGTGGACGACGTGGCGTGGCTGTGCGATCCCGCCGGCGTCGGGCCCGCGCTCTCCATCCTCAGGGTCCCCGAGCCGAAGACGGCGAAGAACCGACTGCACATCGATGTCCGGGTGCCGGGCCACGGCACCCCCGACGAGCGGTGGGCGCGGATCAGGGCCGAGTCCGAGCGGCTGGTGAAGGCTGGCGGGAGCGTCCTGGAGGAGTTCACCGGGCACCACGTCGTCATGGCCGATCCGGAGGGCAACGAGTTCTGCGTCGCCGCGACCTCCGCCTGACGGCGCGTCTGCCGTCCGCCCGCCCCGACTCCTGTCGGCGGACGGATCCGGGACAGCGGTAGGCCGCCCGGTTCTGCCAGGCTGTTCACCGACCCGCCCTGGTTCCGTCTGCGGCGGGCCGGCGCGACGGGGGGGCGGAGCGTGGCCGAGCAGTCGACCGCACAGTCGGCACCGCTGGTCGTGAACTCAGGACGCCTGGCGGTGGGGCAGATGGTCGTGGTCGGCGCGACGGCCGTCCTGTTCCTGCGCGGGACCGACGGGGGCCCGTGGCTGCTGTTCGCCTTCTTCGTGGGGGTGCACGCCGTGCTGCTCGCCGGCGTTGCGACGCTGCTGACGCTGACCTACCTGCTCGGCACGCTCACCCGCCACGGGTCGCTGCTGACCGAGAGCCCCGGGCGCCGGTGCGGCTGGACCCTGCTCGTCTGGGTCGGCGGTGCCGCACTCGTCGGCTACGGGCGTGCCGCCCTCGGCCACCTCGGCTTCGAGCCCGACCGGCACCCCGAGGTCGGTCACTGGTTGCTGGGCCTGGGCGCGGCACTGGTGGTGGGCCTGTTCACCCGGTCGCGACAGGCACGGATCGCCTCCGCCGCCGCCATCGCGCTCTTCGTCGTGGTCACGGGCGCACTGCGGGCCCTCGACTGATCATCCCGGTCGCGCGGGCCCGGACACCTGGGGCCGGGGCGACGGCATCGACGAATTCGGTTGCGACGGGTGCCTGCCCTGCGGTTGTGTGCGGCCATGCCTACGGACCGTGTCGACTCGTACTTCGTCTGCGGCACCCCGCGCACCGGCAGTTCGCTCCTGCTCGGGTTGCTGGAATCCACCGGTCTCGCCGGTCGCCCTCAGGCCTACTTCCGCTCCCCGGACGAGCCGCTGTGGGCCGACCGGTGGCAGCTTCCCCGCGGGGCGGACGGCGGCTTCGACTACGCGGACTTCGTACGGGCCGCGCTCGCCGCGGGCCGGACCGGCAACGGCGTGTTCGGCGCGAAGCTCATGTGGGGCACGCTCGAGGAGGTGGTCGCGAAGCTCGCAGCGGTCCATCCCGACCTCGACGGCGACGACGTCGCGCTACTGAACCGGGCATTCGGCCGCACCGGCTTCGTCTTCCTGCGACGCGACGACGTACTGGCGCAGGCGGTGTCGCGGCTGCGCGCCGAGCAGACCGGCAGGTGGTTCGTCGGCGGCAGTGGGGAGATCAGCGGCGACGTGGGCAACGGGCAGGCGCCCCGCTTCGACGCGAACGGGATCAGGCACTACATCGAGGAGATCCGGGAGCACAACGCGGCCTGGGAGGCGTGGTTCGCCTCGTGCGGGATCCAACCGCACGTCGTGCGCTACGAAGACCTGGCCGAGGACATGGCCGCCACCACGCGCGGCGTCCTCGACTTCCTGGGGCTCGACGTGCCCGAGGACGGCTGTGCCGTCATCGCACGTCACCAACGCCAGGCCGACGAACTCAACCGGCAGTGGATCGCCCGGTATCAGGCGGCGGTGACCAGCACCTGATCCGTCGGCCGGCGGGGCTCCCCGTCGGCTCCTCGAACCACGGATACTCCGGATGCGTCAGGGCGCCGGACCGCCAGACCGGGCCGCCGCCACACCGGGCCGGCCCTCGGCCCGTGGACGTCCACGACGGGGCCGCAGGCGGGCCCGTCCGCTGGGTCAGCGCCGCTGTTGGCGGTGCTGGGCAATCCCGCCCTGGATCGCCTCCCAGACGCTCCGGCCGGCCTGCCTCAGCGTCTCCCCCGCCTGCTCGGCGATCTGGGCGGCGCTCGGTGCGCCACCACCGCCACCGCCTGAGGTCTCGGGCTGCTGCCGGCCCTGCCCGCCCTCGGACGGGCCGCCCGACGACTCACGCTGCCCGGCCTGCGGCCCGCCACCGGACCCGCCGGCACCCCGGTCCCCGCCGCCCGCTCCGGCCGTACCGCCCCCGGGCCCACCGACCCTCTCGCCGCCCGGCTGCTGAGCGCCCTGTTCCGCGCGCCCCGGCCGCTGCCCGCCCTGCTCCGCGCCGCCCTGCTCCGCGCCGCCCTCTTGCGAACCGCCCGGCCGCTGCCCGCCACCCTGCCCGCCGCCCGGCCGCTGCCCGCCACCCTGCTCGCCGCCCTGCTGCTGCTCGCCGCCCTCCGCGCCCTGTTGCGAACCGCCCGGCTGCTGCTCGCCCTGCTCGGCGCCGCCCTGTGGCGAACCATCCGGCCGCTGCCCGCCCTGCTCCGGGGCGCCCTGGCCCTGCTCCCGTTCCTGGGGTCCGCCCGGCTCCCGACGGGCCGCCTCGTCGCCCTCCTGCTCGCGTGCGCGCTGCGCCTGGCCCTGCTCGCCGCCGCCGCCCGACCCACTGGCGAGGCCACCACCCCGCTGGGCCTGCTCGGCGCCGGGCTCCCCGCCCTGCCCTCGGCCGCCCGGCTCCCCGCCCTGGCCGGCGCCGGGCCTGCCGCCCCGGCCCGGGCCGCCCGGCTCCCGCAGTGACTGGTCGGCGACCGCACCGATCGCGCCCACCTGCTGACCGAGATCGTCGGTCGCGCCGCCGGCCCGCTCCAGCGGGCGCTGCTCCCCGAGGGCGGTGAGCTGCTCAGCCCCGCCGCCCCGCTCCCCCGGGCCGGTGAGCTGCTCACTCAGGTTGGCCATCTGCTGACTGGCCCGGTTCACGTCGTCCATCGAGGCCGTCGCCGTACCCGACAGCGTCTGGATGACCTGCGGGTTGCGGTCGATGGTGGTCAGCGCCCGGTCGAGGATCTGCACCAGCTTCTCCAGCCGCACCTTGAGCAACGCCTCGGCGTGCACCCCGGTGATGTCCAGCTCGACGCCCTCCAGGTGCACCCGTACCCCGGCGTCGAGCTGGAGGAGGTTGGCCAGCCTGGCCCGCAGGGAGACGTCGGCGTCCAGCCCGTCCACGGCGAGCCGGATCGAGTCGACCGACACCTCCGGGATGTCCAGCAGGACGTCCGGCTCGTTCTCCCCACCCCGGCGGGCGGGTTCCGCTTCCCCGTCACGTCGCCTCGATCGGCCGCCGGTCCGGTCGTCGTCCCGCTGCTGCGCGTTCTCGCTCATGCTCCCCGCTCCGCATTCTCCGGCCGGGCCGGCCGGGACCGTTCGGCGCGGGTACCCGCTATCCGGCCGAACATCCCGCCGGCACGGCGACCCGGCCGGTCACGGGCGGGGCGCGCGGGCGTCTTCCGGCGTACGGATGGGCGGCCCGAAGACAGCAATCACGAAGCTGCGCACCCGGGCATGAGCCGGTATGGTCCGGGCCTATGGGACAGGAGATGGCTGACCCGGCCGGCATCCGGCAGGAGTCCGAACGATTCGCGTTGCGCAGCGCCCTCCTGGTCCCCGCTCCCGCGCAGCGGGCGTTCGAGGTGTTCACCGGCGCCCTGGCGCAGTGGTGGGTGGTGGAATACACCTGGTCCGGGCCGGAGCAGCTAGCCGACCTGGGCATGGAGCCGCGCGGCGGCGGGATGCTCTACGAGATCGGTCCGCACGGCTTCCGCTGCGACTGGGGCCGGGTGCTGACCTGGGATCCGCCCGAGCGGCTGGTCTTCACCTGGCAGATCGGGGCGGACCGGGCACCGGTGCCGGACCCGGCGAAGGCGAGCGAGGTGGAGGTGCTCTTCCACGCCGACGGGCCGGAGCGGACGCGGGTGGCGGTCGAACACCGGCACTTCGACCGGCACGGCGAGGCCGCGGAGGGCTACCGGCAGGCGCTGACCGCCGGCTGGCACGAGCTGCTCACCCGCTACGCCGCCAGAGTGGCCGACCACAGCGCCGACTGACCGGCTTCCGAGCGAATCAGCGGCCGCGGCCCGACCGCCCGCACCACGCGCCACCGCCGCCCGGCCACGCGCCACCGATACCATCCGCCACCGTCACGCACCGCCAGAGGCTGCGGCGGGTCAGCGGTCGAGGCCGGGACGGGCGCCCGGCGCGGTGGCGACGCCCCGGCCGCCGAGGTCGGCGCGGCGGCCCGCCTCGGCACCCGAGCCGAACCCGCCGCCGGCCAGCCGGCGCGGCGCGGCGGTACGCAGGCGTGGGTACACCTCGGCGACGCGGTGCTGGACCCGGTCCGACCGGTCGGCCAGGACCAGAGCCACCGAGGGCGCGCCCGCCTCGGCGACCGCCCCGGCCTCCGCCGCCCGCAGTCGCACGCCGATCACCTGGGCGAACCCGGCCAGCCACGAGCGCCGGAAGGCGGCGACGTGCGCGCCGGCCGGCACCTCGACGCCGGCCAGCCCGTGGGCGGCCTGCACCAGCAGCGACGTGAAGAGCAGCTCGACCCGTTCCAGGTCGCTGGCGAAGCCGAACAGGTGCATGGCGAAGCCGGCGCCCTCCCGGCGGCGGACGCAGCGGCAGCGCAGCGGATCGGCGACCGCGGCGAGCAGGCCGGCCTTGTCCCGGGCGTACGGGGCGACGACCTCGACCACCCGGTCGCCGACCGGGTCCGTGGCCGGGTCCCGGGCGGCCAGCAGCGCCCGGTCCACGCCGTAGCGGGCGATCAGCTCGGTCGCCTTGGCCGTGAACGCGGCCGACTCGGCGGGGGTGCAGGCCGGGTCCTCGGCCTGGGCCAGCAGCTTGCGCACCTTGCTGAGCATGGCGTCGGACATGCCCTCAGCCTGTCACGGCGGTCCGGCCCCGCCGCGCCACGTCCGGGCCGGCGGGCGGGCGGGCGACGGTCCGGCTGGCGGGCGCCCACCCGTCCGGGCCGCCGGGCGCCCAACCGTCCGGCCGGCGTGCGCCGTCGTCCCGGTCCGTGCCGTCGGGGCGGCACGAACGGTCAGGTGGTCCGGCTACGCAGCGTTGCCACGGTCGAGCCGGCGAGCGTGAGCAGGCACTCCGGCAGCAGCCCGTCGGCCGCCGCCGCGCCGAACAGCGCCTCGCCGGTGTCGTCGTCGGCGTTGGCGTACGCGCTCACGAAGCGCGCCACCCAGCGGGTGTCGTAGCCCGCCTCCTCGATGCCGGGGAAGTCCAGCGCGCACGTGCCCGGCGGCACCGGATCGCCGACCATGGTGGCGGCAAGACACCAGGCCACCCCGTACGCGCCGGCCAGGCCGGACCGGTCGACGACCGCGTCGAACGCCCCCGCCACCGCGTCGCCGTCCCCGGCCAGCGCCGAGCGGAGCACGGCGGTCGCGTCGTCAAGCGTCTGCTGTGGTGAGTCCGTCACCCACAGCACGGTAGAGGGGAGGGTCAAGCCATCCACCAGCGGTCACGCTCCGTAATCAGGGCGGGCGACCTGCGGATTGAGCCGCATCCGTGGTCCCGCCGCACGGCCCAGCACGCTAATGTGCGCAGCGGACCTTCGCCGGAGGAAGGACGACCATGTTCAAGTCACGCGCCTCGCGGGCGGCCACCCTGGCTGCCTGCGCGACGTTCCTGCTCGCCACGAGCGCCTGCGGGACCGAAGAGCCCGAGGAGGCGGCCACCCAACAGGTGCGCCTCTACGGCACCGACGGCAACATGCTGAACTCGTACCCTGCCGAGCTGAAGGACCGCGCCAGCCTGGTCGACGGCATGAAGGGCACCACGCCGCTCACGCCCCTGCCCGAGGACTTCAAGAACCGGCTCCGGTCCGTCGACCCGAAGCTGGGCGACTTCCTCTACTCCGCCGAGGCGTACGACGCGGTGGTGATCAGCGCGATCGCCGCCCAGCTCGCGGGCACGACGGATCCGGCCGCCATCGCGAAGCAGATCGTCGGGGTCACCAACGACGGGCAGCGCTGCGAACGGGTGGCGGAGTGCCTGACCCTGGCCCGCGCGGGCCGGGACGTGGAGTACCGCAGCGTCTCGCTGACCCGGGCCGGCTTCACCGACGCCGGCGAGCCGTCCACCGCGAGCTACGGCACGCTGCACTTCGACGGCCAGCGGCTCAACGACGGCAAGACGGAGTTCGTCGGGGCCGGGGACGAGTCGGCGGCGAGCACCAAGGCCCCGCCGAAGGCGAAGAAGCAGCGTGGCGGCCGGACCGACCGCAGCGACGGCTCGCCGCTGGTCCTGGGCGGCCTGCTGTCGCAGACCGGTGACCTGGCCCTCGCGTACCCGCCGATCTCCGCCGGCACCAAGCTGGCGATCAGGGAGATCAACGCGGCGGGCGGGGTGCTCGGCGAGCCGGTGGTCTGGATCGACGGCGACGACGGCACCAACCCGGCGGTCGCCAAGGCCACCGTGGCGAGGCACGTCGCGCAGAAGGTCCACGTCATCATCGGCGCCAGCGCCTCCGGCATCTCCCGCGCGGTGCTGCCCGACGTGGTGCAGGCCGGGAAGGTGCTGTTCTCCCCGTCGAACACCGATGCCAGCCTCACCGAGCTGGACGACAACGGCCTCTACTTCCGCACCGCCCCGCCGGACAGCCTCCAGGGCCGGGCGCTGGCCGACGTCATCCTCCGCGACGGCCCGCAGAAGATCGCCATCGTCGCCCGTAAGGACTCCTACGGCGAGGGCCTCCAGGGCACCGTCCGGGCCGAGTTGGAGCGGGCCGGCATCGGCGGTGACCGGCTCAAGCTGCTGACCTACGACCCGCCGGCGGACGCCAAGGCGAACCCGATCGACTTCGTCGCGGGCGCGAAGGAGATCAAGGACTTCGGCGCGGAGGCCGTGCTGGTCATCGGCTTCGCCGAGTCCGCAGAGGTGATCCGGGCCCTCGCGGACGCCGGGGTGCAGATCCGGCACTGAGTCACCACCCGTGGGACACGGACGGCCGCACCGGTGACCGGTGCGGCCGTCGTCTCGTCCGGGGCTCAGCGGGGGCGTCGCCGCTCGAGGAACTCCGTCATCCGCCGGTGCTTCTCCTCGTCCTCGAAGAGCACCGCCTGGCTGACCAGGTCGAGGTGCGGGTGCGCGGCGGCCGGCGCGTCGACCGCCAGCTTGGTCAGCCGCAGCGCCAGCGCGGACCCCTTCGCCATCTCGTCGAGCAGCCCATGCGCCGTGGGCAGCAGCTCGCCGGGCTCGGCCACCACCCGGTTGACGAGCCCGATCCGCAGCGCCTCCTCGGCGTCCACCCGCCGGCCGGTGAAGAGCAGTTCCTTGGCCCGGGCCTCCCCGACCAGCGCCGGCAGCCGGTGGGTGGCGCCCGCGCCGGCCAGGATCCCCAGCCGGACCTCCGGCTGGCCGAACACCGCCCGCGCCGTGCAGACCCGCAGATCGCAGGCGTACGCCAGCTCGGCGCCCCCGCCCAGCGCGGGCCCGTCCACGGCCGCCACGGTCGGCATCGGCAGCGCCCGGATCCGGGCGAAGGCCGCCGAGTTGATCGCCGCGAGGGCGTCCAGCCGGCCCCGCTCACGAAGCTGCCCGATGTCCGCCCCACCGGCGAAGATCCCCTCGGCGCCGCCGGTGAGCAGCAGCAGGCGGGGCCGCGCCTCCAGCTCCGCGCAGACCTGGTGCAGCTCGGCGATCAGGTCGGCGTCGATGGCGTTGCGCTTCTCCGGCCGGTCGAGCGTCACCACCAGCCGGTCCGGCTGCTCCTCGATCCGCAGCCCACTCATGAGCAGGCCCCCCTTCCGTTCGCGACTGCGGGGCTCGCAAGCTCACTCCTCACGCTCACCCGTGCCGACCCTCCGTTCGCGACTGCGGGGCTCGCAAGCTCACTCCTCACGCTCACGAGCGCACCCCGCCTTCCCAGCGGTAGAAGCCCTGGCCGGACTTCTTGCCCAGGCGGCCGGCGGCCACCATCTCCGCGAGCAGCGGCGGCGGGGCGAACCGGTCCCCGTACGCGGCCTGGAGGGTGCGCGCGATGTCGAGCCGCACGTCCAGCCCGACGATGTCCGTCAGCTCCAGCGGGCCGACCGGGTGCCGGTAGCCGAGCACCATCGCCTTGTCGATGTCGGCCGGGCTGGCCACCCCGTCGGCGACCATCCGGATGGCCTCCAGCCCGAGGGTGACCCCGAGCCGGGAGGTGGCGAAGCCGGGCATGTCGCGTACGACGACGGGGTCCTTGCCCAGCCGCCCGGCGAGCGCGACCGCCGCGGCGGTGGTCTCCTCGGCGGTGGCCGGGCCGACCACGACCTCCAGCAGGGCCATCGCCCAGACCGGGTTGAAGAAGTGCAGCCCGAGGAAGCGCTCGGGTCGGGCCAGCCCCTCGGCCAGCTCGGCGATCGGGATGCTGGAGGTGTTGCTGCCCAGCAGCGCCGGTCGCAGGGCCTCGGCCTCGCGCAGCACCGCCCGCTTCAGCTCCGGCCGCTCCGGTACGGCTTCGACCACGACGGCCGGCTCCTCGGCGACCTCGGCGAGCCCCGAGCGCAGCGTCACCCGCTGCCGGTTCGTCGCGGCCCGGTCGGCGTCCAGCTTGCCGCGCTCCACCGCCCTGTCCCACAGCTCCCCGAGTCGCTCGACGGCCGCCGCGCCCCGGGCCCGGTCCACCTCGACCAGCTCGACGGCGTGGCCGGCTCCGGCCGCCACGTACGCGATGCCGAGCCCCATCGTGCCGGCCCCGACGACGACAAAGCGGTCGCTCATGACGCCTCCCTGTCTCCGGTGGCGGGACGGGGTCGACCCGCGCCCCGCCGTCCGCTCCACTCGCTCATGGGCCCGACCCTATGCAGCGGCGATCTTCCCGGCATGCGTGGGGGCGCGCCGGATCGGGTACCACGGCACGCAACCGAGGGAAGGACGGCCCAGATGAGCCAGGCACCGGAGACCGTGCACGCCGCGGACGCGGCGGAGACCGTGGAGACCCGCGGGGACGAGCGGGTCGACCTGCTGCGCGCCGACACCAACAACGACGGCCGCACCGACGTCTGGGTGGTCGACACCGACGGGGACGGCAAGCCCGACCTGTTCCAGTTCGACACCGACGGGGACGGCAAGGTGGACATCACGATGGTCGACCTCGACGAGGACGGCACCCCGGACGAGGTGGTCGACGGCGACGGCGGCCTGCCGCCCGAGCAGCTCCCCCCGACCGTCCAGGTCTGACACCCGCGCCGGGTTCCCGCGTCCGGCGGGAATCCGGCGTCGGCGTCGGGGGGTCCGCGGTCGGGGCCGGTCGTCAGCCGGCGAGGCGCAGGGTCGCCAGGTAGTACGGCGCGTCCCGATCGTCCACGTCGGTCAGCCGCCAGTCGGTGCCCCGGACCAGCTCGGCCAGCTCGTCCGGGGAGCAGACCAGGTAGTCGAACCACTCGGTGCCCAGTTCCCGGTAGCGCAGTCGGAGCCGGAGCTGCCCACCGAACCGGCCCCGACGCCGGTTGCGCTCGTGGTAGCCCGTGTGGACCGGGTCCCGGGTGCCGTACGGGTCGGTGCCGTGGGCGATGACCTGTGCTCCCGGCCGGGCCAGCGCCGCCAGCGCGGCCAGCAGCGCCGGCCCGCGTTCCCGCCCCTCCAGCAGGCCCACGTTGTTGCCGAGCAGCAGGAACGTGTCGTAGCGGCAGCCGTCCGCCACGTGCGCGTCGACCGTGCCGTGCACCAGGTCGCGTACGCCCCGGCGGCGGCAGACGGCCAGCGCCCCGGCCGAGGTGTCCAGCCCGGTGACGGGCACGCCCCGTTCCTGGAGCAGCAGCGCGATCCGGCCCGCCCCGACGCCGACGTCCAGGGTCGCGCCCCGGACTTGGTCCACGGCCCGGTGGTCGTACGGCTGCCAGTCGGCCGGCCCGTCCAGGTAGTGCGCGGCGGGGGCGCCGTTGATGAGCCCGTCGTCCCGCTCGATGATCTCGATGACCGGTCGCGGCAGCCGCCCGCCGGCCAGCGGGCGGGGGCCGACCCCGGTGGCCACGGCGTACGCGTCGCGCAGCATCTCCCCGAACACGTCACCGATCCGTGGCTGTCCCGTCACGGGCTTCACGCTATCCGGCCGGTCAGTCAGCCGCACCGGCCGTATCCTTGGCGGGGTGACCACCCTGGACCGCCTCGGCGCGGAGAAGTACATCCTGCTCACGACGTTCCGCAAGGACGGTCGGGCGGTGCCGACCCCGGTCTGGGCGGTGCGCGACGGCGACGCGCTCTGGGTGTGGTCGGCGGCGGACGCCGGCAAGGTGAAGCGGATCCGGCGCAGCGGCGACGTCACGGTGGCCCCGTGCGACGTCCGGGGCCGCCCGCACGGCGAGGCGGTCGCCGCCCACGCGACCCTCTGCGACGCGGCCGGCACCCGGCGGGTACGTGAGCTGATCAAGCAGAAGTACCGGATGATCGGCCGGCTCAGCCTGCTCGGCAGCCGCCTGCGTCGCGGCGAGAGCGGCACGGTCGGCATCCGGGTCGTCCTCGCGGACCGGCCGCCGGCTGGCGCCTGATCCCACGCCCGTCGTCCGTACGCGGGCGGGGTCCGGACACGACGGAGGGCGGCGGACCATGTCCGCCGCCCTCCGTTCACACCCGTTTGTATCCCGGTCGGTCAGTCCCCCTGGCGCTGCTGGGGGATCTGTCCCTGCAACAGGGCCCTGACCTCCGATTCCCGGTACCGACGGTGTCCACCCAGCGTGCGGATGGCGCTGAGCTTGCCCGCCTTTGCCCACCGGGTCACCGTCTTCGGGTCGACACGGAACATCGACGCCACCTCGGCCGGTGTGAGTAGCGGCTCTGGTTCGTGCGTTCGCGATGCCATCGGTCACTCCTCCACATGTATAGACATCGGCCGGGGTCCCGCCGGTCGACGCGTCTCCCATGGTCCGGCTAGTCCCCGATGTCCGACATGGGCCGAACGGCCGAACGTCCCTAGACGGACGGATGAACCATGCCCGATTTATGCGACTTTTACACGGCAGAAAGTACCTTATTCGGACTCATGATCACGGTTCGTGATGCGTCGACTACGAACTCACCTCGGCATGGGAGCGCTCCCTGGGCGCTTTCGTACTAATTGCACCGTTCCAGCAACTGGATCGCCCGCCAGCGCGCGACCAGCTTGTCGTACGCCGCCGAGGCCTCCTCCGCCTCGCCCCGGGACAGCCCGGCGAGCCCGCTCGCCACCAGCTGGGGCGAGTCGTCGGCGGCCAGCGTCTCGTCCGACAGCAGCTCGACCAGGCCGCCGTAGTCCAGCTCCACCATCGAACGGGGGTGGAACTCCTCCAGCCAGCGGGCGGCCTCCTCGACCGCCTCCGTGATCGGCGCGTCGCCGATCGACTTGCGCAGCACCGACAGGGCCCGCGACGAACGCCGCCGCGCCTTGGAGATCTCCGTCCGGTAGTGCAGCGCCCGCCGCCCGGGGTGGGTCACGTGGTGCCGTTCCTCCGGGCCGAAGAGCACGAACCAGCGCAGCGGTACGCCCCACGTGGCGATCTGCTCGTGCACGCGCGGCACGCCGTGCTCCAGCACCCGCGCCCCGCTGCGCCAGTCCTCCACCACGGCCTTCGCCTGCCCGGCGAGCACCGGCGGCACGAACGCGTCGGCCAGCACCGGCGGCACCCCGTCGCGCGCGTTCAACGCCGCCTCGGCCACCCGGATGCGCAGGTTCCACGGGCAGACCAGCAGGGCCTCGTCGGTCTCCAGGACGTACGCCTCGTCCGGCAGGTCGGGCAGCCGGGTCCAGCCGGCGCCGAGCGCCTCCAGCACCGACGTCCGTTGCCGGCCCGGCCCCTCCACCGGTGCCACCGCCCGCCCCTGCTCGACGTAGCGCCGCCAGTACGCCTGGCGGTCCCGGTCGAAGGCGGTCAGCGGCTCGTACACGCGCAGGTATGAAGCGAAGAGCGACGGCACGGCGCGATCCTCCCACGAATTGGAACTCGGCCGTCGTCGGCAGCGCGATCACGCGTGCCGTGGGCGGCCGGACGGCGTCGGCCGATACTAGGCTCAGCGGCACCGGCAGCATCCCGCCGGCGGTCCACCGGTCCGCGTCCCACAAGGGCGCACCCCACACCAGGAGCGAGTCATGGGCGTATTCGCCACCACCGAAGACCCGGGGTCCAGCGGTCACGAACAGGTCGTGTTCTGCCAGGACAAGCAGACCGGCCTCAAGGCGATCATCGGCATCTACTCCACCGCGCTCGGCCCCGCGCTCGGTGGGACCCGGTTCTACCCGTACGCCAGCGAGTCCGACGCCCTCGCCGACGTGCTCGACCTCTCCCGGGGCATGGCCTACAAGAACGCCCTCGCCGGGCTGGACCTGGGCGGCGGCAAGGCGGTCATCTGGGGTGACCCCGAGCGGATCAAGAGCGAGGCGCTGCTGCGCGCGTACGGCCGCTTCGTGGAGTCCCTCGCCGGGCGCTACTACACCGCCTGCGACGTCGGCACCTACGTCGCCGACATGGACGTGATCGCCCGCGAGACCTCCTACGTCACGGGCCGCAGCGTCGAGCACGGCGGCGCCGGCGACTCCTCGATCCTCACCGCCTGGGGCGTGTTCCAGGGCATGCGGGCCGCGGCCGAGCACGTCTGGGGCGCCCCGACCCTCGCCGGCCGACGGGTCGGCGTGGCGGGCCTGGGCAAGGTCGGCAAGTACCTCGTCGGCCACCTGGTCGACGACGGCGCCGAGGTGGTGGCGACCGACGTCAACCCGAAGGCCCTCGAGTGGGCCCGCGCCACCCACCCGCAGGTCGCGCTGGTCGACGACGCCGCCGCGCTGGTCGCCGCCGACATCGACGTGTACGCCCCGTGCGCCCTGGGCGGCGCGCTCAACGACGACACGGTGCCGGCGCTGCGCGCCAAGGTGGTCGCCGGCGCGGCCAACAACCAGCTCGCCCACTCCGGCATCGAGAAGCTCCTCGCCGACCGCGGCATCCTCTACGCCCCGGACTACGTCGTGAACGCCGGCGGCGTGATCCAGGTGGCGGACGAGATCGAGGGCTTCAACTTCGACCGGGCCAAGCTGCGCGCGACCCGGATCTACGACACCACCCGGGAGATCCTGCGACTGGCCGACGCCGAGGGCGTGCCGCCGGCCGTGGCGGCGGACCGGCTGGCGGAGCGGCGGATGGCCGACGTCGGCCGGCTGCGCACGATCCACCTGCGCTGAGCGCCTCGGGGGCGGAGCGGTCGTTCCGCCCCCGGCCCGGCGGGTGGCCCGTCCCGTTAGGGTGGTTTCGCATGGCTCTGCCCGGTGTCACGGGCGCTCCCGGCGCCGCTCCTTACCGGGTACAATCGGTGACGGCCGGATGACCGCGACGCGCGG
This sequence comes from Micromonospora sp. NBC_01740, assembly GCF_035920365.1. Lineage (NCBI taxonomy): Bacteria > Bacillati > Actinomycetota > Actinomycetes > Micromonosporales > Micromonosporaceae > Micromonospora > Micromonospora sp. NBC_01740. The sequence goes on along the minus strand of NZ_CP109150.1, from coordinate 1,700,541 downwards.
TGTCGGTCGACGGTAACCCGAGGTGCCGAACGGTGGCATCCCCATGTACCGTAAGAGCCACGAGAGATGCCTGACGTCATCGGGGCCCGCCTTCGGGCTGCCCCGCATTCTGTGCGAGGGGGTCGAGCCATGGGGCGCGGCCGTGCTAAGGCCAAGCAGACGAAGGTGGCGCGGGAGTTGAAGTACCACTCCCCGAACACCGACCTCACCGCCTTGCAGCGCGAACTGGCGGGTGCTGGTAAGTCTGAGCACAACTTCGACGACGACTACAAAGAGTATGTCGACGACGATGATGAGGATCACGCGGACGAAGACCCGGATCCCTGGGTACGTCCGCCCCGCTGACCTCCGGTAGCAGCTGAGCACGCGGTGATCGCCCGCGTGCTCACGCATGTGCCCATCGAAGCGGCGCCAAGACCGACGATCAGGGACCTGCCCCGCCCGGACAACCCTCCGGACGATCGGCAGGTCCCTGATCACGGTCTGTCTCAGCGGGGGCGGTTGTTCCAGTTGTAGAACGTCGGGATGTTCTCGAAGTGGTTCCAGGCGCACACGGCGCTCGCGCCGTCCCCGCCCGCCACCTCGGCCCGTAGTCGCCGCGCGGCCTCGGCCTCGTGGAGGAGTGCGGTGAGTCCCGGCGCGGCTTCCCGCACCCGGTCGGCGACCTCGTCCGGGGTGTCCGTCCTCCGGTCAGGATGCCGGTGACTGGTGGTCTCGGGCATGCTCCAACACTCCCTCCAGTAAGTGGATCTTGCTGTTGCGGCAGTGCGCGGTCTGCGTACCGTCGAAACGCCCCTGTTCGAAGTAGCGGTTGGCCGCGTGGCCGCCGCCGCAGAACCCGAAGTAGGGGCAGGACGCACGGCACGCCTCGACGCCGGCGAGGAACTCGCCGACCCAGGGCGTCCGGTCCGCATGGGCGAGGATCTCGACCAGCGGGGTGGCCAGCACGTTTCCGCTGCTGAAGTCGCCGTACCGGACATCGGTGAAGCCGGCCAGCTCCGGCGAGAGCACGGTCACCGAGCCGTCGTGGCCGACGGTCGGGATCGGGTCCAACCGCCGGGGAAGCAGGTCGTCGGCGCTGCCGTCGAGCACCGCCGCGGCGTACCGCAGCGACCACTCGACCTCGCGCAGGTGAATCCGGGGCTCCCGGCGCCAGGCCGCCACCAGCTCCGCCCAGAAGGCGGTCACCAGCCCCGCGTCGTGGGAGTTGTCGCGGAGGTTGACCCCCTCGGTCTCCTCGATGTTGACGCCCAGCACGTCACAGCCCAGGTCGAGGAAGTAGTCGTACAGCTCGGTGGCCAGGCCCGGCCCGGGGCGACCCACCACCGCCAGCGCCGAGAACGGCAGGCCGTGCCGGCGCAGCGCCGCCACCCCGCGCAGGATCCGGTCGTACGCGGGACCGCCGCCCCGGGTGACCCGGTCGCCGTTGCGTTCCCGCGGGCCGTCCACGCTCACGCTCACCCGCACCCCGTGCTCGACGAAGAACGCGCACCAGGCGTCGTCGATCAGCGTGGCGTTGGTCTGCACGTGGTGCTCGACCCCGGGCCCGAAGGGCGCGATCAGCGCGGCCAGGTGCTCCCGTCCGGCGGCCAGCGGCTCGCCGCCGTGCCACACCACCGAGAACCGGCCCGCCGCCGCCCACGGGTTGACCGACGCGGCCACCGCCTCGGCCACCGGCACCGGCATCCGCCGGTCGGCCGCGCGGAACGGCAGGTAGCAGTAGGCGCAGTCCAGGTTGCACAGGGTGGTGGGCTGCATGACCACGTACGAGGGGACGGCGGCCAGGCCGCGCATCCCGCTGAACGACAGTCCCCGAGCAGCCATTGCCCTCCTCCGCGCCTGAAGGGCTGTCGGGGAAACCGGGCAGGCGGCCCCGACAGCTCTGAGGGTGCCCTTCAGGCTAGGCGGCGACGGCCACTCGGGTGAAGCCCTGATCAGGTGCCCGTACGGTCACCGGGAGTCGATCAGCCCCGGGTGTGCTGGCCGACCATCTGCACGTTGCCGGAGCCCTCGATGATCTCGCCGGCCTGCCACGCGTCGACGCCCCGGCCCGTCAGGGTGGCCAGCGCGCGGTCCGCGTCCTCGGCGGAGACGATCGCGAACATGCCGACGCCCATGTTGAAGGTCGCCTCCATCTCCGGGTCCTCGATCCGCCCCTTGGACTGGATCAGGTCGAAGATCGGCTGCGGCTTCCAGGTGGACCGGTTGACGACCGCGTCGACGTGCTCGGGGAGCACCCGGACCAGGTTGCCGGGGATGCCGCCGCCGGTGACGTGGGCGATGGAGCGCACCTCGGCCTCGGCGATGAGCTTGAGGCAGTCCTGCGCGTAGATCTTCGTCGGGGTGAGCAGCTCCTCGCCGAGGGTGCGCTGCCGGCCGAAGTCGTCGATCACCACGTCGAGCCGCATCCGGCCGGCGCCCAGCAGCACGTGGCGCACCAGCGAGTAGCCGTTGGAGTGCAGGCCGGAGGAGCGCATCGCGATGACCACGTCGCCCACCTCGACCCGGTCCGGGCTGAGGATGTCGCTCTCCTCGACCACACCGACACCGGTGGCGGAGATGTCGTACTCGTCCGGGCGGAGCACGCCCGGGTGCTCGGCGGTCTCGCCGCCCAGCAGGGCGCAGCCGGCGTAGCGGCAGCCGTCGGCGATGCCGGCGCCGATCTCGGCGACCTTGTCCGGTACGACCTCGCCGGTGGCGATGTAGTCGAGCAGGAAGAGCGGCTCGGCGCCGCAGGCCACCAGGTCGTCGACGACCATCGCGACCAGGTCGATGCCGACCGTGTCGTGGATGTCCATCTGCTGCGCGATCACCAGCTTGGTGCCCACGCCGTCCGTGGACGAGGCCAGGATCGGGTTCTTGTACTTCTTCGTGTCCAGCCGGAACAGGCCGGCGAAGCCCCCCAGGTCGCCCATCACCTCGGGGCGTCGGGTCTGCTTCACCTTCGACTTGAGCAGCTCGACCGCGCGGTCGCCCGCCTCGATCGAGACGCCGGCGTCCGCGTACGAGACCGAGCGTTTGCGCGCCTGGCGGCCGGTGCCGGCCGTCCAGGGCTGGCGGTCGCCGCCGGCGCCGGACGGGCTGCTTCCTGCGCCGCTGCGCTCGGACACGTGCGTCACGGTTCTCCCCCTTGGTTCTGGCGCCGCGCCGGCGGTGGCCGGGCCGCGCCGGGTGGTGCTACGGGCGGTGTGTGGTCACGCCGCCCGGAGTGGCGACGAGCGGGGCGGTGTGCTCCGGAGTGTCGGCCGCCTGCGCGGCGACCCGCCGGCCCACCCCTTCGAGCACGTGCTTGCCGATCAGGTTGCCGGCGGGCAGCTCGATCGGGTATTCCCCGTCGAAGCACGCCCGGCACAGCCGGGTCTTCGGCTGCTCGGTGGCGGCGATCAGGCCCGGGAGCGACACGTAGCCGAGCGTGTCCGCCCCGATGGAGCGCCGGATGCCGTCGTTGTCCAGCCCGTTGGCCAGCAGCTCGGCGCGGGTGGCGAAGTCGATGCCGTAGAAGCACGGCCAGTTGACCGGCGGCGAGGAGATGCGCACGTGCACCTCCAGCGCGCCGGCCTCGCGCAGCATCCGCACGATCGCCCGCTGGGTGTTGCCGCGCACGATCGAGTCGTCGACCACGACCAGCCGCTTGCCCCGGACGTTCTCCCGCAGCGGGTTGAGCTTGAGCCGGATGCCGAGCTGGCGCAGCGTCTGCGACGGCTGGATGAAGGTGCGCCCGACGTACGGGTTCTTCATCAGGCCGGCGCCGTAGGTGATGCCCGACTCCTCGGCGTAGCCGATCGCGGCCGGGGTGCCGGACTCCGGCACCGGGATGACCAGGTCGGCCTCGACCGGGTGCTCCTTGGCCAGCTGGCGGCCGATCTGCACCCGGGCGGAGTGCACGTTGCGGCCGGCGATGGTGGCGTCCGGGCGGGCGATGTAGACGTACTCGAAGAGGCAGCCCTTGGGCTCCGGGGCGGCGAACCGGCTGGAGCGCAGGCCGTCCTCGTCGATCGCGATCAGCTCGCCGGGCTCGACCTCGCGGACCACGCTCGCGCCGACGATGTCCAGCGCGGCCGTCTCGCTGGCCACCACCCAGCCGCGCTCCAGACGGCCCAGCACCAGCGGGCGTACGCCGTGCGGGTCGCGGGCCGCGTAGAGGGTCGACTCGTCCATGAACACGAAGCTGAACGCGCCCCGCAGCCGCGGCAGCACCTCCAGCGCCGCCGCCTCGACCGACAGGTCCGGGCGGCTGGCCAGCAGCATCGTCACCAGGGAGGTGTCGTTGGTCGAGCCGTCGGCGACCAGGCCCCGCTCGGCGACCTCGCGCTGGAGCTCCGCGGTGTTGACCAGGTTGCCGTTGTGGGCCAGCGCGATGGTGGTGCCGGAGGTGGTGGACCGGATGGTCGGCTGGGCGTTCTCCCACGTCGAGCCGCCGGTGGTGGAGTAGCGGGCGTGCCCGATCGCCACGTGCCCGCGCAGGCTGGCCAGGGTCGGCTCGTCGAAGACCTGGGCGACCAGGCCGAGGTCCTTGTAGACCACGACGCCCGAGCCGTCGCTGACCGCGATGCCCGCGGCCTCCTGACCACGGTGCTGGAGGGCGTAGAGCCCGAAGTAGGTCAGGTTGGCGACCTCCTCCCCGGGCGCCCAGACGCCGAAGACGCCGCACGCGTCCTGGGGGCCTGGTCGTTGGGGATCAAGGTCGTGGCTCAGCCGGCCGTCGCCTCGGGGCACCTGCGCTCCCTCATGCTGATCTGGACCGGCCTTGCGGAATCACGCGGGGGGCGGATCCGCACTCCTCGGCCGGGACCACTGTCGTCGCCTGACAGTGTACGCGAATCCGTGTCGATACAGAAAGTCACGATCCGGCTCCGATGTGTGACCGGTCGATGCGTATCGCCCCAGCTAGAGCGGCAGGTGCGCGGAGAGGTCCGCTCGGATTCCACTCACCCGTACGCGACCCTGGGTGATCGCGTCGGCCCAGTCGAGCCGTCCGGTGGCCACCGCCAGCCAGGTCTCGGGCTCCATCTCGACGACGTTGGCGGGGGTGCCACGGGTGTGTCGGGGACCGGGAACGCACTGAACTGCGCCGTAAGGTGGGACCCGCACCTCCACCGATCGGCCGGGGGCGCGCTCCGCGAGGACGGTCAACAGGGCACGGACCGCCTCCCGGAGGACCGGCCGTTCGGGCGTACGCCCCTCGTCGAGCGCCGACAACGCCGCCGCGACCGCGGCGGACTTAGTGTGCGGAGAGGACACGACGGGACGATACGGCTTCAACGCGCCGCGCCTGACGCTGGCCCTGGGTCGCGCCGATCCGGTCAGACAAGGCATAGTTGCCGACGGCGTATTCGTACCGTGATGATCCCCGGCCCGGCGCCCCGCCGCCGAGGGAAGTCAGTCCGGAAGGGCGGTGGACGTGTCAACACACCGACGTGCCTGGAAGCAGCGGGCCGGTGTGGTCGTGGCGCTGGTTGTCGGCGCTCTGCTCGCCGTCCCCGCCACACCAGCCCTGGCCGCGGACGTCACCGTGTCGCCCGGCTCGGTCACCGTCAACGCCGGCAGCGACGCCGCCGTCACCGTGCAGGTGACCCCCCGCGAAGGCGACGAGAAGGTCAAGATCAGCCTCGCCGGCCTGCCGGGCGGCGTGAGCTGCGCGGGCGGCTGCGGAGAGATCGACGTCAACAACGACCGGCCGAGGTCCCAGCTGCTGCGGATCAGGGCCAGCGACAACGCCGGCGACGCCAACGTCACCGTGACGGTGGCGGCCGAGGGCGACAAGTCCGGCGCCGGCACCGCCACCTTCCAGCTCGGCGTCAAGGGCCGGGCCCAGCCGTCCCAGCCGCCCCAGACGCAGACCGTCAAGTCGGTCTCCGGCAAGGTGGTCGTGCAGGCGAACGGCAAGGCCGTGCCGAACGCCGTGGTCATGCTCCAGGACGGCGCCGGCAAGAAGATCGACACGATCAGCGACGACGACGGCAACTTCCGCTTCTCCGGCAACAGCGAGAAGCCGATCGCGCCCGGCCGGCTCGCCATCGGTGCCAGCGTCGGTGAGGTCTACGCCACCAAGAGCTTCGACGCGTCCGCCGGGCAGAGCGTCACCGGCCAGCGCATCGCGCTGGCGATCAAGGTCGAGACGACCCCGAGCCCCACCCCGTCGGCCAGCGAGGAGCCGCCCCCCTCCGACGAGCCCGTCGAGGAGACGCCCGAGGAGAGCACCGAGGCGACCCCGGGCGCGGCGGCCAACGCCAGCAACGAGGACTCCGGCGGCATGGGCTCCTGGCTGATCATCCTGCTCGGCGGCCTGCTCGTCGCCGCCGGTGTCGGCACCATCGTGCTGCTCCTGATGCGGCGCAAGGACAACGGCGACGAGGCCGACGACGACGCCCCGGCGGGCGCCGCGGCCGGCGCGGTCCCGGCGGCCCGCGGGGCGTTCCGCGGTGCGGACGACCAGACCCGGGTGGTCAACCGGGTCGGCACCACGCCGGATCCGACGATGGTGGGCGGCGCCGCGCTCAGCGACGCCCCGACGATGATGCACCGCCCCGTGGTCGACGACGTGCCGCCGGACCCGTACGGCGCTCCCCCGCAGCCCTACGGCGCGGCGGGCAACCAGCAGGGCTGGGGCGGCAGCGGCTACGGCGACGAGCCGGCCGGCGCGGGTGGCTACGGCGGTGCCGGCTACGGCAACGCTCCCGCCTCCGGCGGCGGCTACGGCAGCGGCAGCGGCGGCTACGGCAACGCGCCCTCGTCCGGGAGCGGCTACGGCAACGCTCCCGCCTCGGGCGGCGGCTACGGCAGCAACGACTACGGCGCTCCGGCAGGTGCGGCCGGCACGGCGGGTGCCGCGGGCTACCCGCCGGCGGGCGGCGGCCGGGGCCACGGCGAGCGGTACGACGAGCCGACCGGCCGCTACACCGGCGACGCCACCCAGTACCCGGCCCCGGCCGACCCGTACGCCACCGGCGTCTACCAGCCGGAGCAGGGTCAGGGCTACGGCCAGTCCGACCCGGGCGCGTACGGCCGGGGCGGCGAGCAGACCGGCGGTTACGACCAACCGGGCGGCGGCTACGAGCGGGGCGGCTACGGCCAGCCCGGTGGCTACGGTCAGGAGCCCCCGGCGCCACGCGGCGGCTACGGCCAGCCGGGCGGCTACGACCAGCCCACCTCGTACGACAACCAGGGCGGCTACGGCCAGGGTGGCTACGGTCAGGAGCCCCCGCAGCAGCGCGGCGGCTACGAGGACCGCGACGGCTACGGCCAGGGTGGCTACGGCCAGCCGGGCGGCTACGACGACCCGCAGACCGGTCGCGGTCGCCCGGACGGCCCACCGCAGCAGGACCGGGGTGGCCGCCGGCTGGACTGGCTGGACGACTGACCCGCTCGGGGGCCGGCCCCCGACGACAGCACCACGGCGAGGGCCGTCCGGATCTCCGGGCGGCCCTCGCGCCGTTCCGGCCCGCCCCGACCGGGTCGGACGCGCGGTCGCGGGGAGGTCAGGCGGCGGAGAAGACGCCCTGCCGCAGCACCGGGACCACGTCCGAGACGCCGACCCGGACGGCGACCTCCACGTCCCCGGCGAAGCCACCCTCGATGAGCTCCCGGCCGGACACGCTGCCGCAGACCGCGGCGGGCACGTCGGGGGTGCTGGCGAGCGCGGCCAGGGCCACGGCCGCCTCCACGGAGAGGCCGCCGGGCACACCCGACAGGGCGTCCAGCACGCAGGCCGCCCCGAGCTGGTCCTCCACGCAGGGGCGCAGGGAGCCGTCCGGCCAGCGCTCGCCCGAGGCGATCACGCCGATCGGCGCGTCCGTCGAGCCGTACCCCTGCTGGTCGAGCCAACGGCCGACGGCTTGCGCGTTACGCAGGCAGGCCGCGACCACCGGCAGCCCGGTGGCGCTGGCCGCCGCGCTGATCGCCGACCCGTTCGGCGACGGCAGCACCAGGTCGGCGACGACCGGTGCGGTGGTCAACGCCGCCGACGAGAGCGACCACGGATGTTCCGGGGTCGTCTGCCGGCGGCCCACCGCCGCGACCGCGCCGACCCGCCGCGCGTAGTCGGCGGCCTGCTCGCCCCACGGGAACGGGTGCACCCGCATGCCGCGCCCGACCGCGACGTCCACGGCGGTGGTGAACGACAGCACGTCCACCACCACCAGCACCGCGCACACCCGGCCCAGCTCGGCCGCCCCCGTCAACCCCCAGTCGAAGCGGGCGCCTGAACCGGGTTGGACGTGGACGGCCGCGGCCACCACCTCAGCGCTGACCAGGCTCGGTGTCGCCGGGCTCGGGAGCCGACGCCCCGCCGGCCTCGGCCGGCCGGTCGGCGGCCTCGGCCGCCGGCTGCTCCGGGCCGGGCACGACGGCCTCCGCCGGGGCTGCCGCCTCGGCCGGGGCCACCGGCTCGACGGCGCCGGTCGACGGGACCGGCCCGGCCGACGCGATCGGCTCGCTCACGACGGCCGACGGGTCCACCGGCTCCACGCCCGCCGATTCGGCGACGGGCAGCGGCACGGCCTCGACGGCACCCGCCACACCGGTGGCCGGCGCGGGCACCTCGACGACCCCCGCGCCCCCGAAGAGGCGCGGCAGCGTCTCGCCGTGCGCGGCGCGCAACTCGTCCAGGCCGATGCGGAACTGGCCGTGCACCTCCAGCGCGCCGCCGGTCGGGTCGGTGACGCCGATCAGCTCGAACGGCACGCCGCGCTCGGCGCAGAGGGCGGTGAACGCCTTCTCGTGGCCGCGCGGCACCGATACCAGGGCCCGGCCGGCGGACTCGCTGAACAGGTAGACGAACGGCATCGAGCCGCCGTCGAACCGCTCCGGCACCGCGATCCGGGCGCCGACGCCGCGCCGCAGGCAGGACTCCACCAGGCTCTGCGCGAGGCCGCCGTCGGAGAGGTCGTGCGCGGCGCTCAGGTGCCCGACCCGCGCGGCCTCCGCCAGCAGGTCGGCCAGGAGCCGCTCGCGGGCCAGGTCGACCTGCGGGGGTACGCCGCCGAGGTGCTCGTGGGTGACCCAGGCCCACTCCGAGCCGGAGAGCTCCACGTGCGTCTCGCCGAGCAGGAAGATCTGGTCGTGGTCGCCGCTCGGCCGGGGCACGAAGCCCATCGGCACCCGGTCGGCCACGTCGTCGAGCACGCCGAGCACACCGACCACCGGGGTCGGGTGGATCGGCGCCGCGCCCGTCTGGTTGTAGAAGCTGACGTTGCCGCCGGTGACCGGGATGCCCAGCTCGGCGCAGCCGTCGGCCAGGCCGCGGACGGCCTCGGCGAACTGCCACATCACGCCCGGGTCCTCCGGCGAGCCGAAGTTGAGGCAGTTGGTGACGGCGATCGGCTTCGCGCCGGTGACGGCCACGTTCCGGTACGCCTCGGCCAGGGCGAGCTTCGTGCCGTGGTACGGGTCGAGCCGCGCGTACCGGCCGTTGCCGTCCACCGACAGCGCCACGCCCAGCCCGGTCCGCTCGTCGATCCGGATCACGCCGGAGTCCTCCGGCTGGGCGAGCACGGTGTTGCCCAGCACGTAGCGGTCGTACTGCTCGGTGACCCAGGTCTTGTCGGCCAGGTTGGGCGACGCGATCATGCGCAGCACGGTCTCGCGCAGCGCCTCCGGGTCGGCCGGCCGGGGCAGCGTCTCCGCGCGGTCGGCCTGGAGCAGGATCAGGTCGGCCGGCTCGCGCATCGGGCGGGCGTAGACGGGACCGTCGTCGACCAGCGAGCCCGGCGGCACGTCCACCACGAGCTGGTCGTGCCAGGTGATCAGCAGCCGGCCCGGCTGGCCGTCCGGCGCCGGCGGGGTGACCTCGCCGATGGCGGTGGCCCAGACGCCCCACTTCTCGGCGGTCTTGAGCACCGCTTCGAGCTTCTCCGGCTCGACGACCAGCAGCATCCGCTCCTGGGACTCGCTGGCCAGGATCTCGTGCGGCTCCATCGAGGCCTCGCGCAGCGGCACGCGCTCCAGCCAGACCCGCATGCCGGTGCCGGCCGCCGCGGCGGTCTCGGTCAGCGCGCAGGTGAGGCCGGCGCCGCCGAGGTCCTGGATGCCGACGACCAGCCGGGCGTCGTAGAGCTCCAGGCACGCCTCGATGAGCAGCTTCTCCATGAACGGGTCGCCGACCTGCACCGACGGGCGGCGCTTCTCGCTGCCCTCGTCGAAGGTGGCGCTGGCCAGCACCGACACGCCGCCGATGCCGTCCCGGCCGGTCCTGGCGCCCATCAGCACGACGACGTTGCCCGGGCCGGCGGCGGCCTTGTTCTGGAGCCGGTCGACCGGCAGCACGCCGAGGCAGAGCGCGTTGACCAGCGGGTTGCCCTGGTAGCAGGGGTCGAAGACGACCTCGCCGCCGATGTTCGGCAGACCCAGGCAGTTGCCGTAGCCGCCGACGCCGGCGACCACGCCGGGCAGCACCCGGGCGGTGTCGGGGTGGTCGGCGGCGCCGAAGCGCAGCGGGTCCATCACCGCGACCGGGCGGGCGCCCATGGCGAGGATGTCCCGCACGATGCCGCCGACGCCGGTGGCCGCGCCCTGGTAGGGCTCGACGAAGCTCGGGTGGTTGTGCGACTCGACCTTGAAGGTCACCGCCAGCTCGTCGGAGACCTGCACGACGCCGGCGTTCTCACCGATGCCGGCGAGCAGCCGGTCGCTCGGCGGGGCCTTCTCGCCGAACTGCCGCAGGTGCACCTTGCTCGACTTGTAGGAGCAGTGCTCGCTCCACATGATCGAGTACATCGCCAGCTCGGCCTGGGTGGGCCGCCGGTCGAGGATGTGCCGGATCCGCTCGTACTCGTCGTCGCGGAGCCCCAGCTCGGCGTACGGCTGGAGTTCACCGGGGGTGTCCCCGGCGCGCGGCACGGTGTCCAGTCCGTCGGCCCAGTCGGCGGTCGCCGGCCCGGGACGCCCGGCCGGCGGCACGACGCCGGCCGGACGCGGCTCCACCGGCTGCGCCGGGGCGGCCGGGAAGGCCTCCGGGTTATCCCGTACCTCGTCCGGATGGGTGGTCATGACCTCTCCTCGCTGCGCTCGCGTCCGCCCGACGGGCGGGTGAGCCGACCGTTGATGCCGCGCACGGTCACGCCGGCGTCCCCACCAGGTGCTTGAGCACCGAGGTGAAGAAGCCGAGACCGTCCAGGGAGGGGCCCGTGAGCGCCTCCACCGCGTGCTCGGGATGCGGCATGATGCCGACCACGTTGCCGGCGGGGTTCGTGATCGCGGCGATGTCGCGCTGCGACCCGTTGGGGTTGCCGCCGACGTAGCGGGCGACCACCCGGCCCTCGGCTTCGAGCTGGTCCAGCGTCGCGGTGTCGGCGACGTAGCAGCCCTCGCCGTTCTTGACCGGGATCAGCACCTCCTGGCCGGGCTGGAACGCGTTGGTCCACGCGGTGCCGGCCGACTCGATGCGCAGGACCTGGTCGCGGTTGCGGAAGTGCAGGTGCTGGTTGCGGGTGAGCGCACCGGGCAGCAGGTGGGCCTCGCAGAGGATCTGGAAGCCGTTGCAGATGCCGAGCACGGGCAGGCCACCCCGGGCCGCGTCCACGATCGTCCCCATCACCGGGGCGAACCGGGCGATGGCGCCGCAGCGCAGGTAGTCGCCGTAGGAGAAGCCGCCGGGCAGGACGACGGCGTCCACCCCGTGCAGCTGCGGGTCACCGTGCCAGAGGCGGACCGGTTCGGCGCCCGCGATCCGGACGGCCCGGGCCGCGTCCCCGTCGTCGAGCGAGCCGGGGAAGGTGACCACACCCACCCGGGCGGTCACGAGCGTGCGTCCACGGTCTCGTCGGCCTCGGCCACGCGGACCGTGAAGTCCTCGATGACCGGGTTGGCGAGCAGCTTGTCGGCGATCTCCCGGGCCCGGTCCAGGTCCGGTTCACCGGTGAATTCGATCTCGATCCGCCTGCCGATCCGAACCGAGGCGACGTCGCTGACGCCGAGCCGGGGCAGCGCGTTTGCGACGGCCTGGCCCTGGGGATCGAGGATCTCGGGCTTGAGCATGACGTCGACGACGACGCGAGGCACTGGGCACTCCTGACTGTGTACGCAGTTGGGTGCCGACCCACAACGGGCGAGCGCAGCCAGCCTACCTGGCAGATACCGCCCCGGACGCACCGGCCGGACGCAGTTCAGGCGGTGATCGACATTCCCGGCGCGGGGCCCGGGGACCGATGCGGGTTCGTTGCGATCCCGATGCCCATCCGTTGCCGACCGACCCGTTTCGCCCCGCTCCGCCGGATCGTCGGGACACCGCCCGCCGCCCGGCCCGCCATACCGTCTCATCCATCATTTCCGATGGATCTCTTGTGAACGACATCTCAGGGGCCCTACCGTACATCGTCGTACGTCGATCGGTCGTCGGGCCACCCCGCCCGCCGGCCGACAGCTCGACCCGGTGAACCCGGGCCCCGTCCCCGAAGGAGCCCCCATGCGCATCCGATCCATGGTCGCGGTGCTGGCCACCGCAGCGGCCGGCCTGCTCGGCGCCAGCTCCGGCGCCCTCGCCGCCCCGGCCGGCCCACAGCCGATCATCGGCGGCAGCACCGTCTCGTCGGCCCCGTGGGCCGCCGCCGTGCTCAGCAACGGCTCGTTCACCTGCTCCGGCACGATCATCGCGCCGCAGTGGGTGCTCACCGCGCGGCACTGCGTGAACGGCACGATGTCCGTCCGGGTCGGCAGCGTCAACCGCACCTCCGGCGGCCAGACCCGCACCGTCAGCGCCAGCTACAGCCGGTACGACCTGGCCCTGCTGCGCCTGTCCAGCTCGGTGAGCACCTCGTACGTCACGCTCGCCAACAGCAACCCGCCGCTCAACTCGACCAACTCGATCTACGGCTGGGGCATGACCTGCTACAGCGGCTGCTCGGCCTCGACCCAGCTGAAGACCGCGTCGGTCCGGGTGACCAGCAACAGCGTCACCGACGCGTACGGCGGGCAGGCGATCCGGAGCACCCGGGTCAACGGCAACGCCTGGCGGGGCGACTCGGGCGGCCCGCAGTTCTACAACGGCGCGCAGGTCGGCGTCGCCTCCACCGCCGACGGCCAGAGCATCCAGAACTACGGCAGCGTCGCGTACAACCGGGCCTGGATCACCCAGACTGCCGGTGTCTGACGGTTAGCGCCGCGCCAGGCGCGGATGGTCGGCAGCGCGCCGGCCGTCCGCGCCGCGCCGTTTTGCAGCATCCGATCAGGTGAACACGGCTCACGATCGGGTGCGCGCAACCCTGAGACCATCGGAAACGTGCTGGTCGTGACGACGGAGCAACTACCCGGGTACGAAATCCGCCAGATCCTCGGCGAAGTGGTGTCATCAATGGCCAGGACGCGGAACCCATACCGCGAGGGGGTCAAGAACCTGCGCGGTGGCGCGTACGACCCGATGGCCCCGGACAACCTCACCCGGTGGCGTACGGACTCGGTGGCCCGGCTCGGCGAGGAGGCCCGCCGCATCGGCGCGAACGCCGTGGTGGGGATGCGCTTCGACAGCCGCGACTGCGGCGAGATGTGGATGGAGATCTGCGCGTACGGCACGGCCGTGGTCGTGGCGCCCAAGATGCCCGACGTCATGCCGCCCGACCAGCCGCTGGTCGCCGCGGAGACCGCGCACGACCCCGCCTTCGCCGAGTCCCCGGGTGGCATCGCCGAACCGGCGAGCGCCCCCAACCTCCGCTCGGCCGCCGAAACCCCCACCCGAGACTGACCCGACCCACCCCCTCCGGGGCGCTCCGGTCGGTTGATCATGAAGTTGTTGCCGCATTCATCGGCGTGTCACGACAACAACTTCATGATCAACGGCCCGGGAGGGACGGGCGGCGGGTGGGGTGGGGGTTGGTGGGTGGGGGTTAGAGGATGGGGGGTGGGGTGTAGGTGGCGGCCTCGGGGTGGGCGTCCACTACCGTGGCTATGCGGCGGGCGACCGCCTCGACCTGGGCCGGGGCTGCGCCGACGAAGGCGGTGCGGTCGGCGACGAGGGTGTCGATCTCGGCGCGGGTCAGGCCCAGGCGGCCGTCCTCCGCCAGGCGGTCGAAGAGGTCGTTCTCGGCGGCGCCCTTCTCGCGCATGGCCAGGGCCACCGCGACCGCGTGCTCCTTGATCGCCTCGTGGGCGACCTCACGGCCGACGCCGCGCCGGACCGCCGCCACCAGGATCTTCGTGGTGGCCAGGAACGGCAGGAAGCGCTCCAGCTCCCGGTTGACGACCGCCGGGTACGCTCCGAACTCGTCCAGCACGGTGAGGAAGGTCTGGAACAGCCCGTCGGCGGCGAAGAACGCGTCCGGCAGGGCGACCCGGCGGACGACCGAGCAGGAGACGTCCCCCTCGTTCCACTGGTCGCCGGCCAGCTCGCCGACCATCGACAGGTAACCCCGGATGATCACGGCAAAGCCGTTGACCCGCTCGCTGGAGCGGGTGTTCATCTTGTGCGGCATCGCGCTGGAACCCACCTGGCCCGGCTTGAAGCCCTCGGTGGCCAACTCCTGGCCGACCATCAGCCGGATGGTGGTCGCCAGCGACGACGGGGCGGCGGCGATCTGGGCGAGCGCGGCGAGCACCGCCAGGTCGATCGAGCGCGGGTAGACCTGGCCGACGCTGTCGAGCACGCGGGAGAACCCGAGGTGCCCGGCCACCCGGCGCTCCAGCTCGGCCACCTTGTCGGCGTCGCCGTCGAAGAGGTCGAGCTGGTCGGCGGCGGTGCCGACGGGGCCCTTGACGCCCCGCAGCGGGTACCAGTTGATCAGGTCGTCGAGCCGCTCGTACGCGATGAGCAGCTCCTCCGCGGCCGACGCGAAGCGCTTGCCCAGCGTGGTGGCCTGCGCCGCGACGTTGTGTGAGCGGCCGGTCATGACCAGGTCGGAGTGCTCGACGGCGAGCCGGGACAGCCGGGCGAGGGTGGCGACCACCCGGTCCCGGATCAGCTCCAGCGAACGGCGTACCTGGAGCTGCTCGACGTTCTCCGTGAGGTCACGGGAGGTCATCCCCTTGTGCACGTGCTCGTGCCCGGCGAGCGCGCTGAACTCCTCGATCCGGGCCTTCACGTCGTGCCGGGTGACCCGCTCCCGCTCGGCGATCGAGGCCAGGTCGACCTGGTCGAGCACCCCCTCGTACGCCTCGACCACGCCGTCGGGCACGGGGATGCCGAGGTCCCGCTGGGCCCGGAGCACGGCGAGCCAGAGCCGCCGCTCCATCCTGATCTTCTCCTCCGGCGACCAGAGGGCGACCAGTTCGGGTGAGGCGTACCGGTTGGCGAGCACGTTCGGGATCGTCGTCACGGCGCTCATTCTCCCGGACCCGCCCGCACCGCATCGGCAGGGTTGCCGGCTGGCTATGGTGATCACCCTGCTGAGCCGACTGACGGGAATGAGGAAGAGTGTCCAGACTAACCGGCAGGGTCGCCCTGGTCACCGGTGGTAGCCGCGGTATCGGCGCCGCCGTCGTACGCCGGCTGGCCGAGGACGGAGCCCACGTCGCGTTCACCTACCGCAGCGCGGAGGAGAGCGCGAAGGCCGTCGTCGCCGACATCACGTCGTACGGCCGCACCGGCCTGGCGATCCGCGCCGACAGCACCGACGGTACGGCGATCGTCGACGCGGTCGAGCGGACCGTCGCCGAACTGGGGCGGCTGGACATCCTGGTCAACAACGCCGGGGTGTTCTCGTCCGGGCCGATCGGACAGGTCGGCCTCGACGATCTCGACCGGGCCATCGCCGTCAACGTGCGCGGGGTGTACCTCGCCACCCAGGCGGCGGTACGCCACCTGCGCGACGGCGGGCGGATCGTCAACATCGGCAGCAGCTTCGCCAGCCGCGTACCGGCTCCCGGGGTGAGCGTCTATGCCATGACCAAGACCGCCGTCAACGGCCTGACCAGGGCGCTCGCCCGCGAACTCGGCCCGCGCGGGATCACCGTCAACCTGGTCCTGCCCGGCTCCACGGACACCGACATGAACCGCGCGGACAGCGCCGGCGCGGACGCCCAGCGGTCACACATCGCCCTCGGTCGCTACGGCACGCCGGAGGACGTGGCGGCGACGGTCAGCCACCTGGTGGGCGAGGGCGGCCGGCACATCACCGGCGCGTCGATCGCCATCGACGGCGGCGCCACCGCCTGACCCGGCGGGCGGATGCGAGACCCGGGCAAACGGCGTGGACCTGCCCCATCTGCCGGTCCGGCCGGATCGAGGCCGCGGCGCGAGCCTCGACCCGCGTCGGACCAGCGCGGCGCTGGATATACTCGGCAAGCGGAGGGTATATAGGGGGCGCGCAATGACCAAGATCCTGGTGGACGTCGATGACGAGGCGCTCGCCGACGCGGCTGCGGCTTTCGGCACCAAGACCAAGAAGGACACGGTGAACGTCGCGCTGCGGGAAGGGGCTGCCCGCCTCCGGCGCGCCCGCGCCCTCGCGGAACTCAGCGGGCGGGCCCAGGCCGGGGACTTCGACGAACTGCTCGACAAGAGCACGTACCGGTCGTGAGACTCGCCGACTACCTGGTCGACACCAGTGCGCTGGTCCGGCTGCTGCGCGACCCCGACACCCAGGCCCGATGGGAGCAGCCACTCACGGCCGGCCTGCTCGCGGTCTGCCCGCTGGTCGAACTGGAGTTCCTGTATTCGGCCCGCTCGCTGGCCGACCGCAGATGGCTGGGGGACCGGCTTCGCACGGTGTTCAACTGGGTGAGCATGCCGGACCGGATCTACGAGCGGGCGGCCGAGATCCAGGAGCAGCTCACCGCTCGGGGTACCCACCGGTCTGCCGGCGCCGTCGATCTGCTGATCGCGGCGACGGCCGAGTACCAGAGCCTCTCCCTGCTGCACTACGACCGTGACTTCGACCAGATCTCCGAGGTCACCGGTCAGCCCGTGCGATGGCTCGCCCCGGCAGGCACCATCAAGTAGGTACGGGGCGGCCGGTGAGGGCCCGCCACAACCCGGCGCACGCCTCCTCCTCGGTGTCGAACACCAGCCGGACGTCGTACCGTCCGCGCTCGTAGGCGCCGATCTCCCACCGCTCCCCCGCCGAGCGGCGCAGGAACCAGAAGTCGGGCGGGACCGGCACGTGCTCGTGCACGCCTTCCAGCTCGAATGCGTCCGGTGACATCCCGGTCGCCAGCAGGGCGTCACGCACCTCGTGCCGGTCCACTCCCCGACCTCCCCTGTCCACGCGGCTCAGCAGACGGGGGTTCCGCCGCCCACTGCACCCTGCCCGCATGGTCGCCGTCAGTCGACCCCGCCGCCCGCGGCCACCATTCGCGCCGCCGCACGTCCCGCGCGGGCCCGGGTCACCAGGCGGGGCGGGCGGCCGGGTCGAGGGCGAGGTCCCGGAGCTGCTCCGGGGTGAGCACGAACCGCCCGTCACGGCTGTGCAGCCCGACCACGATCCAGGTACCGTCGGGGTACAGGACGTCGACCCGCCGGCGTTGGATTACACCCCCACCCCGCCCTTCGTGCGAGACGGCTGCGGTCTCCCGGACGCGCGCGCCGTCCGGCCCCGTCGACAGGCCGCACGAATCGACCCTCTGCTTCCCGCAGTCCATGACGTCGCGGTTCAGGCCCGGCTGCGGCTCGGCCAGGGCCCGGACGGACAACTCGTTGCCGAACGCGCCGGCGGGGTCCACCGGGTAGGCGCGCACCGAGAAACCGACGTTGCGGAAGTCTTCGGACGCAATTCCGACCGGTGCGTCGCCGGCCGGTCCCGTGGGGAAGACGCCGCCGCGTACCACGGTCGGTTCCACCCACCGGGCTCCCGACGCCCGCGCGACGAGGGCCGCCGCCACCGCGTCCCGGTAGCGCTCGGCCGCCTCCGTGGGCAGCCTCTGGTTGCTCTTGCGGTGCGGGGGCCGCGAGGCGGTTGCCGGGGCCGCCGGCTGCGTGTCCGGACGGTCGACCACCAGGCCCGCGCCCAGCACCAGCGCGAGGACCCCGCCGGCCGCCGAGGCGTACGCCCCGAGCCGGCGGGTGCGGACCAGCCGGCGCTGCCGCAGGATCAACCCGTCCAGGTCGATCGAGGAGGGCGGCGCGTCGCCGATCGCCGCGTCGAAGATCTCCCGGTACGTCACGCGAACCTCCCCGTGCTCAGGGCCGGCTGGTCAGCGGCCAGCAGGCGTAGCGATTCCAGTGCTCTGGCGGCCTGGCTCTTCACCGTGCCGGTGGTGATGCCGAGGATCTGCGCGGTCTCCTCCACGGAGAGGTCGCAGTAGTAGCGCAGCACCAGCACGGCGCGCCGCCGCTCGGGCAGCTTCCCGAGCAGGTCGAGGAGCAGCTCCCGGTCGGCCAGGTCGGGCTCGGTGTCCGGCGCGGCGTCGTCGGGGACCTCGTCGGTGCTGCGTTCACGCCGCCACGGCCGCCGTCGCTCGTCCAGCCAGGCGCGCGTGAGCACCTGCCGGACGTACGCGTCGACGTTCTCCGCCGCGCGGACCCGGGTCCAGGCCCGGTAGAGCTTGCCCAGGGTGATGGAGACGAGGTCGTCGGCGGTGTGCCAGTCCCGGCAGAGCAGGTACGCCGTGCGGCGCAGATGCTCCAGCCGGGCCTCGACGAACTGCCGGTACTCGTCCTCGTCGGCCGACTTCACGCGTTCCGCCTTCGTCGCCTCATGCCCAGGGGACGGAGCGCGGGGCCGGGCGGGTTGCCCGGCTCAGCGTTTGCGGGGCAGGTTGCCGGCTCAGCGCTCCAGGATCGCGGTCACGCCCTGGCCGCCGGCGGCGCAGATGGAGATCAGGCCCCGGCCGCTGCCCTTGTCGGCGAGCAGCTTCGCCAGGGTCGCCACGATCCGGCCGCCGGTGGCCGCGAACGGGTGCCCGGCCGCCAGCGACGAGCCGTTGACGTTCAGCTTCTCCCGGTCGATGGCGCCGAGCGGGGCGTCCAGTCCCAGCCGGTCCTTGCAGAACTCCGGGGACTCCCAGGCGGCGAGGGTCGCCAGCACCTGCGAGGCGAACGCCTCGTGGATCTCGTAGAAGTCGAAGTCCTGGAGGGTCAGCCCGGCCCGGGTCAGCATCCGCGGCACCGCGTAAGCGGGGGCCATCAGCAGCCCCTCGTCGCCGTGCACGAAGTCGACGGCGGCGGTCTCCGACCAGGAGAACCACGCCAGCACGGGCAGGCTGTGCGCGCGGGCCCACTCCTCGCTGGCCAGCAGCACCGTCGAGGCGCCGTCGGTCAGCGGTGACGAGTTGCCGGCCGTCATGGTCGCCGCCTCGGCGTCGGGCCCCTTCGCGCCGAAGACCGGCTTCAGGGCGTTGAGCCGCTCCAGACTGGTGTCGGGGCGCAGGTTCGCGTCCCGGGTCAGCCCGAGGTACGGCGTCAGCAGGTCGTCGAAGAACCCCCGGTCGTACGCGGCGGCGAGCCGCTGGTGCGAGCGCAGCGCCAGCTCGTCCTGCGCCTGCCGGTCGATCTGCCAGCGCAGCGCCGTGCGGGCGGCGTGCTCCCCCATCGACAGCCCGGTACGCGGCTCCGCGTTGCGCGGGATCTCCGGCTTGAACGGCTGGGTGGGGCGCAGCTTCGCGGCGATCCTCAGCCGCTCGCCGAGGGTGCGGGCGCTGTTGAGCCGGAGCAGCGTGCGGCGCATCTCCTCGTTGACGGCGAGCGGCGCGTCGGACGTGGTGTCCACGCCGCCGGCGATGCCGACGTCGATCTGCCCGAGGGCGATCTTGTTGGCGACCAGGATGGCCGCCTCCAGCCCGGTGCCGCAGGCCTGCTGGATGTCGTACGCGGGGGTGTGCGGGTCGAGCTTCGAGCCGAGCACCACCTCGCGGGTCAGGTTGAAGTCCTTCGCGTGCTTGAGCACCGCGCCGGCCACCACCTCGCCGACGCGCTGGCCGGCCAGGCCGAACCGGGCGACGAGCCCGTCCAGCGCGGCGCCCAGCATGTCGGCGTTCGACGCGCTGGCGTACCGCGAGTTGGACCGCGCGAAGGGGATGCGGTTGCCGCCGATGACCGCCACCCGCCGGATGCTCTGCACGATCCCGCCTCCTCGAAAGACTTGCCCTCAACCTACTCGCCAGTAGGCTACGCCTATGACCGACAGGTACGCGAGCTTCGTCCGATCGGGGGCCGGCCGCACGCTGGTCAAGCGCCTCGGGCTGCCCGACCCGCCGCGACTGCGCCGGCACACCCCCGGCGATCCCATCGTGCCCGGCCCCGTCCTGCTGGGCGCCGCGACCGGCGGCCGGCTCGCCGAGCGGGCCGGCAAGGTCCTGACCGCCGCCGGGGTCGAGCTGCGCGATCCCGCCGCCGTGGAGTCCACCGAGCGCTTCGCCGCCCTGGTGTACGACGCCACCGGCATCACCGACTCCACCGAGCTGCGCCAGCTGTACGACTTCTTCCACCCGCGCGCCCGGTCGGTGCTGCCCAGCGGCCGGGTCGTCGTGCTCGGCACCCCGCCCGACGAGTGCGGCTCCCCCCGGGAGGCGACCGCCCAGCGGGCCCTGGAGGGGCTGACCCGCAGCATCGGCAAGGAGTTCGGCCGGGGCGTCACCGCCCAGCTCGTCCACGTGACGAAGGACCCGGACGCCGGCACCTGGACCAGCGTGGAGGCGACCCTGCGGTTCCTGCTCTCGGGCCGGTCCGCGTACGTCTCCGGGCAGGTGGTCCGGGTCGGCGCCGGCACGGCCGGGGCGCCGGCCGACTGGGACCGCCCGCTGGACGGGCAGGTCGTCCTGGTCACCGGGGCGGCCCGGGGCATCGGCGCGGCGCTGGCCCGGGTGCTGGCCCGCGACGGCGCCCGGGTCGTCGCGCTGGACATTCCGGCGGCCGGGGACGAGCTGGCGGCGGTCGCCAACGAGATCGGCGGCACCGCCGTCCAGCTCGACCTGACCGCCCCCGACGCCCCGCAGCGGCTCGCCGAGCACCTGGCCGAGCGGCACGGGCGGGTCGACGTGGTCGTGCACAACGCCGGGATCACCCGTGACAAGACCCTCGGCCGGATGGACGCCGACCGGTGGGACTCGGTGCTCGACGTCAACCTCTCCAGCCAGGAGCGGATCAACGACGTGCTGCTGGAGCGGGAGCTGATCCCGGCCGGCGGCCGGATCGTCTCGGTCTCCTCGATCGCCGGCATCGCCGGCAACCGGGGCCAGACCAACTACGCCACCAGCAAGGCGGGCGTGATCGGGCTGGTCGAGTCGCTCGCCCCGGCGCTTCGTGAACGGCAGATCAGCGTCAACGCGGTCGCCCCCGGTTTCATCGAGACCCGGCTGACCGCGCGCATCCCGCTGGTGATCCGCGAGGCGGGCCGGCGGATGAACAGCATGTCCCAGGGCGGGCTGCCGGTGGACGTCGCCGAGACCATCGGCTGGCTGGCGTGGTCGGCCTCCGGCGCGGTCAGCGGCAACGTCGTCCGGGTCTGCGGCCAGAGCCTGCTGGGGGCGTGATGGCGAGGAGAGGACAACCGGCGCCGGAGCCGGACGACCTGTCGGTGCACGAGCTGATCGACGGCCCGACCGAGATCCTGTCGCAGGACACCCTGGACGCGATCCGCGGGCCGGCGGCGTCCGGCCACGACCTGAGCCTCGAAGAGACGCACGACCTCTCCGCCTCCGCCGCCGAGGCGACGCGGGACCTCTCGGGCGGGGGCCCGGCCGGGACGGGTGCCCGCGAGCGCGTCGAGCTGCCCCGGATGCCGGCGGCCGGGGCGCTCTACCGGCGGGCGCTGCTCGGCGCGCTGCCCGGCCTCGGCGGTGGGCGGCGGTCGGCGGGCCTCCCGGCGGTCGAGCTGGCCGTCGGCGGGATCGCCGTCGACCGGACGCACCTCGCCGACTACGACCGGGTCTGCGGGTTCCGGCTCACCGACCGGCTGCCCGCGACGTTCCCGCACGTCATGGGCTTCCCGCTGGCGCTGCGGCTGATGACCGCGCCGGAGTTTCCCATCCCGCTGACCGGCGTGGTGCACGTCGGCAACCGGATCACCGTGCACCGCCCGGTCACCGCCGACGAGACCCTCGACTTCCGCGCGTACGCCGAGAACCTGCGCCCGCACGACCGGGGGCGGCAGGTCGACGTGGTGCTGGTCGGCTCGGTCGACGGGGCGGAGGTCTGGCGCGGCGTCTCGACGTACCTCGGCAGGGAGGGCAAGCGGGGCGGCGGCGGGCGGCGCGAGCAGGCCGGACGGCCCACGACGCCGGCCGGCTCTGCCCGCTGGCGGGTCGATCCCCGCGTCGGTACGGACTACGCGCGGGTCTCCGGCGACCACAACCCGATCCACACCTCCCGCCTCGGCGCGCGGCTGTTCGGCTTCCCCCGGCCGATCGCGCACGGGATGTGGAGCAAGGCCCGTTGCCTGGCCGCGTTGGAGAACCGGCTGCCGGACGCCTACACGGTCGAGGTGGCCTTCAAGCTGCCCGTGCCGCTGCCGAGCACGGTGAGCTTCGGCCTGCTGCCGGACGGCGGGTTCGCCCTGCACGACTCGCGCGGCCGACCGCACCTGGCGGGCCTCGTGCGCTGAGGCGCCCCCGCCGGAGCTGAGTACGCCCCTGCCGAATCCCGTCCCGGACTTGGCAGGGGCGTTCTCGTGCGCTAAGTTCTTCTCATATCGAGATGTTCTCAGAATGAGAGAGACATGGTTGACGAGCAGGACTTCCTGGCCGCGTACGACCCCGGGGCCTACCCGTCGGTCGCCGTGACCGTCGACGTGGTGGCGCTGACCATTCGGGACGGCGCGCTGCACCTGCTGCTGATCCGGCGCGGCCAGCCGCCCTTCGAGGGGCGGTGGGCGCTGCCCGGCGGCTTCGTCCGCCCCGACGAGGACCTCACCGCCGGCGCCCGCCGGGAGCTGGCCGAGGAGACCGGGCTCGGCGGCGAGGGGCTGCGCCGCGTACACCTGGAGCAGTTGGGCAGCTACGGCACCCCCGACCGCGACCCGCGCATGCGCGTCGTCTCGGTCGCCCACCTCGCGTTCGCCCCCGACCTGCCCGACCCGGCCGCCGGCACCGACGCCGACGAGGCCGGCTGGCTGCCGGTGACCGCGCTGGCCAACCGGCAGCTCGCCTTCGACCACGGCCGGATCATCGAAGACGCGCTGGAGCGGGCCCGGTCCAAGCTGGAATACACCCCGCTCGCCACGCGCTTCCTCGCCGGCGAGTTCACGATCAGCGAGCTGCGCGCCGTCTACGAGACGGTCTGGGGCCACCCGCTGCACGCCGGCAACTTCCACCGCAAGGTGCTCTCGGTGCCGGGCTTCGTCGAGAGCACCGGCACCAGCACCGAGCGCGGCGGCGCCCGGGGCGGCCCCCGCGCCAAGCTCTACCGGGCCGGCGACGCCCGGCTGCTGCACCCGGCGCTGCTGCGCCCCGCCCGGGAGGAGACGGTCCGATGAGGACCGCCGAAGCCGTCCGCCTGGTCGCGGCGGCCCGCACCGACGCCGACCTGTTCGGCACGGACCAGCCGGCCCGGCGCTACCGCGAGCTGGTCGCGGCCCTGCACCCCGACCGCCTGCCGGCCGACCCGGCGGTACGCGCCGAGGCCACCGACGCGTTCGTCCAGGTCACCACCCGCTGGCGGGCCCGGCAGGTCACCGTCCTCGGCGACTACCGACTCGGCACGCCGGCCTACTCGGGCGACCTGGCCGACCTCTACGACGTCGGGGCCGATCGGCTGCTCAAGCTGCCCCGGCGACCCGCCGACAACGACCTGATGGCCCGCGAGGCGAACGCCCTGCGCACCATCGCCGAGCGCGGCGACCCGCGCTACCTGCCGTACGTGCCCCGGCTGGTCGAGGACTTCCGGCACCTCGACGCCGCGACCGGCGCCGAACGGCGGATCAACGTGCTCGCCACCGCGCCTGGCCTGCACGACCTCGACGAGGTCCGGCGCGCGTACCCGGACGGGCTCGACGCCCGCGACGTGGCCTGGATGTGGCGCCGGCTGCTGGTGGCGCTCGGCCTGGCCCACGGGGCGGGCATCGTGCACGGCGCGGTCCTGCCGCCGCACGTGCTGATCGAGCCGGACGGGCACGGCGTGGTGCTTGTCGACTGGTGCTTCTCCGCCCCCGTCGGCGGCACTGTCCCCGCGCTGGTGCCCGGCTACGACGCGAACTGGTACCCCGACGAGATCCCCCGCAAGCGGCCCTGCGGGCCGGGCACCGACATCGCCATGGCCAGCGGATGCATGAGCTGGCTGATGGGGCCGCGCGCGCCCCGCGAGCTGGACGCCTTCGCGCGGGGCTGCCGCCAGCGGGCCCTGGACGCCCGGCCCGACGACGCGTGGCGGCTGCTGCGCGAACTGGACGAGGTGCTGGACCGGCTCTACGGGCCACGCACCTTCCGACCCTTCACCCTCAACCCGTAAGGAGCTGTCATGGGCAGTGGAATGTGGTCCACCGACGTGTACGACGCCGCCGACCGCTACCGCCGGAAGACCGGCAAGAGCGCGTTCTCCTACAGCGACAGCGGGGCGCGCAAGGTGCACCCCGCCCTCGACCCGCGCGACACGACGCGCGAGAGCCGCGACTCCGACGAGCACCCCCGGTCGACGCCCATCGCGGTGCTCTTCGACGTCACCGGCTCGATGCGCAACGTGCCGCGCGTCCTGCAGACCAAGCTGCCGCAGCTGCTCGGGCTGCTGCAACGGCAGGGCTACGCCAGCGACCCGCAGATCATGTTCGGCGCGATCGGTGACGCCACCTGCGACCGGGTGCCGTTGCAGGTCGGCCAGTTCGAGTCGGACAACCGGATGGACGACGACCTCGGCCGGATCGTCCTGGAGGGCGGCGGCGGCGGGCAGATGACCGAGTCGTACGAGCTGGCCATGTACTTCATGGCCCGGCACACCGTGACCGACTCCTGGGAGAAGCGTGGCCGGCGCGGCTACCTGTTCATCATCGGCGACGAGCTGGCGTACCCGCAGGTGAAGGCCCGGGAGGTGGCCCGCGTCGTCGGCGACGACGTGCGCGAGGACGTGCCGCTGCGGCAGGTCGTCGACGAGGTGACCCGCCGCTGGGACACCTACTACCTGCTCCCCGCCGGCAGCCACTACTCCGGCAACGCCAAGGTGCTCGACTTCTGGCGGGACCTGCTCGGGCAGAACGCCGTCGTGCTGGACGACCTCGACGCGGTCTGCGAGACGATCGCGCTCACCATCGGGCTCGGCGAACAGGCCATCGACCTGGACGAGGGCCTGCGCGACCTCGACCGGGCCGGCTCGGGCGCCACCGGCACCGTCTCCAAGGCGCTGGCCCGCCTGCGCGGGGGGCGGCGCGCCGAGGTGTCGACGCTGCCCGCGTTCCGCGACACCGGCGGCGAGGTGACCCGGCTGTGAACCACGTGACGGCGGTCGGCGGCGGCTGCGGCAGCTCCGGCTGCGGCTGCCGCTGCGGCGGCGGGGAGGTCCGGTGAGCAGGCACGTCGCGGTGGTGGACCTCGGCTACGGCGACGCTGGCAAGGGCACGGTCGTGGACTGGCTCTGCGCCACCCGGCCCGTGCACACGGTGGTCCGCTTCAACGGGGGCGCGCAGGCGGCGCACAACGTCGTGCTGCGCGACGGCCGGCACCACACGTTCGCGCAGTTCGGCGCCGGCACGTTCCACCCCGGCGTCCGTACGCACCTGTCGCGGCACGTGGTGGTGGACCCGCTGGCGCTGGCCGCCGAGGCCGACCACCTCGCCTCGGTCGGGGTGCCCGACGCGCTCGACCGGCTGACCGTCGACGGGGAGGCGCTGCTCGCCACCCCGTACCACCGGGCCGCGAACCGGGCCCGGGAGATCGCCCGGGGAGCCGACCGGCACGGCTCCTGCGGGCTCGGGGTGGGCGAGACCGTCGCGTACGGTCTCGCCCACCCCGACGAGGCGCCCCGGGTGGCCGACTGCGCCGACCCGGCGCTGCTGCGGCGGCGGCTGACCGCCCTGCGGGACCGGTTGACCGCCGAGCTCGGCCCGCTGGACGCGCCGCCCGTCGCCGACTGCCTGCCCGCGTTCACCGGCTTCGCCGGGCGGGTCGCGATCGTCGACCGGAGCTGGCTGGCCGGGGCGCTGCGGGCCGGCACCTGCGTCTTCGAGGGCGCGCAGGGGGTGCTGCTCGACGAGTGGCACGGCTTCCACCCGTACACGACGTGGAGCACCACCACCTTCGCCAACGTGGACGGCCTGCTCGCCGAGGCGGGCCAGGCCGGCGACGTCACCCGGATCGGAGTGCTGCGCGTGGTCACCACCCGGCACGGGCCCGGCCCGCTGGTGACCGAGGACCCGGCCCTGCCGCTGGCCGACCCGCACAACCCGACGAACCCGTGGCAGGGCCGGTTCCGGTTCGGCCACTTCGACGCGGTCGCCCACCGGTACGCCCTCGCCGCGGCCGGCGGGGTCGACGGCCTGGCGCTCACCCACCTCGACCTCGCCGGCCCCGGGCTGCGGATCTGCCGCCGCTACGACAGCACCGACCGGCTCACCCCGGGCCCGCCCGGCGACCTGAACCGGCAGGCCGCGCTCACCGCCCGCCTGCTGCGCGCCCGCCCCGTGTACGACGACGCCCCGCCGCCCGACTGGACGGCGGCGGTGCGGGAGGAGCTGGGCGCGCCCGTGGTGCTGACCTCCCGGGGGCCCACCGCCGACGACAAGACGCCGCACGGCCCGCTGCTCGCCCCGCGCCCCCTCGCACCGGCCGGAACGCCCGCCGAGGCGTCGGTGTGACGCCGGGCCGCGCCGGAGTCCCGAGCGGGTCGATCCGGCGACTCGACCACCGGGCGGGTCGCACCCGGCGAGCATGGGAGGCATGGAGTCCGTGCTCGACCTGCTCCGGCAGCTGGTCGCCTCACCGTGGGTGTACCTGCTGATCTTCGGGCTCACCGCGGTCGACGCGTTCTTCCCCGCCGTACCCGGCGAGACGGCCGTGATCACCGCCGCGGTGCTCGCCACGGGCGGCAACCCCGACCTGGGGTGGGTGATCGTCGCCGCCGCGCTCGGGGCATGCGTCGGCGACCACGTCTCGTACGCCATCGGGCGCGGCGGCGGCGCGAGCCGGCTCGCCCGCTTCCCGGCGGACAGCCGGCGCCGGGCCAGCTCCGAGTGGGCCCGTCGGGCGGTGCACCAGCGCGGCGGGCTGATCCTGACCACGTCCCGGTACGTCCCCGGTGGCCGGACGGCGGTCACCCTCACCATGGGCGCGGTCCGCTACCCGCTCCGGTCGTTCCTGCTCTTCGACGCCATCGCGGCGGTGAGCTGGGCGCTCTACTGCACCCTGCTCGGCTACTTCGGCGGGCTGGCCTTCGAACGCGACCCGGTCAAGGGCATCCTCGCCGGCGTGGGCCTCTCGCTGGCGATCACCCTGCTGCTGGAGTCCGCCCGCTGGCTGTACCACCGCCGGCGCCGCGCCACATCCCACCGCTGAACGCGCGACCGTGGAGCCGCCGCCGCTCAGCCGGGGGTGACCCGTGGGTGCCAGGTGACGCCGTGCAGGAGTTGACCGGCACCGAGCCAGGCGACGTTCATCATCCGGGTGGCGGTCTTCTCCGGGTCGGCCTCCGGGTGGTCGGCGAGCCAGTCCGCCAGCGACTCGGTCGCCCCCACCAGGGCGTACGCGACGACCTCCAGGTCGGTCTCGCCCACCTCGCGGCCCTCGGCGCGCAGCGCGTGGTCGAGCATCCCGGCGACCACCTCGACCAGCCGGGCCCGCATGCCGGCCAGCTCGCCGGCGAAGGGCTGCTCGCCCCGGGCCTGCCGGTAGAGCACCGCCCATCCGTCGCGGTGCGCCCCGACGAAGCCGAAGAAGGCGCGAAGCCCGCGCCAGAGCCGCTCGTCGGCAGGCAGCTCGGGGGCGGCCGCCCCGGCGATGGCCTGCATCATCCGGGTGCCCTCCCGGTGCAGGCAGGCGACGAAGAGTTCTTCCTTCGTGCCGAGGTACGCGTAGACCATGGGCTTGGAGATGCCGGCGTCCTCGGCGATCTCGTCCATGCTGGCCGCGTGGAAGCCCCTGCGTGAGAACACTTTCACGGCCGCGTCGAGCATCTGCTGCTCGCGTACGGCGCGGGGGAGGCGCTTGAAGGTGGGTGGGGTGGACACCTTGCGAGCATACCTACTCGCCCGTAAGGTTACGCACGAGTAGCCAATACCCGGAAGGTGCAGCCCCATGACTGACTTCGACCCGGCCAACTTCGCGAACGTCGGCCCCAAGGAGTTCGCCCAGCTGGTCAAGTCCACCCCGGACGACAAGATCGCCGAGGTGATGTCCGGCGACCTGCGCGGCAAGATCCTCGGCGAGGTCTTCGGCCGGATGCCGCAGCTCTTCCGCGCCGACCGGGCCGGCTCGACCAACGCGGTCATCCACTGGAACATCACCGGCCGTCCCGACGGGGGCACCGACACCTACGAGGTGGTCGTCGCCGACGGCGCCTGCACCGTCAACGAGACCCCGCAGCACGACCCGAAGCTCAGCCTCACGATGGGCCCGGTCGAGTTCCTGAAGATCGTCTCCGGTGGCGCGAACCCCGTCATGATGTTCATGACCGGCAAGCTCAAGGCCAAGGGCGACCTGGGCCTGGCCGCCAACATCGCCAACCTGTTCGACATCCCCAAGGCCTGACATGGCCGAGTTCTCGCTAGACCTGAACGAGGAACAGCGGGATCTGCGCGACTGGGTGCACGGCTTCGCCGCCGAGGTCGTGCGCCCGGCCGCGGCCGAGTGGGACGCCCGGGAGGAGACCCCCTGGCCGATCATCCAGGAGGCGGCGAAGGTCGGCCTCTACGGCTTCGAGTTCCTCGCCACCTGCTGGGCCGACCCCACCGGCCTCTCCCTCCCGATCGCCAGCGAGGAACTCTTCTGGGGTGACGCCGGCATCGGGCTGGGCATCTTCGGCACCTCCCTCGCGGTGGCCGCGATCTACGGCGCCGGCACCCCCGACCAGATGGTCGAATGGGTGCCGCAGTGCTTCGGCACCGTCGACGAGCCGGCCGTCGCCGCGTTCTGCACCACCGAGCCCGAGGCCGGCTCCGACGTCGGCGCGATGCGCACCCGGGCCGTCTACGACGAGGCGAGCGACGAGTGGGTGCTCAGCGGGCAGAAGGCGTACGCCACGAACGGCGGAATCGCCGGGGTGCACGTGGTCACCGCCTCGGTCGACCCGACGCTCGGCTCCCGCGGGCAGGCGGCGTTCGTCGTACCGCCGGGCACCGCCGGCCTGGCCGCGACCCGCAAGCTACGCAAGCTGGGCCTGCGCGCGTCGCACACCGCCGACGTCTTCCTCGACGACGTACGCGTGCCGGGGCGCTGCCTGCTCGGCGGCCGGGAGGCCCTGCTCGAACGACTCGACCGGGCCCGCTCCGGCAAGCGCGTCTCGGGCCAGGCCGCGATGCGCACCTTCGAGCTCTCCCGACCCACCGTCGGCGCGCAGGCGCTGGGCGTGGCCCGGGCCGCCTACGAGTACGCCCTGGACTACGCGAAGGAGCGGGTCCAGTTCGGCCGCCCGATCATCGAGAACCAGGCGGTCGCGTTCGCGCTGGCCGACATGAAGATGGAGATCGACGCCGCCCGGCTGCTGGTCTGGCGGGCCTCCTGGATGGGCCGCAACAACCGGCCCTTCACGGCCGGCGAGGGCTCGATGTCCAAGCTGAAGGCCGGTGAGGTGGCCGTCTCCGTCACCGACAGGGCCGTGCAACTGCTCGGCGGGGCCGGCTTCCTGCGGGACCACCCGGTCGAGCGCTGGTACCGGGACGCCAAGATCTACACCATCTTCGAGGGCACCTCCGAGATCCAGCGGCTGGTCATCTCCCGGGCCATCTC
The DNA here is from genome assembly GCF_035920365.1 of Micromonospora sp. NBC_01740. Taxonomy (NCBI): domain Bacteria; kingdom Bacillati; phylum Actinomycetota; class Actinomycetes; order Micromonosporales; family Micromonosporaceae; genus Micromonospora; species Micromonospora sp. NBC_01740. Next base: position 1,670,883 of record NZ_CP109150.1, on the reverse strand, counting down.
CGGCGTCCAGATCCGCTGACCGACCGCCGGCGCCGGCGCCGTCCAGGGGGCCGCACCAGGCCCGGACGTCCGCCGCGCCCGTACCGCTGCGCGCTCGATCTCCAGATCGCCCGCGTGGGGTCCCCGACCCGGGGGCCCCACGCGCACCGCACGAGGAGGCCGCGTCATGGACCTGCCGTTCGTCGTCGCCACCCTGACCCGACGCGGGCTGCTCGCCCCCGGCCGACCGATCCGCGTCGCCTCGCAGCTCCAGGCGCTGCGCAGGTGGGGCTGGAACATCGCCGGCGAGCTGCGCCAGGCCGCCGCCCGCGACCCCGACCGGGCGGCCGTCGTCGACGAGCAGGGCACCGGCCTGACGTACGCCGAACTGCTCGACCGGTCGGAGCAGCTGGCCCGGGGAATGCGGACGGCGCTCGGGGTGCGCCCCGGGGACCGGGTCGGCGTGCTCTGCCGCAACCACCACGGCCTGGTCGAGACGATCGTGGCCGCCACCCTGCTCGGCGGGGACGCGGTGCTGGTCAACACCGGGCTCTCCGCCGGGCAGCTCGCCACCGTCGCGCAGGAGCAGCGGCTGCGGGTGCTGGCGCACGACGCCGAGTTCGCCGACCGGGTCGCCAACCTCCCCGCCGAGGTGCAGCGGCTCGACGAGCGCGCCCGGGAGGCGCTCGTCGTCGGCGCGGTCCCCGGCGAGCTGCGTCCCCCCGAGCGCGACGGCCGGATCATCGTGCTCACCTCCGGCACCACCGGCGTCCCCAAGGGCGCCCGGCGCCCCACCCCGAACGGGTTCGGCCCGCTGGTCTCCATCATCGACCGGATCCCGCTGCACGCCCGGGACACCGTCATGATCGCCGCGCCGCTCTTCCACACCTGGGGGTACGCGGCCCTCCAGGTCTGCTTCGCCCTGCGGGCCACGGTCGTGCTGCACCGCCGGTTCGACCCGGCCGCCACGCTGGCCGCCCTCGTGGCGCAGCGCTGCGACGCGCTCTTCGCCGTGCCGGTGATGCTGCAACGGCTGCTGGAGGTGCCGCCGCCGGACCCCCGTCCCCCGCTGAAGGTGGTCGCGGCCAGCGGTTCCGCGCTGCCGGGCGGCCTCGCCCTGCGGTTCATGGACGTCTACGGCGACGTGCTGCACAACCTCTACGGCTCCACCGAGGTCTCGTGGGCGTCCATCGCCGGCCCCGCCGACCTGCGTGCGGCTCCGACCACCGCCGGCCGCCCGCCGCACGGCACCCGGCTGGAGATCCTCGACGCGGCCGGCGAGCCGGTGCCGGCCGGGCAGGTCGGCCGGATCTTCGTCGGCAACGAGATGCTCTTCGAGGGCTACACCTCCGGGGCCGTCCGGGAGCACCGCGACGGCCTGCTCGACACCGGCGACCTGGGGCGGCTCGACGCCGACGGGCTGCTCTTCGTCGACGGCCGGGCCGACGACATGATCGTCTCCGGCGGGGAGAACGTCTTCCCGGCCGAGGTGGAGGACCTGATCGCCCGGCTGCCGCAGGTACGCGAGGCCGCCGTGATCGGCGTACCGGACCAGGAGTACGGCCAGCGTCTCGCCGCGTTCCTCGCCCTGCACCCCGGCGAGACGCTCGACCCGGAGGCGGTCCGCGAATACGTCCGGCACTACCTGGCCCGGTTCTCCGTACCCCGGGACGTGGTCTTCGTGAAGTACCTGCCCCGCAACGCCACGGGCAAGGTGCTGGCCCGCGAGCTGCGCCGCTACTACGGCTGACCGTTCCCCGCCCGTTACTGCCCGGATGCCCGGCCGCCCCTAGGCTGACGGCACCATGATCGGCTCCGGACCACGCCGCCGTGCCCGTCACCGCCACCATCCCCGTCACCGCCAGCCGGGACCACGGATGGCACCGCTGCTGCTGGTCGAAGCGGCGACCCTGCTCTCCAACACCGGCAACGGGGTGGCCAACATCGCCCTGCCCTGGCTGGTGCTGGAACGTACCGGCAGCGCCACCGCGGCCGGCGTGGTCGCGGCGGCCGCCGCGCTGCCGATGCTGCTGTCCGGCCTCGTCTCCGGCACCATCGTGGACCTGCTCGGCCGGCGGCGTACGGCGCTGGTCTCCGACACGCTCTCCGCCGCCTCGGTCGCCGCGATCCCCGTGGTCGACGCCCTGCTCGGGCTGAACCTCGGCTGGATCGTGGCGCTGGCCGTGCTCGGCGCGGTGTTCGATCCGGCCGGGCTGACCGCCCGGGAGACGCTGCTGCCGGCCGCCGCACAGGCCGCCCGCTGGCGGATCGAACGGGCCAACGGGGTGCACGAGGCGGTCTGGGGGCTCGCCTTCCTGATCGGGCCCGGCGTCGGCGGCATCCTCATCGCCGCGATCGGCCCCGGCCCGACGCTCTGGGTCACCGCCGCCGGGTTCGCGCTGGCCGTCGTGATGATCGCCGCCGTCCGGCTGCCCGGGGCCGGCCGCCCCGAACGCCCCCCGGAGGGCCTGTGGCAGGGCACCGCCGAGGGGCTGCGGTTCGTCTGGCGGGACAAGCTGCTGCGTACCATCGCCCTGCTCACGATGGTGCTGGCCGCGCTCTACCTGCCTGTCGAGGGCGTGCTGCTGCCGGCGTGGTTCGTGGCCCAGGGAGAGCCCGCCCGGCTCGGCGCGATCCTGATGGCGATGAGCGCCGCGGGCGTGATCGGAGCGCTCGCCTCCAGCGCGGCGGGGCGGCGGGTCCGTCGCCGCACCCTGCTGGTGGCCTCCCTGCTGGTCATCGGGGTGTCGCTGGTCGGCCTGGCCACCCTGCCCCCGTTCCCGGCCATGATCGGCTTCGCCGCCGGGATCGGGCTCGCGTACGGGCCGGTCAACCCGCTGTCCAACTACGCCATGCAGACCCGCACCCCGGAACGCCTGCGCGGCCGGGTGGTCGGGGTGATGACCTCGTTCGCGTACGCGGCCGGCCCGGCCGGTTACCTGCTCGCCGGGCCGCTGGTGGAACGGATCGGGCTACGCCCCGCGTTCCTGGCGCTGGCCGGGGCGCTGCTGCTGGCGGTACTGGTCGCCGCGCCGCTGCCGGTGCTGCGGGCGCTGGACGATCCACCTCGCTACCCGCCCGCCCCGCCCGGCAGCCCGGGCGACCGGGCGGAGGAGCTCGTGCCCCTCAACGGCCAGTACGCCTCCGCAACGCGCCGGGACACGCCCCGCGTACAGGGGCGCGTCCGGGTCGAGGGACTGTGGACGCCCGCCACGCACCGGGACGCGCCCGTGCGGGGGTGACGGCCCCGGGTCAGGGATGCAGCGTCAGCCCGGGCGCAGCGGTTCCAGCCGCGCCCCGACGTACTCGCGGTAGCCCTCGATGTCGGCAGGCGATCCCGCCGCCTCCTCGCCGCACCGCTCAGACGGAGACGAGGCGGGTGTGGGTTGCCCGGTCAGCCCGGAATCGTGATCCGACCCTCGACGGCGGCGGAGGCGATGTCGGTGCGGTGGTGCGAGCCGGCCAGCTCCACCCCGGCGACCAGCGCGTACGCGGCGTCCCGGGCGGCAGGCAGGTCGGCGCCCGTGGCGGTGGCGCAGAGCACCCGGCCGCCGGAGGAGAGCAGCGCCCCGTCGGCGCCCCGTCGGGTGCCGGCGTGGATGATCCCCGGCCCCTCGCCCCCGGTGATCACGTCGCCGGTGCGCGGGGCGGCCGGGTAGCCCTCGGCGGCCACCACGACCGTGACGCCGGCACCGTCGCGCCAGCGCAGCGGCGGGTGCCCGGCCAGCGTGCAGGTCGCGGCGGCGTGCAGCAGCCCGGCCAGCGGGGTCTCCAGCAGCGCCAGCACCACCTGCGTCTCCGGGTCACCGAAGCGGGCGTTGAACTCGATCACCCGGGGGCCCTCGGCGGTGATCGCCAGCCCGACGTAGAGCAGCCCCGCGAACGGGGTGCCCCGCCGGGCCATCTCCGCCAGGGTCGGGTGCACGACGTCGCGCATGACCTCGTCGACAAGTCCGGACGGCGCCCAGGGCAGCGGCGCGTACGCCCCCATGCCGCCGGTGTTCGGGCCGGTGTCGCCGTCGCCGACCCGCTTGAAGTCCTGCGCCGGCAGCAGCGGCACCGCCGCCTCGCCGTCGGTGACCACGAAGAGGGAGACCTCCGGGCCGGACAGGTATTCCTCGACGACGACCCGGCCGCACTCCTCGGCGTGCCGCAGCGCGGCGGCGCGGTCGTCGGTCACCACGACGCCCTTGCCGGCGGCGAGCCCGTCGTTCTTCACCACGTACGGCGCGCCGAACTCGTCCAGCGCCCTGCCGGTGCTCTCCGCGTCCGTGCAGGTGTACGCGCGGGCGGTCGGTACGCCTGCGGCAGTCATGACGTCCTTGGCGAACGTCTTCGAGCCCTCCAGCCGGGCCGCCTCGGCGGACGGCCCGAACGCGGCGATCCCCTTGGCGCGTACGGCGTCGGCGACACCGGCCACCAGCGGCGCCTCCGGCCCGATCACCACCAGGTCGGCCCCGGTCTCCACCGCCAGCGCGGCAACGCCCGCCGGATCGCACGGATCGACGGCCCGCACCGAGGCGACCGAGGCGATCCCGGGATTACCGGGCGCCGCGATCAACTGCTCGACGGCCGGATCCGCAGCCAACCCGAGCGCGAGCGCATGCTCCCGCCCCCCACCACCAAGAAGAAGAACCCGCACACCGGCATCCTACTGACCCCCACCCCCCCACCCCGTTGATCATGAAGTTGTTGTCGCGACACGCCGACGCGGACGGCAACAACTTCATGATCAACGGAGCCGGGCGGCGGCGATGGCCTGGCGGACGGTGTGGGGGATGTAGGCGGGGTCCAGGGTGTCGGCCCAGGTGAAGCGCAGCACCGTCCAGCCGGCGTTGACCAGACGGTTCTGCCGGCGGCGGTCGGCGTGGACGGCCTCGGGGGTGCCGTGCGGGCCCCGTCCGTCGGCTTCGGCGATCACCCTCGGGCCCCGCCACCCGAGATCCCCGATCCCGAGCAGGTACCCGTCGTCGTCGCGCACCTCGAGCTGGAGGGCGTCCGGTGACACCCGGCCGTCGACGCAACGCAACCTCGTCCGGGTCTCCAGCGGGGACTGCGCCCGACCGTCCGCCTCCGCCAGGCGGGAGCGCGCCGCCACCGCGCCGCGCCGGCGTCTGATCATCCGCGGTACGGCGAGCAGATCATCGTCGGTGACGAGCCCACGGTTCAGCGCGGAGTCCAGCACGCAGACCGCCGCGTAGCGGTCTTCCCGGAGGACCAGGTCGGCGACGGTCCGCAACGGTGAGGTGACGGGGATGCCGTCGACCCGGACCAGTTGCCCCGGCGCGACCGTCAACTGGTGCACCACCACGTCGGGACTGGCCAGTCGGGCGGGCTTCGCGACCGGACCAGGCATCGACAGGTGGATCACCTCAGTCGCCCGGGGGCCCGCGATGCCGTGCAGCTCGGCGGCCGTTGTCAGGACGGCGGCGGCACGCGTACCGAAGGATGCGACAGCCGCCCTGATCCGCGCCCGTCGCGGGATGCCGTCATAGCGGTCGGCATCGACGAGGTAGCCACCACGGATCACCGCACGCCAGCGACCGGATCGACAGAGCCGATGTACCTCGTGCACCGAGAGCCCGGCCGCACGCGCCTGCGCCAACGTCACGATGCCGTCGCGCGCACCAGCCATCAACCGTACGACCGCCAGCGGACTCGTCTCCACACCGAACGACTGTCCCGCCAGCCGAAGACCGACGAAACCCCCTGTGGATAACCCACCCGCTCCCTGTGGACAACCCCCACGGCCTCACCCGCCCCACCCGGCCCTCACCCAGCCTCCGCCCGCCCCTACAGCCCCGTTGATCATGAAGTTATTGGTGCGACACGCCGGTGCCGAAGACAACAACTTCATGATCAACGGGGTGGGGGGCGGGTGAGGGGTTGGGGGTTGGGGTTAGGGGAGGAGGGGGTGGCGGAGGACGTTTTCCTCGCGGCCCGGGCCCACGCCCACGACGCTCACCCTGGTGCCGCAGAGTTCCTCGATGCGGGCGACGTAGCGGCGGGCGTTCTCCGGGAGTTCGTCCTCGGTCCTCGCCTTGGTGATGTCCTCCCACCAGCCGTCGAGCTCCTCGTAGATCGGAGTCGCGTGGTGGAAGTCGGTCTGGGTCATCGGCATGTCGTCGAAGCGCTCGCCGTTGATCTCGTACCCGACGCAGATCGGCACCTTCGGCAGGCCGGTGAGCACGTCCAGCTTGGTGACGACCAGGTCGGTGACGCCGTTGAGGCGGCAGGCGTACCGGGCGACGACGGCGTCGAACCAGCCGCAGCGCCGCTCCCGGCCGGTGGTGGTGCCGTACTCGTGGCCGATCTTGCGCAGGTGCTGCCCGTTGTCGTCGAAGAGCTCCGTCGGGAACGGCCCGCTGCCGACGCGCGTGGTGTACGCCTTGCTGACCGCGATCACCTTGCTGATCGCGGTCGGCGGGATGCCGGCGCCCACGCAGGCCCCGCCGGCCGTCGGGTTCGACGAGGTCACGAAGGGGTACGTGCCGTGGTCCATGTCGAGCATGGTGGCCTGGGCGCCCTCCAGCAGGACGGTCTCGCCGCGGTCCAGCGCGTCCCAGAGCATGACCCGGGTCTCGGCGATGTACGGCTTGAGCCGCTCCGCGTACCGCAGGTATTCCTCGACGGTCTCCTCGACGTCGATCGCCTTGCGGTTGTAGATCTTGAACAGGAGCTGGTTCTTCTCGCGCAGCGCCAGTTCCAGCTTCTTGCGCAGGATGCCCGGGTCGAGCAGGTCCTGCAGCCGGATGCCCATCCGGGCGACCTTGTCCCCGTACGCGGGGCCGATGCCCCGGCCGGTGGTGCCGATGCGGGAGCTGCCGAGGTAGCGCTCGACGACCCGGTCGAGGGCCCGGTGGTGCGGCATGATCAGGTGCGCGTCGCCGGAGATCCGCAGGCGGCTGACGTCGACACCGCGCTCGGCGAGCCCGTCGATCTCGGCCAGCAGCACCTTCGGGTCGACCACGACACCGTTGCCGATGACGATCATCGCGCTCGGGGAGAGCGCACCCGACGGCATCAGGTGCAGCGCGTACTTCTGGCCGTCCGGCGTGATCACCGTGTGGCCGGCGTTGTTGCCGCCGGAGTAGCGCACGACGTAGTCGACCCGCCCACCCAGCAGGTCGGTAACCTTGCCCTTGCCCTCGTCGCCCCACTGGGCACCGAGGAGCACGATCGCTGGCATCTCTTCGCCTCCAGAAGGCTCGGGTGCCAGGTGGCGACCGGTCAGCGAGCCCGGGGTGTCAGGCTAACAAGTAGTGGCGGCGCGGCCGGCAGGGGTCGCGTCGGGAGGCAGGAGGCCTTTCCGTGTACGACGTGGTGCTGCTCACCCTCGGCTCGGACCGCGACGCGTCCGGCGGGGCCTGCGGCAGCGGCGGCTGCGGCGCGGCGCCTCAGGAGGGGGCCGTCCCGACCGCCGCCGACGCGACCGACGGCACGACGACCGACGTTGGCGCCCCCGCCAGCGGCACGACCGACGGCGGCACGACAGCCAGCCGCGCGACGGCCGACGCCTGCGCCCCCGCCGGTGGCGCGACGGCCGACGCCTGCGCGGCCGGTGACGCTACGGCCGACGGGCGCTGCGACACCCCGCGGGTGCCGGTGCTGGCCTGCGCGGACGCGCTCACCGCCCGGGGCGCCCGGGTCGAGACGGTCACCGCCCGCTCCGACGCCGAGATCGACGAGGTGCTGGCCCGGTTCGACGGCCCGCCCCGCCCGGACGGCCTCACCTGGCCCGACCCGGACTCCAAGGCCCGGCTCGTGGTCGCCGCGGCCAGCGACGCCCAGTTGCGCGCCGTCGTGCGCCGGCTCGTCCGGCGGTACGCCCCACCGCCCAGCCGCCGTCCCGACGACCTGCCCGGCAACCGGACGGTGCCTGACCTGCCGCCGATCGGCGTACTCCCGCTCGATCCGGCACGGGGCACGACGCACCGTGACCTGGCGGCGCAGCTCGGGCTGCCCCGCGACCCGGCGGCGGTGGCCGCCGCGGTGCTGGACGGCACGCCCCGCCGGCTCGACCTGCTGCGCAACGACGGCGGCTCGGTGACCCTGGACGGCGCGCTCCTCGGCGCCGCCGACGACAGCGGCCGGCCGCTGCACTGGCGCGGACGGGTGGAGGTGGACGACGCCGTGCTCTCGAACGGCGACGATCCGCTGCTGGCCTGCGCGATCGGCAACGCGGGCGGGTACGCCCGGCTCGACGACGTGGCCCTGCTCGGCGACCCGGACCCGACGGACGGGCTGGTCGAGGTGGCGGTCGCCGTTCCCGTGGTGACCCGCTCGGCGTTGGGCAGGAAGCGGGTCCGGCTGGAGGTACGACGCGCCCGGGGGCGGGCCGTGGCCGTGCTGCCCCGCGAGGGGAAGGTCCCGTTCCTCGACGACGGGGCCGAGGGCGAGCTGAGCCGGAAGCGGTCCTGGTGGACCGAGCCGGGTGCCTGGGCGGTCTGGGCGGGCTGACCTCGGCGTCCCCGACGCGACCGACGCGGCCGGCCCGCGACGGCCGACCCGGCGCGGTCACTGGGCCTATCCTCGGCAGGAGGAATGGGGAGGAACCGTGGTGGACGAGAACGTCGACCGGGTCCACGGGCCCGGCCAGCAGCCGATGCCGGAGCGGGACATCGAACCACTCTGGCCGCCGGAGCAGATCGACGGCACCGACACACCGCCCTGGGCGTCGACTGCCGCGCCCGCGTCCCCCGTCCCGCCCCAGGGCCGGCCGGGTCACCCACCCTCGCCGGCCGACTACCCGTCCCTGCACGGCGGGGTGCCGCTCCCCGACGCGGGGGCGACCGCCCCGCAGGGCGCGAACACCGGCTGGTCGCCCCCACCACCCGCACTCCCGGGCCACCCTCAGGCCGCAGTCCCGGGGCCCTCACCGGCCGCGATCCCCGGACCTCCACCGGCCGCGATCCCAGGGCCTCCGCCCACCGCAGCCCCGGGGCCTCCGCCAACAGCAGTTCCGGGACCTCCACCGGCCGTGGCTCCTGGGCCTCCGCATGCCGCCGCCTCGGGCCGTCCAGCGACCGGGGCCCCGGCCCGTCCACCGGTCGAGGCCTCTGGTCCCCCACCGGCCACGGCGGGGGGATGGGGGCCGGACGCCTCGGCCTGGGCACCGCCGACGCCCACCGCGCAGGCCACACCGGCCACCCCGAACGCCCCCACGGGCCCGACGGTCCCGCCGGTCCCGATCCCAGGCCCGAGCCCGACCCCAGGCCCGAACTCGACCTCTGGCCCGACCCCGGGCCCAGGCCTCGGCGCGGTCGGTGCGCCTGCCCCCGGCTCTGCCGGCGACCGCATGGCGGTCGGGGCGGGCAGAGGTCCGTCGGTGGCCGCCGGAGGTGGCGTACCGGCTCCTCGGGCTCCGCAGACCGGGCCCGCCCCGGTCGACCTCGACATGCCATTCAGCCTCGACCAGCCGGTCGTACCGGTTCCGGTGGCGTCCCCGCAGCCCGTGGGCACCGCCCGGACCGACACAGCGCCGGCCAACTCGACTCGTCCCAGCGGTCCGGGCGAGCCGGCCCAGGGGTTCGCCAAGCGGCAGGACGGTGCCTCGCCGGACGCCACGGCCGACGCCTTCCCGGATGGTCGGCCGTCGTCCCACGACACGGCGCCCGGCCCCGGCGGATCCGCCGGGGCTGACGGCCTCCACCGGACCGGCGACGCCCCGACGGCCGGCTCGCCGGCTATGGGCGGGAACGGGACCGGCGGCCCGGCGAACGGGAGCATCATCAGCAGCCCTGCGAATGGGAGTAGCGGCGTCCCGACGGAGGGCAGTGCCGGCGGCCCGGCGGATGACGGTGTCGGCGACCCGGCGAAGGGCAGTGCCGGCGGGCCGACCGATGACGGTTCCGGCGGTCTGACGCACGGGAGTGCCGGCGGTCCGACGCACGGGGGTGCCGGTAGTGCCGCGAATGACGGTGCCGGCGCTCCCGCGAACGGGGGTGCCGGCGGGGCGGCGACGGGCGGCGGCCAGGCCAACGGCGGCGGGGCGCGGATGCCGGCCGAGTCGCCGTGGGCGCAGCCGCCGCAGCGGCCCGCCACGGCGGCCGTCGAGCCCGGACCGGGACCCGGCGCGACCGATCCCGCGCCCACGCACCAGGGCGCCGCGCTCCGACGGACCCTCCACCACCAGCAACCGGCCCAGCCAGGCCCGGCCGGCCAGGCCCTCCCCCCGCCGGATCCGGCCGACCAGGGCCCACTCCAGCAGGCCCCGCCCCTGGCGGGTGCACCCCAGGTGCCGTTCCCACGCGATTCGGCTGGGCAGGGCGTGCCGGTCAGCCCCACGCCGAGCCCTGCGCCGAGCCCCGGGCGCGAGCCGGCGACGCCACGGCAGAGCTTCGAACCCGCCCCGGCAACGACACAGCAGAGCTTCGAACCCGCCCCGGCGACGACACAGCAGGGCCTGGGACCGGACCATGCGGCGGCGCAGCAGGACTTCGGGGCCGACCCGACGCCACAGCAGGACTTCGGGGCCGACCCGGCGGCGGCACAGCAGTCCGCGCCGCCCGGGCCCTACCCACCGCAGCAGGGCGGCCCCTACCCGGCGCAGCAGGGCGGTCCGCCGGGGCCGTACCCGCCGCAGCAGGGCCCGACGCCGCCCGGGCCGTACCCGCCCGGCTGGTATCCGCCGCCCTGGCAGCAGGCCGTTCCGGGGGGCCACGCCCCGGCTCCGCAGCAGGCGTACCAGCCGGCGGAGGGGGTCGTCGCGGTGCCGCCGGCACAGCCCGACCCGAACTGGCGCCCGGCGATCACCGACCCGCCGACGGCCGAGGACTTCGCGCGCCGCCGGCAGGTCCGGCCCGCCGACCCGGTGGCCACGATGGGCGTACGGGCGGTGGCCAACCGGATGGGGCTGCGGCTGCCGCCAGGGCGGCACGAGCAGGAGATGCGGCGGGACATCGAGACGGTACGCCGCAACTTCGGCGGGCTGCGCCAGGTGACCGTGGTGAACCCGAAGGGCGGGGCCGGCAAGACGGTGGCCATCCTGCTGCTGGCGATGACGTTCGGCCAGAAGCGCGGCGGCTACGTGCTGGCCTGGGACAACAACGAGACCCAGGGCACCCTCGGGATGCGCGCCCAGCAGGACTTCCACTCCCGTACGGTGCGGGACATGCTGCGGGACCTGGGCCAGTTCCAGGGCGCGCACGGGCGGGTGGGCGACCTGTCGCAGTACGTCCGCTCGCAGGGCGAGGGGATGTTCGACGTCCTCGCCTCGGACGAGTCGGCCACGGGTGGCGAGATGCTCACCGCCGCCGCCTTCGCCGAGATCCGCGAGGTGGTCAGCCGGTTCTACAAGTTGATCTTCGTGGACACGGGCAACAACGTCCGGGCCCAGAACTGGCAGGCCGCCATGGACGCCACCGACCAGTTGGTGGTCACCATGTCGGCCCGCAACGACTCGGCGGAGACGGCCGCCCGGATGCTGGACCACCTGGAGCAGAGCGGCCGGCAGCGGCTGGTACGGCAGGCGGTCACCGTGGTCTCCATGCCGCCGTCGCGCAAGGAGATCGACCTGCCGGCGATCCAGGAGCACTTCGCGGCGCGCACCCGGGCGGTGCTGCTCGCGCCGTACGAGCGGCTCATCGACACCGGCGAGCCGATCCGGTACGGGGGGCTCTCCGCGGCCGCGCGGGACGCCTGGCTGAAGATCGCCGCCGCCGTCGCGGAGGGGCTGTAGGCCCTCGCCCGGCGCGGCGGGATGGTGGACTTGGACGAGCCGACGGCCGGCGGGACTGACGCCGCGCCGGCCGTCGGCTCGGACGTCAGTTGCTCGCGAGCGCGTCCGCGGCGGCCGGGTCGCAGTCGCGGAGGAACTGGGCGCAGCGGGCCGCCTCGTCCGCCTCGCCGATCTCGTCGGCGGCCCGGGACAGCACGTAGAGGCAGCGCAGGAAGCCCTGGTTCGGCTCGTGCGACCACGGCACCGGACCGAATCCCTTCCAGCCGCTGCGGCGCAGCTGGTCCAGGCCCCGGTGGTAGCCGGTGCGCGCGTAGGCGTACGCCGGGATGACCTGGCCGGCGGCGAAGGCCCGCGCGGCCAGCGCACCCCAGCCGGCGCTGTAGGTCGGGAAGCGCGCCGCCACCTGGGCGTACGCCTCGTCGCTGCCGGCCTGCTCGGCGGCGGCCAGGGCGGCGTCGGCCTCGTCGTGCGCGGGGAGGAGAGTGGCCGGTGGTTCCGGCAACAGGTTCTGCATCGCCCCATTCAACCCGCTTCGCCCAGGGGCGCGCGAGGGGGTTGGGCGAGCCGACTGGCTGAACGGCTGAGGAGTTGGTCACGCCTGCGGCCCATGCCCCGGGCAGATGCTTTCGACTACAACTATTGGTCGGGAGCCTCCCCAGGACCCGGTACCGCGGAAGCCCGGTGGTCACGGCCGCCGGGCTCCCGTCGGTCCAGCGCGGGTGCGGTGCCGCGCGGGTCGGGCGACCTCCGGCGGCAGGGTCGCCGGAGCGCGGAGGGCTCCCAGGTTTGGCCGGTTGACCCGGCGGGGCAGGATGGCCAGGGTGCCGACCCCACCTCCCGCGGACGTCATCGAGCCGCACACCTGCACCGACGAGATCGAGACCCGCGCCGAGTTCGAGCGGCGGCTGACCACCGGCAGCCTCGTCGGGCTGACCGTGCAGGGGCTACGGCTCGACCTCGATCCCGTCCCCGACCTCACCGCCGTCGAGGTGACCGGCACCCTCTTCGTGGGCTGCCGCTTCGCCTCCCGGGAGGTCGGCGCCGACCTGGTCCGGCGCGGCGCGAACGTGGTGCCGCCGTTCTCCGGGCTGCCCTACCCGACCCAGCCGTCCCACCTCTACACCCCGGAGGAGCTGGCCGCCGGCTTCGCCGAGGGCGGGTTCGCCGGGATGTACGACACCCGCGTCTACGAGCACTTCCGGGCGCACGGCGGGGCGCTGCCGGACGTCCGGGAGGCGCTCGGTCAACGGCTGCACGACCACGGCGTGGACAACGCGCTGGCCGACGCCACCCGCGCCTGGCTGGCCACCCACGGGCCGCAGTCGGTGGTCGGCATCATGGGCGGCCACGCGGTGCCGCGCGGCAGCGCGCCGTACCGGATGGCGGCGGTGCTGGGCTGGGAGCTGGCGCGGGCCGACCGGCTGGTGGTGACCGGCGGCGGCCCCGGGGTGATGGAGGCCGCCAACCTCGGCGCCCACCTCGCGCTGCGGCCGGTCGAGGACCTGGACGCCGCGATCGACCTGCTGGCCGGGGCGCCGGACTTCACCGACCACGACCGCTACACGGCGGCGGCGCTGCAAGTCCGGGAGCGCTACGGCCAGCCGGTGGTGCCGCCCCGGCCCCGGGCCGCCGACCCCGGCAGCGCGTCCCGCGCCGACTCGGCCGCACTGGCCGGCGGCGACGTGGACTGGGCGCGTGCCGGCGGGCTGGCCATCCCGACCTGGCTGTACGGGCACGAGCCGGCGAACCTGTTCGCCGGCCGGATCGCCAAGTACTTCTCCAACGCCATCCGCGAGGACACCATCCTGCGGCTGGCCCGGGGCGGGATCGTCTTCGCCCCCGGCCGGGCGGGCACCGTGCAGGAGGTGTTCCAGGCCGCAACGAAGACCTACTACGGCACCGACGGGGCCAGCGGCGCGTACGTCTTCCTGGACCGCGCGTACTGGACGGACGAGCTTCCGGTGGAGTCGCTGCTGCGGCCGCTGCTGGGCGCCTCGCCGTTCGGCGACCTGTCGTCCTCCGTGCACCTCACGGACGACGTCCACGAGGCGGTCCGGGTGCTCACCGCCGGCTAGGAGGGGCACCTTCCTGTCGCATTCCGATGTGCAAGGTGCCCTTCCTGACCGAAGCGACGGCCGGCCCCCGGGTGGGGAGCCGGCCGTCGGCGGTACGCGTCAGCGCGTCACTGTGCTGCGTGGAGGCCGCTCAGCGCGTCACTTGGCCAGCGTGGTGCCGGACGAGCGCAGGTGCTCGCAGGCCTCCGCCACCCGGGCGGCCATGCCGGCCTCGGCGGCCTTGCCCCAGACCCGCGGGTCGTACAGCTTCTTGCTGCCGACCTCGCCGTCCACCTTGAGCACGCCGTCGTAGTTGCGGAACATGTGGTCCGCGACCGGCCGGGTGAAGGTGTACTGGGTGTCGGTGTCGATGTTCATCTTCACCACGCCGTAGTCCAGCGCCTCGCGGATCTCCGAGAGCAGCGAGCCGGACCCGCCGTGGAAGACCAGGCTGAGCGGCTTCTCCTTGCCGTACTTGGCGCCGACCGCCTCCTGGATCTGGTTGAGGATCTCGGGGCGGAGCTTGACGTTGCCCGGCTTGTAGACGCCGTGCACGTTGCCGAAGGTCAGCGCCGCCATGTAGCGGCCCTTCTCGCCCAGGCCGAGCGCCTCGACCATGGCCAGGCCGTCCTCGACCGTGGTGTAGAGCTTGTCGTTGATGGCGTTCTCGACGCCATCCTCCTCGCCGCCGACCACGCCGACCTCGATCTCAAGGACGATCTTGGCCTCGGCGGCCCGGTCGAGCAGCTCGGCCGCGATCTCCAGGTTCTCCGCCACGGGCACGGCCGAGCCGTCCCACATGTGCGACTGGAACAGCGGCTCCTGGCCGGCGGCCACCCGCTCCTTGGAGATCTGCATGAGCGGCCGGACGAACTTGTCCAGCTTCTCCTGCGGACAGTGGTCGGTGTGCAGGGCGATGTTGACCGGGTACTTCTTGGCCACCTCGTGCGCGTACGCGGCGAACGCCACCGCGCCGGTGACCATGTCCTTGACGGAGGAGCCGGAAAGGTATTCCGCGCCACCGGTCGAGACCTGGATGATGCCGTCGCTCTCCGCGTCGGCGAAGCCCTTCAGCGCCGCGTTCAGGGTCTGCGAGGACGTCACGTTGATCGCGGGGTACGCGTACCGGCCGGCCTTGGCGCGGTCCAGCATCTCCGCGTAGGTCTCGGGGGAAGCGATGGGCATGTCGAACGCTCCTTACTTACCGCTGTCGGCCGTCACCGGCCGCTGTTGTCCCTGGGTGCGCCGGACCGCGCTGTCCACCGTCGGCAGTATCCCGTAGAAGACCGGTGCCGGCACAACCGACCCGGTACGCGCCCGGTCCCTGGCCACCGCCCCACCGCCCCTCCCACCTGTCGGGCGCGGAAGACGCCGATCAGCCAGGTCGCCACGGCCAGCACGACGGCACCCCGGGACGCGGCCGCGCGACGGCGGCGGCCGACCGGATCAGGAAGCCCACCGTCCCATCCTGGCACCGGGGGCGGCGGCCGGTGGGTCGATTCGGTCGACTCGGCTTCCGAGCGGCGAGCGGGCGCAACCCGTACGGTGTGTGGGGAACTGTCCGCTGAGATCCCGGGAGGGACTGATATGGGTCAGCCCGAAGAGGACTTCGCACCCAGCGACCACCTCAGCCCCGAGGAACGCGACATGGAGGCGGAGCCGGCCGACGCGATCGAGCAGGCCGCCGCGATCGACCCCGGCGACGCCGACACCGAGCCGCACCGTGGCCTGGAGGTCGACGACTGGGACGCGATGGAGCAGGCCCGGGTGGTCGCCCCCGACGAGGAGGACTACCGCTGAGTCGTACGCGGGCCGGCCGCCTCCGGACGATCCCGGTGACGGCCGGCCCGCGCGTCAGCGGATGCGGTTGACCCGTTCCGGATGCTGCGCCACCCACTGCGCCAGCCGGTCCTCCCGCAGCGCGGCCAGGAACGCGGGGGCTTCCGTCGGGTCCGGTGACAGTCGCCAGCCGAGGCCCTCCGGCGGCCCGACCGGAAGACTGAGCCCGATCGGGTCGACGGACCTCAGATCCGGAAGCACCTTCAGCAGATCCACCAGCGGCGAGCCGTCACTGCCCACGACCAGCTCCGCGCCGACGGTGCCGACCAGGGCGAGGAGCCTGACCGGGTCGGTCAGCACCCCCTGCTCGCCGGCCCGCCGGATCAGCCCGGCGGCGAAGAGCTGCGCGTGCCGGTCCCGGTCGAGCCCGCCCTCGGGCAGTTCCCGCCGCTGCCGCAGCAGGTCGACCGAGGCGGCGCCGTCGAGCCGCTGGCAGCCGCTCGGGAAGACCCGCTCCGTGTGGAAGGAGCGCACCTCGCGCGGCAGGCAGACCTCCACGCCATCGACCTCGTCGGTGAGCCGGCGCAGCACCGGGTAGGTGAGCACCGCGCCGGCGTTCACGCGTACGCCGGTCAGGTCGGCGACCACCTGGCGGGTCAGCAGGTAGCCGCCTCCCAGGTCGGGCCGGCCCTTGCCGGCGCCGTACAGGAAGGCGGCGTTGAGCTTGTCGATCCCGCGACCGGGAATCGGCACCGCCAGGTCGCGGGGCAGCGAGATGAGGTACGGCCGGCTGCGGTCCGCCGGTATGTGCACCAGCAGTACGGAGTCCGCCAGCCGGGTGGGCTCCTTCGCCGTACCGTCCACGCCGAGCAGCAGGATGTTCAGCGCGCCCGTCGGTGCCGGTCCGGCGGGCTCGGCGAGCAGGGTGGCGTCCTCGGCGACCCGGTCCGGCGTGAGCTGTGGCACCCCGATGCCCAGCACGCCGAGCAGGGCCAGCGCGGCACCGCCGGCCCGGAGCCGCAGCCGGCGACGGCGGCGGGCAGCCGCGAGCCGGTCGATGGCGGACCGCAGCGGGCCGGCGGGCGGGGTCAGGGCCTCGTGCCGGGCGAAGGCGGCCCGCAGTTCGTCCTCGATCATGAGCAGGCCTCCACGTGTTCGGCGCGCAGCGTGGCCAGGGCGCGGGAGATGGACGAGCGGACGGTCCCGACGGCGCAGCCGAGGATGTCGGCGATCTCCGCGTCGGGCAGGTCCTCGTAGTAGCGCAGCACCAGCGTGGCCCGCTGCCGGCGCGGCAGTCCGGACAGCCAGGACCAGATCTGGTCCCGGTCGACGGCGTGCTGGGCGTGGTCGGCCGGCGCCGGCACCGCGTCGTCAGGCTCGGCGCGCAGCAGCACCCGGCGCATCCAGGAGCCCCGCCGCCAGTCGACGTACTGGTTGGTCAGCATCCGGCGGACGTAGCGTTCGGGCGAGTCGGCACGGGCCACCCGGCGCCAGTTGAGCTGGACCCGGACCATGGTGTCCTGCACCAGGTCCTGCGCCTGGTGCGGGTCGCCGGTCAGCATGACCGCGTACCGCAGCAGCGCGGCCAGCCGTGAGTCGGCGAACTCCTCGTACGTCACTGCACCTCCCGGACTCCTGCTCCTGATGACGGATGCGGGCGGCCGGAACGTTGCGGCGATCCTGTTCAGCCGTTCGGTCGATGTTTGCCCGCCGGAGGCCGACCGGGCAGCGGCGGTTCTTAAGGAGTCCTTAAGATCCGCTGGCCACTCCTGGCATTCCCACGGGAGGAACCCCCCACATGCTCAAGCACTCCACTCGGCGCTGGCTGGCCGGGCTGGGCGTCGCAGGCGCGCTCGTCGCCGCCTCCGCCTCCCCCGCCGCCGCCGAGGACACCGATGTCGAGCTCGGCGTCTACTTCAGCGACCTGACCGTCGCGGCGGGATCCGAGGGCAAGTACGAATCGCCCCTCATGTTCGCCTCCGAGCCCGTCACCGTGTTCGGCCTGACGGCCCGGTTCGACTACCGCGACTTCGCGGACAAGGTGCAGATCAAGTCGGAGTTCGAGTCCGAGTGCACGTCGCCGGAGGCGGGCGTCCTGGTGTGCACGGACCTCTTCGAGCACGACCTGTACGACTGGGCCTCCGGCTACTTCAACGTGGCCGTCGTGCCCACGGCGGAGGCGAAGGACGGTGACGCCGGCAAGGTCAAGGTCACGGTGAGCGCCGACGGCCTGGCGCCGACGAGCCACACGTCGCAGATCCGGATCGGTGAGGGCGTCGACTTGGCCGGCGGCACGGAGACGGAGGTCTCGGTGGCACCGGGCAGCCGGTTCACCGCGCCGATCGTGCTCGGCAACGCCGGTCAGACCACCGCGAAGGGCGCGGTCGCCGTCTTCGACAACGACCACGCCATCCGTGCCGACAAGCGGCACAGCAACTGCACCTACGAGGGCGACTACCTCCGCACCTGCCGCTTCTCGGCCGACGTGGCCCCGGGGGCCGTCCACTCGGGTTCCCTGGCGTACCAGCTGGGCGCGGACACCTACGCCCCGGGTAGGGACTACGGCTACTACAACTGGATGACTGTCGCCGAGTTCGAGGACTTCAGCAAGTACCTGACCGACAACGGCGTCTCCGTCGGCAAGCCGGGTGACGGCGAGCCCCTGAGCCTCTCGGCTCCGAACGTCCGGGCCCGCTCGTCCCAGGTCGACATCAACCCGGAGAACAACTGGTCGAGCCTGGAGGTCACCGCCACCGGCACGAACGGCACCGACCTCGAAGCCGTCGGCGACTCGGTGACGGCGAAGGCGGGCAAGCGGGTCACCGCGACCGTAGGTTTCCGCAACAACGGTCCCGCCACCCTCGACTACCAGCGCGGCGGGTCCTCCGTGACCTACATGGAGGTCGCGATTCCCGAGGGCACCACCGTGGTCGACGCCCCCGACGAGTGCATGCCCGTGAAGGGCGAGGACCGGGGCGAGCCGGGCGAGCCGGGCGCCCGCACCTACTTCTGCTACGCCCAGCCGCTCCTCAAGGCCGGCGACGCGGAGACCTTCGAGTTCGGACTCCGGATCGACAAGGTCGTCGCCAACGCGACCGGCACCGTCGACATCAACATCCCGTGCCAGTGCGACGGGGGCTTCTCCAAGGACCTGAAGCCGGCCAACGACACCGCCAAGCTCCTGGTGAACGCGGCCGGCAACGGCGGCGGCAGCGGAGGCGGTGACGGTGACGGTGACGGCGGCACGCTGCCGATCACCGGTGAGTCCACCGGCCTGATCGCCGGCATCGGCGGGCTGCTGCTCGTCGCCGGCGTCGGCGGCTACGTGGTCACCAAGCGCCGCAAGACCCACTTCGTCGCCTGACCCACCCGCACCCCCGGTGCCCCGCCGACCCCTGGCCGGCGGGGCACCACCATTTCCACCCACCCCACCCCACTCCCAGCCACCCACCCCGACGCCACGCCCCACCCCCAGCCACCCACCCCGACGCGGCACGCGCCGCCCACCCACAGACACCCACCGACGGCACGCGCCCCCGTCCGAGCGGCCGACGAACCGCAACCACAACGGGTTTCCGGGGAGCCCCACCAGCGAACCCCCCGGAACCCACCGACCCACGAGCAACCAAAAACGGGACGACGCAAGATCGGCGCGACTGACACCATTGGGCGCGTGCTGCTCACCCTGACCACCACGCACCGCCCGGCCACCGACCTCGGACACCTGCTGATCAAGCACCCCGACCGCGCGCACGCCTTCGACGTGCCGGTCGGCACCGCGCACGTGTTCTACCCGGAGGCGGACGAGCAGCGTTGCACCGCCGCCCTGCTGCTCGACGTCGACCCGCTGCGGCTGGCCGGCGCGCGCGGCCGTGGCCGGCAGCAGGCGCCGACCCCGGACAGCTTCACCCTCGGGCGGTACGTCAACGACCGGCCCTACGCGGCGTCCAGCCTGCTCTCCTCCGCGCTGTCCAAGGTGTACCGCTCGGCCCTGCGCGGCGAGTCCCGCGAGCGCCCCGAGCTGGCCCGTACGCCGATCCCGCTGGAGGTGCGGGTGCCGGTGCTGCGCTGCCGGGGTGGCGCGGACGTGGCGGTCCGGATGTTCGGCCCGCTCGGCTGGGCGGTGACCGCCGCCCCGATCCCGCTCGACGAGCGGCACCCGGAGTGGGGCGACAGCCGGTACGTCGACCTGACGCTGACCGGCACGCTGCGCGTCGCCGACGCGCTCAACCACCTCTACGTCCTGCTGCCGGTGCTGGACGACGCCAAGCACTACTGGGTCGCCCCGGACGAGGTCGACAAGCTGCTGCGGGCCGGCGCGGGCTGGCTGGCCGACCACCCGGAACGCGACATGATCACCCGCCGCTACCTGGCACACCGGCGGGCGCTGGCCGGGTTGGCCCTGGCCCGCCTGGCCGAGCGACGCCCGACCGACGAGCCGGCCGCCGACGAGGCGACTGCGGACGAGGCGACCGGGGACGGCACGACCACGGACGGGGCGACCGGGGAGGGCGGGCGGGTCTCGGCCCGCCGGGCGTCACTGGCCGCGCGCCGGCGGGAGGCGGTGCTCGGCGCGCTGGCCGGTGCGGGTGCGAGCCGGGTGCTGGATCTCGGCTGCGGCGGCGGTGCCCTGCTCGCCGCGCTGGTCGGCGACCGCCGGTTCACCGAGATCGTGGGCACCGACGTGTCCACGCACGCGCTGACCCTGGCCGCCCGGCGGCTGCGGCTGGACCGGCTGCCCGAGCGGCAGCGGGACCGCATCCGGCTCTGGCAGTCCGCGCTGACCTACCGGGACGACCGGCTGCGCGGGTACGACGCGGCGGTGCTGATGGAGGTGATCGAGCACGTCGATCCGCCCCGGCTGCCGGCGCTGGAGGACGCCGTGCTCGGTCACGCCAACCCGGCGACCGTCGTGGTGACCACGCCGAACGCCGAGTACAACGTCCGCTACGAGGGGCTGCCCGCCGGGCGGTTCCGGCACGCCGACCACCGCTTCGAGTGGACCCGCGCGGAGTTCGCCGCCTGGGTCGACCGGGTGTCCACCACGTACGGCTACACCGCCGCGATCAGCGGGGTCGGCGACGACGATCCCGAGGTCGGCGCCCCCACCCAGCTCGTCGTGCTGACCCGGAAGGAGAACCCGTGACCACCCTCGACATCCCCGAGCTGGCCCTGGTCGCACTCGTCGGCGTCTCCGGCTCCGGCAAGTCCACCTTCGCCCGCCGGCACTTCGCGCCCAGCCAGGTGCTCTCCTCGGACACGTTCCGGGCGATGGTCGCCGACGACGAGAACGACCAGTCCGCCTCCGCCGACGCCTTCGACGCGCTGCACCACGTCGCCGCCACGCGGCTGCGCCGGGGCCGACTCACGGTGGTCGACGCGACCAACCTCCAGCCACACGCCCGGGCGGGCCTGGTGCGGGTGGCCCGCGAGCACGACGTGCTGCCGGTGGCCGTCGTGCTGGACGTGCCCGAGGCGCTGGCGTGGGAACGCACCGAGGGTCGCGCCGACCGCACCTTCAACCGGCACGTGCTCGCCCGGATGCAGCGCGACCTGCGCCGGTCGTACAAGCTGTTGGCCCGGGAGGGCTTCCGCAAGGTGCACGTGCTGCGCGGCGTCGAGGAGATCGACGCCGCCGAGATCCGCTACGAGAAGCTGTTCAACGACCGGCGGGAGCTGACCGGGCCGTTCGACATCGTCGGGGACGTGCACGGCTGCCGCGCCGAGCTGGAGGCGCTGCTCGTCCGGCTCGGCTGGGAGCTGCGCCGCGACGAGCGGGGCCGGCCGGTGGACGCGACGCACCCGTCGGGGCGTACCGCCGTCTTCGTCGGTGACCTGGTGGACCGCGGCCCGGACTCCCCCGGTGTCCTCCGCCTGGTGATGGGCATGGTCGCCGCCGGGCACGCGATCTGCGTGCCCGGCAACCACGAGCAGAAGCTGCTGCGCCGGCTGCGCGGCCGCGAGGTGCGGCTCACCCACGGGCTGGCCGAGACGATGGAGCAGCTGGCGGCCGAGCCGGACGCCTTCGTGGCCGAGGTGGCGGGCTTCATCGACGACCTGACCAGCCACTTCGTGCTCGACGAGGGCCGGCTGGTGGTTGCGCACGCCGGGCTGAAGGAGGCGTACCAGGGCCGCGCGTCGGGCCGGGTGCGCTCCTTCGCGCTGTACGGCGAGACCACCGGCGAGACCGACGAGTACGGGATGCCGGTGCGCTACCCGTGGGCGCGGGAGTACCGGGGTTCGGCGATGGTGGTCTACGGGCACACCCCGGCCGCCGTGCCGGAGTGGGTGAACAACACCATCTGCGTCGACACCGGCTGCGTCTTCGGCGGCCGGCTCACCGCGCTGCGCTACCCGGAGAAGGAGCTGGTCTCGGTGCCGGCGGAGCGGGAGTGGTACGCGCCGACCCGCCCGCTGGCCGCCGCGCCGGCCCGACCCGACCAGGTGCTGGAGCTGACCGACGTGACCGGCCGGCGGCACGTCGAGCACCCGTACGGGTCGCTGACCGTGCCGGCGGAGAACGCGGCCGCCGCGCTGGAGGTGATGAGCCGCTTCGCGGTCGACCCGCGCTGGCTGGCCTGGCTGCCGCCGACGATGGCGCCCTGCTCGACGGCGACGTCGGGCGGCTTCCTGGAGCACCCGGCGCAGGCGTTCGCCGACTACCGCGCGGCGGGCGTGGACCGGGTGGTCTGCGAGGAGAAGCACATGGGCTCGCGGGCCGTGGTGCTGGTCTGCCGGGAGCCCGACGGCGGGCCCTTCGGTCCGGGTGGCGGGGTGGTGCACACCCGCACCGGCCGCCCGTTCTTCGGCGCGCCGCTCGACAACGAGCTGCTCGACCGGGTGCGCGCGGCGGTCGGCGGGGCGGGGCTGTGGGACGAGCTGGGGACGGACTGGCTGCTGCTCGACTGCGAGCTGCTGCCCTGGTCGGCGAAGGCGGGCGGACTGATCCGCGAGCAGTACGCCGGGGTCGGTGCCGCCGGCCGGGCCGCCCTGCCGGCGGCGCTGGCCGCGCTGGAGGCGGCGGCTGGGCGAGGGCTGCCCGTGGGTGAGCTGCGTGACCGGATGGCCCGTCGCCGCGACGAGATCATGGCCTACTCGGACGCCTACCGGGCGTACGTGGGGCCGACCGACGGGCTGCGCGGGGTGACCCTGGCCCCGTTCGCGGTGCTGGCCGGCGCGAAGGCCAGCTACGCCGACCGGGACCACGGCTGGCACCTCGGGCTGGCCGACCGGCTCTGCGCCGCCGACCCGGAGTTCTTCACGCCGACGCGCCGCCAGGTCGTCGACCTGGCCGATCCGGCCGCCGAGGCGGCGGCCACCGAGTGGTGGCTGGCGCTGACGGCGGCCGGCGGCGAGGGCATGGTGGTGAAGCCGTACGCCGGCCCGGCCGCCCGCACCGAGCGGGGTTCGCTGCTTCAGCCGGGCATCAAGTGCCGGGGCCGGGAGTACCTGCGGATCATCTACGGTCCCGGCTACGACGAGCCGGAGCAGTTGGCCGCGCTGCGCCGCCGGTCGCTGGGGCGCAAGCGGGGGCTGGCGCTGCGCGAGCACGGGCTGGGGCTGGCGGCGCTGGACGCGCTGGTCGCCGGTGCTCCGCTGTGGCGCCGGCACGAGCTGGTCTTCGCGATCCTGGCCTGCGAGTCCGAGCCGGTCGACCCCCGGCTGTGACGAGGCGTGACGGGTGACGGCGGTCGACGGCGGCCGTCACCCGTGACCGCCGGTCCGCGGCTGTCGGTGACCGCGGGTATGGTCGCCGGCCATGACGTACGAGGCGTTCTACGAGCCGGCCGGCGGTGGTCGGTTCGGGTCGACGCCGGCGACCGCCGGCCCGTGGGATCCGGCCGCCCAGCACGCCGGCCCGCCGTCGGCCCTGCTCGCCCGGGCGCTTGCCGGTCACGACCCGGTCGACGGCCAGCTCCTCACCCGCGTGTCGGTGGACATCCTGCGCCCGGTGCCGGTGGCGGAGGTGACGCTGCGGGTCCGTACGGTCCGGGCCGGCCGCCGGATCACGCTGGTGGAGGGGATCGCGGAGGCCGGCGGGCAGGAGGTGCTGCACGCCCGGGGCTGGCGCGTCTTGGCCCCGGCCGAGCCGACGCCCGCGACGGCCGACGACGGGCCACCGGTGCCGGGGCCGGACGCGGGCGCCGAGCCGGAGCACTGGGCCGCCGCGCACTCCGCCGGTTATCTGTCGGCCATGCAGTGGCGTTTCGTCTCCGGCGCGTTCGTCGAGCCGGGCCCGGCCCGGGTGTGGGTACGGCCCCGGATCCCGTTGCTGCCCGGCGAGCCCGTCGGCCCGGCGGAGCTGGCGCTGCTGGTGGCGGACTCGGGCAGCGGGGTGAGTGCCCGCCTGGACCTGGCCCGGTGGCTGTTCGTGAACGTCGACCTGACGGTGACCCTGCACCGGCCGCCGCGCGGCGAGTGGCTCCTGCTCGACTCGGCCACCACGATCGGGCCGCACGGTTCGGGCGTGGCGGCGAGCCGGCTGGCCGACGCCGACGGCACCGTGGGTGGGGCCGTGCAGACGCTCGTCGTCGCTCCCCGCTGAGGCGGCGCATCGGGTCGGGCCCCGGTGCCGGATGTGCCTGCCCGACCGGGCTGGCGCCGCCTCGCGCGCTGTGACGTCGAGCACCGGGCCGGCCGGCGGCCACCTAGACTACGGACGTTCCGTCACCGACCGGCATACATCGGAGGTCGCCTCGTGCCGACGCCCACCACCACCCTGGCCCTGGGGCCGAGCTGGCTCGATCCAGAGGTGTTGATCTCGACGTTCGGGCTGATCGGCATCCTGGTGATCGTCTTCGCCGAGTCCGGCCTGCTGATCGGGTTCTTCCTGCCGGGCGACTCGCTGCTGTTCACCGCGGGGCTGCTCACCGCGGACGGGAAGTACATCACCTACCCGCTGTGGCTGGTCTGCCTGCTCATCACCATCGCGGCGATCGCCGGCGACCAGGTCGGGTACGCGTTCGGCCGCAAGGTCGGCCCGGCGCTGTTCCGCCGGCCGAACTCGAAGCTGTTCAAGCAGGAGAACGTGCTCAAGGCGCACGAGTTCTTCGAGAAGTACGGCGCGCGCTCCATCGTGCTGGCCCGCTTCGTGCCGATCGTGCGGACGTTCACGCCGATCGTGGCCGGGGTCAGCCGGATGAACTACCGCACGTTCGTGATCTACAACGTGATCGGCGGCGTGCTCTGGGGCACGGGCGTGACCGTGCTCGGCTACTTCCTCGGCCAGATCCCGTTCGTCAAGGCGAACATCGAGATGATCCTGATCGCCATCGTGTTGATCTCGGTGGTCCCGATCGCCGTCGAGCTGCTGCGGGCGCGGATGGCCGCCAAGCGTGGCACCAGCGCGCAGGAACGGGCCGCCGCCGAGGAGGCGATCCGGGAGACCCGCGAGCACTACGGCAAGCACTGACCGACCGGCCGTCCGGTGCCGCCCCCGGTGGGGGATGGCACCGGACGATCGGTGAAGGTCAGCGCGCCTTCTTGGTGGCGCGCTTGCGCGGCGGGGTCAGCAGATCGGCGATCGTGGCGATCGCCGACGGCACCAGCCGGTAGTACGCCCAGACACCGCGCTTCTCCCGCTCCAGCAAGCCGGCCTCGGTGAGGATACGCAGGTGGTGACTGACCGTCGGCTGCGAGAGGCCGAGGGGTGCGGTCAGATCGCACACGCACGCCTCACCCTCGGGCGCCGACTGGATCAGGCTGAGCAGCCGAAGTCGAGCAGGGTCGGCGAGGGCCTTGAGGACCCCCGCCAGACGCTCGGCATCGGCACGTTCGATCGGCTCGCCGGCAAGCGGCGAGATCTGAGGCATAGTCATTTCGGCCAACGCAGTTCCCACGTATTCCATCCTTCCACCAGCAGCATCGATCCGCCTGCATATCGGCGGATCCGAATCGGCAGACTTTTACGCCACAAGGCCGAGGTCAGCCAACGTATAGGCCGCTCGATACGGCAATCCGGCGGCTCGCACCGCGTCGCCGGCGCCTCGATCAACAATAACCGCCACACCCACGATCTCGGCCCCGACCTCGCGAAGGGCCTCGACCGCCGTCAACACACTTCCCCCGGTAGTGGAAGTGTCCTCCACCGCCAACACCCGCCGGCCGGCCACGTCCGGCCCTTCGATCCGACGCTGGAGACCGTGCGTCTTACCCGCCTTGCGGACCACGAACGCGTCCACCGGACGGTCGGTCCCGGACGCGGCGTGCACCATCGACAGCGCCACCGGGTCGGCACCCAGGGTCAGCCCGCCCACCGCGTCGTACTCCCAGTCGGCCGTCAGGTCGCGCATCACGCGCCCCACCAACGGAGCGGCCTGGTGATGGAGCGTGACGCGACGTAGATCGACGTACCAGTCGGCCTCGCGGCCTGAGGAGAGCACCACCCGGCCGTGGACCACCGCCAGGTCAGTGATGAATTTACGCAGGTCGTCGTGGTCCCCCATGCCGATAGAGGGTACTGCTCAAGTCTGGGAGTCGTGTGCGGGGTCCACCGGCATCAGCCCTGGGGGCGACCGACGGGTGGCGATGCCCGGCTACGCTGAGCGACCGTTCAGCCGGACATATCGGACGATCGACGGAGGTCGACGGGCCGAGCCGGCCCCGACCCGCCGCTCAGCCGCCGTCGCGGCCGATCCGGCCCCGGGTGTCCCGGGACACCGCCTCCAGCAGCCGCCGGGGCGCGTGCCGCAGCCCCGCCACGGCGAGCTTGTACTTCCACGCGGGAACGCTGACCAGCTTGCCTTTCCGCAGGTCACGCAGGGCTTCGTCGACCACGTCGTCGGCCCGCAGCCACATCCACTCCGGCGTCTTCGACATGTTGATGCCGGCGCGCTCGTGGAACTCCGTACGCGTGTAGCCGGGGCAGAGCGCCATCACGCGCACGTCGAAGGGCCGGGCGGACTGGCCGACGGACTCGCTGAAGTTGGTGACCCACGCCTTGCTGGCGGAGTATGTCGAACCCGGCATGACCGCGCCGAACCCCGCCACCGAAGAGACATTTATCACTGCCCCACGGCGCCGCTCGGTCATCGGACGCAGGGCCGCGAGGGTCAACCGCATCACGGCGTGCACGTTGAGCCGCAGCAGCCGCGCCTCGTCCTCGGCGGACGAGCGCAGGAACGGGGTGTTCAGGCTGATCCCGGCGTTGTTGACCAGCAACTCGATCGGCGGGCCCTCGGCCAGCCGCCGCTCCACCGTCGCGCAACCGTCGTCGGTGGACAGGTCGGCCGGGATCGTCTCGACCTCCCGGCCGTGCCGCCCGGTCAGCTCGGCGGCCGTCGCGGCCAGCCGGTTCGCGTCCCGGGCCACCAGCACCAGGTGCCAACCGTCGGCGGCCAGCCGGCGGGCGAAGGCGGCACCGATGCCGGCGGTCGCTCCGGTGATCAGGGCCCGCCGCTCGTTGGCCGACTGGTCGAGCGTCACGGGCGGTCCTCACTCGGCGGGTACGGGGGCGCGGGCGGCGCCCCGGGCGGCTGGTGCGGGGGCTGGACGGGTGGCGGCGCGGGCGACGCCGGAGGGTGGTGCGGGGCGGACGACGCGGGCCGCGGACGGAACCAGGCGCCCGCCGCCGGCAGTGCCAGCAGCACGGCTACCACAAGGTAACCGAGCACCTGGCCGACGGAAAGCCCCGCGCCCAGCGGAATCCACCAGGACGGGTAGGCGTCGGCGAGGAGGCCGAGGAGTTCCGCCGTCGCCCGCTCGTCCTCGCCCGATCCGAGCGGAGTGGCGCGCTGCCCGACCAGCAGCGCGAGCCCGCAGCACCCGGCGATCAGCCCCAGCCCGGAGACCACCCAGGTCGCGGTGCGGGCGCCGTCCCGGCCGGCCCGCAGGCCGAGGGCGAGACCGGCGAGGAGCAGCCCCGCGAGCAGGCTCACCATCGCCGTCAGCACGGTGGACACGCTCAGCAGGGTGACCGTCCCGTCGATCTGGTCCGGGAGTGCCGAGGTGTCCGCCGCGGCGGCGCGGAACCGGTCGACGGTGCCGCCCCGGATCGCCACACCGGCGGCGGCGTACGCGAGGGCGGCGACCGCCATCAGCGCCAGCAGCGCCACGGCCGCCGTGACGACGGCCGGGCGGCGGGCCGGTGCCCGATCGGGGTGCGACACGACGAGTCCCTCCGGTAGGCGTCGGGTTGCAACCTACTCGGAGGGACTGTCGGCGTCGCTGTTATCGACCCGTCAACTCACCGGCGGCGGGGTCGGTCCGGGACGGTCCGACCCGGGCTGCTCGCCACCCGGGTTCGACCCCGGCTGGCCCGGCTGGTCCCCGCCGTACGGCGTGGACGGCGGCTGGTCGCCCGGGGCCGGCGGGTAGCCCGGCTGGTCGGAGGCCTGCGGCTGGCCCGGCGTCGGCGGGTACCCCGGCGTGGGCGGGTAGCCGGGCTGGCCGGACTGCGGGTAACCGGGCTGGCCACCGGACTGCGGGTAGGCCGCACCCGGGACCGGCGGCTCCCAGCCCTGCTTCGGCTTGCGGAAGAACTCGTTGGCCTTCGGCAGCGCCAGCAGGATCAGCGCGGCGAGCAGCGCGAGCAGCCCGAGCACGCTGAGCAGCGTGGTGACCGGGGTGAACCAGCCGGGCAGCGCCTCGTCGAGGCGGCGCTGGATCTCCTCCGGGCTCGGCGCGTCGCCGGTCGTCTGACCGGTGCCGATGCCGCCGCCCACTCCGCTGACCAGTCCGCCACCCATGCAGCAGACCATGATGCCGCCGAGCACCCAGGTGGTGATCCGCGATCCGTTGCTGCCCTTGTTGTTGAACACCCCGAGCACGGCCAGCACGACCGCGAGCAGGAGCACGAAGACGGCGCCACCGATGGTGATCATCGTGGTGATGTCGGCCAGGTTCTGCGTGCCGTTGGCGTCGGTGCCCCGGTACGCCTCGTCGAGCACCTCCGAGATGGTGCCGACGGTGGAGAGCGTGATGATGAGGCCGATCAGCTGGGTGAGCGCGAACAGCCACAGCAGATACGTGGATATGGTCACCACACCCGGCCGGGTGCGGGCCGGCGTGTTGTGGGAATCGACCATGATTCTCCTTCCCTAGATCGCGGTCACACCGTATCCAGGTCGAGCCAGTCCGGCACGTCAGACGGGCATTGACCCGCCGGGACGGCGGCGATCGCGGGCCACGGGCGGCACCTCAGTAGCCGCGCCACTCCGCGCGGGCGTACTCCAGCACGTGGGGCTGGAGCAGGGTGGAGGCCGGCACGTCCACCCGGCCCCGGTCGGCGGGGAAGGACCCGGCGGCGGAGAGCGTCGCCGCGTCGAGGAAGCGCAGCGCGGGCGCGTCCGGCGGCAGGGCCAGGGCGGGCGCGGTCGGGCCGGGGGCCGCCAGCAGGAAACCCCAGTCGCCGAAGGACGGCACGTCCACGTGGTACGGCGTGGTGGCGAAGCCCGCCTCGCGCAGCGACGCCTCGATCGACCAGTACGACCGGGGCGCGAAGTACGGCGAGCCGGACTGCACCACCAGCCGCCCGCCCTCGGCGAGCACCGCCCGTACCAGCGCGTAGAACTCGACCGTGTAGAGCTTGGCGGTGGCCGTCTCGTCGGGGTCGGGCAGGTCCGCCACCACCGCGTCGAACCGTTCGGGGGCGGTACGCAGCCAGGCGAACGCGTCGGCGTGCACCACCCGGACCCGGGGGTCGTCGAGCGCCCCGCCGTTGAGCCGGCGCAGCTGCGGCTCGCTGCGGGCCAGCGCCACCACCGCCGGGTCCAGGTCCACCACCGTGATCCGCCGGACGTCGGGATAGCGCAGCAGCTCGCGTACGGCGAGACCGTCCCCGGCGCCCAGCACCAGCACCTCGCCGCGCGGGCCGTTCAGCACCGGATGCACCAGCGCCTCGTGGTAGCGGTACTCGTCGACCGAACTGAACTGGAGGTCGCCGTTGAGGAAGAGCCGCAGGTCGGTGCCGGCGCGGCCGGTCTCGGCGACCGAGCGGGTCAGCACGATCTCCTGGTAGCGGCTGCGCTCGGAGTGCACCACCGGATCCCGGTAGAGCTGCTGGCGGGCGGTCAGCTCGAAGTCGTGCGCGGTCACCCACGCGTACCCGAGGCTGAGGAAGACCACGACGCTGCCGGCGCCGAGCGCGACGCGCGCCCGGCGGCTCAGCTCCCGCCGGAAGACCGTGCAGACCAGTGCGAGCCCGGCGACGGCGTTCACCGCCCCGACCACCAGCGCGCCCTTGAGCAGGCCGAAGACCGGCAGCAGCAGGAACGGGAAGGCCAGCCCGCCGAGCAGCGCGCCGACGTAGTCGGCGGCGAACAGGTCCGCCACCGCGCTGCCGGCCGCCTGTTCCCGGATGCGTTGCAGCAGCACCATCAGCAGCGGGATCTCCGCGCCGATCAGCAGGCCGAGCACGAAGGCGGTGGCGACCAGCGCCGGGCCGTAGAGGTCCAGCCACGCGAAGGCCGCGTAGAGGCCGAGCACGGAGAGGCCACCGAGCAGGGCCAGGGCCAGCTCGATCGCGGCGAACGCGGGAGCGGACCGGGGCTGCAGGGGCTTGGCGGCGAGCGCGCCCACGCCCATCGCGAACACCATCACGCCGAGCACGATCGACGCCTGCCCGACCGTGTCCCCGATCAGGTAGCTGCCCAGGGCGACGAGGGCCAGCTCGTAGACCAGGCCGCAGGCGGCACAGACGAAGACCGCGACGAGCACCGCCGCGCGGGACAGCCGCCACCGCGCGGGCGGTGCCGGCGCGTCGACGGTCACCGGCCCTCCGGCGTACGCCTGGGGTCCCGCGCGGCGGCCTGCCGGGCGACCCTGAAGTCCCGCATCCCGGCCCCCGCCTGTGCCTGCCGCTGGGCCTCCTCGCGGCGTTGCCGGCCGCGCTGCCAGAAGCCGGCGGCGAACAGCAGCGCGGTGAACAGCAGCAGGCCGACCGCGGCGAGCAGGTAGCCCCAGCGGTCACGCCAGAGGTCGCTACCGGCGTCCGGCAGCGGTGGCGCGTCGGCCGTCGCAGCCGCCGGGGTCGCAGCCGGCTCCACCAGGCCCGCCTCGGCGGCGAGCAACGGCAGCGAGACGGCGGCCCGGGTGACCGCCCAGCCGGGCTCGTCGACGAAGGCGTCCTCGGTCAGCCCGAGCCGTTCCAGCCCGCTCTCCATCCGCAGCTGGGCGGTGGCGGAGACGTCGTCGGAGGCTTCCACCGTGATGCGGGCGAAGTCGTTGCTCTCGCTGCTCTCCGAGGTGTACGCGACCTGGGCGACCACCTGCACCCAGCGCGGGCAGGCCGCGTTCTCCTCGACCGCCACCCCCTCGCCGAGGTTCGAGCCGACGCTGAGGTCCGTGTACTCGTAGAAGTCCCGCAGCACCCAGCCGTAGCAGATGCCCTGGCTGGCGCTGGAGCGTTGCAGGATCGGCACGGTGTCGCCGCGTTCCTGCGAGGTCGGCGGCAGCACGTCGTCCCCGCCGCCGCTGCGGTTGACCACGCCGATGCCCACGCAGCACAGGACGGCCACCCCGACGACCACCCAGACGATCCAGGTGCCCTGGTTCGCCTTCGCGACCGCCGCCTGCTGCCCGCCGGGCTTCTTCGCCGTCGCCATCAACTGATCGCGGCGGCGATGATCGCGCCGGTGGCGAGGTGCACGACGGCGGAGACCCAGACCGCCGGGTGCGGCTGCTGGTCGACCAGGATCTCGCCGAGCTTGCCCGGCGTGGCGACGTCGAGCAGCACGAAGGCCGCCGCCATGATCACCAGGCCGAGGATCCCGTACGCGGACGCGCCCACGATGCCGAGCGCGAAGTCGTCGTCGCTGGCGGCGATCGCGGCGACCACGATGATGCCGACGCCGGCCAGGTTGGAGGCGAGCAGCAGCGCCGCGTTGCGGTTGCGCTCGGTCCAGATCAGCTGGTTGAGCTTGCCGGGGGTGGCGAGGTCCACCAGGACGTAGCCGATGCCCATCAGCAGGACACCGACCGCCCCGTAGGCGAGGGTGACCAGCAGATCGGTGACGAGGGTCTGCACAGGAGGCTCCAGGGTGAGGGGGTCGGTGCGGTCACTTGCCGCTGCCGGGGCCGCCGCCCCGGACGGTGCTGCCACGGCCCCAGCCCCAGTGGGAGCCGACCGTGGAGTGGTAGCGGG
The DNA here is from genome assembly GCF_035920365.1 of Micromonospora sp. NBC_01740. Lineage (NCBI taxonomy): Bacteria > Bacillati > Actinomycetota > Actinomycetes > Micromonosporales > Micromonosporaceae > Micromonospora > Micromonospora sp. NBC_01740. The sequence goes on along the minus strand of NZ_CP109150.1, from coordinate 1,639,310 downwards.
GATAGGCGGTGCTCATGCGCTCCAGCAGGATCACCGAGCCGGCGGCGATCGGCAGGATCACCACCGAGTCGTCGTCGTAGCGCAGGTAGACGCCGCTGCCGTCGACGTACTGGTCGGCGGGCTGCCACGCGTCGGTGACCTCCTTCGCCACCTGGCTCGGCGAACGGGGCGAGGTGTAGGCGACGGCGTTGCGGCCGATGTCCCGGCTCGCCGCCCGCTTGTACTTGTCCTCGACGTAGCCGCGCGGCGAGAAGCTGCCGTAGAAGATCGCGAAGGCGGCGACCAGGGCGCCGATGACGGCGAACGCCACCCCCACCACGAACCAGCGTCGGTACGTCATCGCAGTGCCACCACCGTCTCGGTCAGGACCAGCTCGTTGGTCTGGGGATACGCGTGCCAGGTGCGCCAGGCGAGGGTGCCGGCCGGCGGGTCGGGGCGGACCGCCAGCGCGGTCACCGCGTCGACGTCACCGGGGAACACGCCCACCAGCGCGTACGGGTCGTCGGCCAGGTCGGCGCGGAGGGCGGCGACCTGCTCGCTCAGCCCGGCGCCGGCGGGGCGCAGCACGGTCGCCGTGAAGTGGTAGCCGCTCGCCTCGTCCCGTACCGCACCGGGCAGCTCCGGCGGGCGGCCGGGCAGGCAGGCGACCGTCTCGGTCAGCGCGGCGCCGGGCGCGTGCAGGACCACCTGGTGCGAGGCGCCGAGCAGCCGCAGCCGCAGCCGGACGCCGTCGGGCAGGTCGAGGTCGAGCACGTGCAGCGCGGGCCGCTCGACGTCGTCGAGCGCCAGGCTGAGGTCGGCGGCACTGGTGTCGACGTACGGGGCGTCGAGGGTGACGAGCATCAGCCCACCTCGGACTGCGGATAGATCATCACGTCGCCGCGGTGCAGCAGCTCACCGAGCGCCACCTCCCAGCCCGCCTCGCCGTACGCCTCGAAGGAGAGCCGGGCGCCGCCGGGGGCCTGGTAGTCGTGGTACCGCATCGTGCCGGTCGGGTCGAGCCCGGTGTTGCCGACGGCGGTGAAGCGGGCCTGGCCGGACTCGTTCCAGTTGTAACGGCGGCCGGCGAAGTCGATGGTCGGGGCGCCGGGGGTGACGGTGGCGCCCTGCTCGGCTCCCCAGAGCACCAGCTCCAGCTCCGGGTCCTCCTCGACGGAGAGCCAGCGCCGCACGCCGCCGGCGTCGTCGAGCAGGTGCTCGGCCCAGCTCCAGCCGCCCTCGACCAGGCGGATCGAGCCGCGCACCGCGTACGACACGCCCCGGATCTCGACGATGTCGCCGGGCTTCAGCCGGCGCGGGTCACCGCGCAGCGCGTCGGCGTCCCGGTCCCGCAGCGGGTCACCCGGCCCCTTGGCCCGTCGTTGCGGGCGGGAACGCGTCCGGTTCCAGGCGACCGCGGCCACCACCAGGCCCGCCACTCCGACCAGACAACCCATCGCCGCGAGCACGTACGCGAGCGTTCCGCTCAACCCGACCACCTCCCCAGGTACGTCGGCGCAGACGGTAACAACCCCGCGCACCTGGGGAAAATGCCTGGTCGGGGAGTGAGAGGCCGGTTACCCCACGTGCCCGGCGACTGCCCTCCCCCGGGCCCGCTCTTCGAGCCTCTACGGCCCGTCGGGGCGGTCCGTGGCGTACTCGCGCAGGGTGGTGCGGCCCATGACGCAGCCCGTGAAGGTGCCGAACTCGGCCGGGTCGTCGCGCAACGCCGTCCAGGCGGCGCGCCCGGCGGTCGGGTCCACGCTCTCCAGCAGCGTGGCGGCGTAGACGCGCCCCGCCGGGGTGCCCTCGGCGAGCAGCCGGTCGAGCTGTCCCCGCAGATCCTCGGGATCGTCGCCCAGCGCGGCCTCGACCCGCCGGTACGCCTCGGTCACCGGCAGCAGCGTCCCGGCGATCCCCACCCCGCCGAACGCCACCGTCTCGGCCCGCCGAAGCTCGTCGAAGGCCGCCTCGACCTCCCGATCCTTATTCCGCCCCATCCCGAACATCCTCCACCCCTCCCCCTACCGCCTCCCCACCCCAACCCCCACCCCCTTCCCCACCCACCCCCGCCCCACCCCGTTGATCATGAAGTTGTTGCCCGCCGAATCGGCGTGTCGCGACAACAACTTCATGATCAACGCGACGGTGAAGGGGTGGGGGGTGGGTGGGGGGTGGGGGGTGGGGGGTGGGGGGTGGGGTTAGGCCCGGGTGATCGTTAGGGCGTCGGTGGTGGGTGTCAGGTCGACGCTGACCGTGTCGCCGTCGCGGATCTGGCCCGACAGGAGTGCCTTGGCGAGTTGGTCGCCGATCGCCGTCTGGACCAGGCGGCGCAGCGGGCGGGCGCCGTAGATCGGGTCGTACCCGTGCTCGGCGAGCCAGACCCGGGCCGGCTCGGTGATCTCCAGGCCGAGTCGGCGGTCGGCGAGACGCTTGCGCATCCGGTCGAGCTGGATGTCGACGATCGCCCGCAGGTCGTCCCCGAGCAGCGCGGCGAAGACCACGATGTCGTCGAGGCGGTTGAGGAACTCCGGCTTGAAGTGCGAGCGGACCACCGCCAGGACGCCCTCCCGGCGCTGCTCTTCGGCCAGCGTCAGGTCGCCGATCACCGACGAGCCCAGGTTGGAGGTGAGGATCAGGATCGCGTTGCGGAAGTCCACCGTACGGCCCTGCCCGTCGGTGAGCCGGCCGTCGTCGAGCACCTGGAGCAGGATGTCGAAGACGTCCGGGTGGGCCTTCTCGACCTCGTCGAGCAGGATCACCGAGTACGGCCGGCGGCGCACCGCCTCGGTGAGCTGGCCGCCCTCCTCGTAGCCGACGTAGCCGGGCGGGGCGCCGACCAGCCGGGCGACGGAGTGCTTCTCGCCGTACTCGCTCATGTCGATGCGGACCATGGCCCGCTCGTCGTCGAAGAGGAACTCGGCGAGCGCCTTGGCCAGCTCGGTCTTGCCGACGCCGGTCGGGCCGAGGAAGAGGAAGCTGCCGGTCGGGCGGTCGGGGTCGGCGACGCCGGCCCGGGCGCGGCGGACCGCGTCGGAGACCGAGCCGACCGCCTCGGCCTGGCCGACCACGCGGGTGCCGAGCGACTCCTCCATCCGCAGCAGCTTGGCGGTCTCGCCCTCCAGCAGCCGGCCGGCGGGGATGCCGGTCCAGGAGGCGACCACGGCGGCGATGTCATCCGCGCCGACCTCCTCCTTGAGCATCGCGCCCTCGGCCTGGAGCCGGGCCAGCTCCTCCTCGGCCTGCTTCAGCTCGTTCTTGAGGGCGGGAATCCGGCCGTAGCGCAGCTCGGCGGCCCGCTCCAGCTCGCCGTCGCGCTCGGCCCGCTCGGCCTCGCCGCCGAGCCGCTCCAGCTCCTCCTTGGCCGTGGAGAGCTTGGTGATGTGACTCTTCTCCAGCTGCCAGCGCTCCGACAGGACGGTGAGCTGCTCGCGCTTGTCGGCCAGCTCCTTGCGCAGCCGCTCCAGCCGCTCGGCGGAGGCGGCGTCCGGCTCCTTGGCCAGCGCCATCTCCTCGATCTCCAGCCGGCGCACCGCCCGCTCGATCTCGTCCACCTCGACGGGCCGGGAGTCGATCTCCATCCGGAGCCGGGACGCGGACTCGTCGACCAGGTCGATCGCCTTGTCCGGCAGGAACCGGTCGGTGATGTAGCGGTCCGACAGGGCGGCGGCGGCGACCAGGGCGGCGTCGGTGATCCGTACGCCGTGGTGCACCTCGTAGCGCTCCTTGAGCCCGCGCAGGATGCCGATGGTGTCCTCGATCGTCGGCTCGCCGACCAGCACCGGCTGGAAGCGCCGCTCCAGGGCCGGGTCCTTCTCGATGTGCTCGCGGTACTCGTCAAGCGTGGTCGCGCCGACCATCCGCAGCTCACCGCGGGCCAGCATCGGCTTGAGCATGTTGCCGGCGTCCATCGAGCCCTCGCCCTTGCCGGCGCCGACGACGGTGTGCAGCTCGTCGAGGAAGGTGATGACCTGCCCGTCGGAGTTCTTGATCTCCTCCAGGACGGACTTCAGCCGCTCCTCGAACTGCCCCCGGTACTGCGCGCCGGCGACCATCGCGCCCAGGTCGAGCGAGACGAGCTTCTTGTTCCGCAGCGACTCGGGCACGTCACCGGCGACGATCCGCTGGGCCAGGCCCTCCACGATGGCGGTCTTGCCGACGCCCGGCTCACCGATGAGCACCGGGTTGTTCTTGGTACGCCGCGACAGCACCTGGATCACCCGGCGGATCTCCGAGTCCCGGCCGATGACCGGGTCGATCTTGCCGTCGCGGGCGCTGGCGGTCAGGTCCACGCCGTACTTGGCCAGGGCCTGGTAGGTCTGCTCGGGGTCGGCGCTGGTGACCCGCCGGTCCCCGCCGCGCACCGACGGGAAGGCGGCGACCAGCGTCTCCTCGGTGGCACCGGCCGACTTCAGCGCGTTCGACACCGCGCCGCCCACCCGGGCCAGGCCGGCGAGCAGGTGCTCGGTGGAGGTGTACTCGTCGCCGAGCGGCCGGGCGATCTGCTCGGCGGCCCCGATGGCGTTGACGAACTCCCGGGCCAGGGTCGGCTCGGCGATGCTGGAGCCCCGCGCGGCGGGCAGGCCGTCGACCGAGCGCTGGGCCGCCCGGCGCAGCTCGCCGGGGTCGGCCCCGACGGCGCGCAGCAGGCCGGCGGCGGTCGAACCGTCGGTGTCCAGCAGTGACAGCAGCAGGTGCCAGGGCTCCACGGTCGCGTGGCCGCGCTGGTTCGCCAGCGCGACGGCACCGGTGATGGCCTCGCGGCTCTTGGTGGTGAGACGTTCCGTGTTCATGGGCTCCCCCGGATCGGCGTGTCCACTGGAAAGGACACAACCAGAGTTGAGCCTATTCCGCTCAACCCTGACCACGTGAGCTGACTCACACGTGTCCCGCGCGACGGCCGAATTCTCCGGCCTTGAGGTCCGGCCCCTGGCGAGCCGAGCCGTCCGCATCGGTGGCGGAGAAGCACTGACAGATCACTCAGCGACAGGCGCGTCCTGACTGGATCCGCAGGTGACGGCGGGGAGTAGCCTGACCGCGTGCGCGTACGTGTCGAACAGACCGCCCTGCCTGGCATCGGGGTCCGTCACGATCTGCTGACGGAATCCGGCCGCCGCCTCGGCGTCGTCTCCCACCGCAATGGCCGCCGTGACCTCGTCCTGTACGACCCGGACGATCCCGACTCATGTCAGCACGACATACCGCTGACCGACGACGAGGCGGAGGCGCTCGCCGACATCCTCGGGGCGTCGCTGATGCTGGGCCAGCTCTCCGGGCTGCGCGACCAGGCCGCCGGGCTGCTCACCGAGCAGATCGCCATTCCGGCCGGGTCGAAGTACGTCAACCGGAAGCTCGGCGACACGCAGGCACGCTCCCGTACGAGCGCCTCGATCGTCGCGGTGCTGCGCCACGGCGAGGTGATCGCCTCGCCGGACCCGTCCTTCCGCTTCGCAGCCGGTGACGTGGTGGTCGTCGTCGGGACCCGCATGGGCCTGGACGGCGTGACAGCCATTCTCGCCGACAGCGACCCGGACGGCTGAGGCGCGGATGCACCACACGACAACACTGCTCATCGAAGTCGGCGCGCTGCTGTTCCTGCTCGGCCTGCTGGGTCGGCTGAGCCGCCGGATCGGCCTCTCACCCATCCCCCTCTACCTGCTCGCCGGGCTCGCCTTCGGGCACGGCGGCCTGCTCCCCCTCGCCGCCAGCGAGGAGTTCTTCGCGGTCGGCGCCGAGATCGGCGTGATCCTGCTGCTGGTGATGCTCGGCCTCGAATACTCGGCCAACGAGCTCGTCGGCAACCTGCGCGCCGCGGCCCCCGCCGGGCTGATCGACGGGCTGCTCAACGCGCTGCCCGGGGCGGCGTTCGCACTGCTGCTCGGCTGGGACTGGGTCGCCGCGCTGGTGCTCGCCGGCATCACCTGGGTCTCCTCGTCGGGTGTCATCGCCAAGGTGCTCGCCGACCTCGGTCGCCTCGGTAACCGGGAGACGCCGGTGATCCTCTCGGTCCTGGTGATCGAGGACCTGGCCATGGCGCTCTACCTGCCCCTGCTGACGGCCGTGCTGGCGGGCACCGGCCTGCTCGGCGGCGGGATCGCGCTCGGCGTGGCGGTCGGCACCGTGCTCCTGGTGCTGGTGGTCGCCATCCGGTACGGCAACCTGATCTCCACCGCCATGTCGGCGAAGGACCCGGAGGCGCTGCTGCTCGGCGTACTCGGGATGACCCTGCTGGTGGCCGGCATCGCGGCGAAGCTCCAGGTGTCGGCGGCGGTCGGGGCGTTCCTGGTCGGCATCGCGCTCTCCGGGCCGGTGGCACACAACGCCACGGAGCTGCTCACGCCGCTGCGTGACCTCTTCGCGGCGGTCTTCTTCGTCTTCTTCGGGCTGGTCACCGATCCCCGGGACATCCCGCCGGTGCTGCTGCCCGCGCTCGCGCTGGCCATCGTCACCATGGCGACGAAGACCCTCACCGGCTACCTGGCGGCCCGCCGCGTCGGCATCGGCGAACCCGGTCGATGGCGCGCCGGCCTGGGGCTCGTGCCACGGGGTGAGTTCTCCATCGTCATCGCGGGTCTCGCGGTGGCAGCCGGCAGCGTCGAGCCGAAACTGGCGGCGCTCGCGACGGCGTACGTGCTGATCACCGTGGTGACCGGGCCGATGCTGGCACGGCTGCCCGACTTCGCGTGGTTCAAGCGCTGGCTCCGGCAGCGCGGCGCCGCGCAGCGGGCCCAGCCGGCACCTGTGGCGGACTGATCCACGTTGGCCGAGGGCCGCATCGACCGTACGGTCGGGTCGGCCCTCGGCCAACGGATGTCGAATTGCTCCGCGCGGGGTCTACCGCCGATCAGCGCTCCGGGTTACCGTTTCGCCCCAGCAGCCAGAGCTCGCGGGTGGCCGACGCCCGCGCGGGCTCAGAGCGGAAGGTTGGCCGGTGAGCGTGCAGGAGTCGACGTTCCACGGCTTCGCCAACCCCGTCGACCCGACCCCCGCCGAGTTGCGGGCGTGGGCCTACCAGCCGGACTCCGTACCGCTGACCTCGATGCCGCCGGACTGGGACCTGCTGGTCTCCGGTGACCGGCTGGTGGCGGTGCTCTTCGCCCTGGCCATGGACCCGGCCTGCCCGGCGCGCCGGTTCGCGCTGCACTGCCTCTACATCTACGCCGCCGACGGCATCCGGACGAACTTCCGCGCCCACCCGAAGCGGCGCTTCCGCAAGCTCGTGGAGCAGGCCGAGCGCGACGGCGACGACCTGATGCGCACCTGGGCGTACAACAGCCGGGCGCTGCTGGCCCGCCCGGAACTCTTCGTCTACCGGGACTGGTGCGAGGGCGGCCTGGTCCGGGAGAACCGCCGCATCGCCTGAGCAACGCAGGCATCGTCCGACGACGACCGGGCCACAGCCCCGCACGGGCGTCCCGGCCCACACCCCGACGACGAACGGGCCGCAGCCCACGAGCGTCCCGGTCCGCGCCCCCGACGACGTGCGGGCCGGGACCCCCCGTGGGTCCCGGCCCGCACGTCGGCGGAACGTCAGTGCTCCGATCCGCCCCTTTCGCGGCGTCTCGCCTCGTCGCGTCCCTGCTCGGTGCCGTGGTCGGCCCGGTCGGCGAACGCGCCGTTCTTGACCTTGTCGGTGAAGCGGCCCTCGGTGACCCGGTCGAATTTCTCCCGGACGTTCTTCGCCACCTCTTCGAGCCGTTCCTCCGCCTGCTGGGCAACCTTCCTCGCGGCTTCCGTCATGGCTCCCCCTGCCATTGGAGTCCGGATTAAGCGGGTTGGACCTGATTCGCAGATTAGCGGATCCGGTGCCTCCCCCGCCGGCAAACCGGCAACCGCGACGAGTGGAACACCAGGGGTGTCATCCGGGGGCGGAGACACCCGTGGTGTTCCACTCGTGGCTCAGGCGGAGCGGTGTTCGGCGACACGGCGGACACGACGCGCCTGGAAGGCCTGCCCGCCAGCAACGCGGGCGGTGCGGCGATAGCGGCAGCGACCGACGACGGCACACCCGGAGCCGGAGCCGGAAGGGTGCACGTTCGGGTGCGGCGGACCGGCGGGACCGGCAGTGGCGACCACGCCCGCCACCGGGCCGCCGAGCGGGACGGGAGGACGACCGCGCCCGCCGCGCGGGAGCGGAAAGACGACCGCGCCCGGCCGCGGGAGAGCGGCCGGGCGCGGGAGGTGTCGTCAGCGCTCGGGGCCCCGGCGGGGACGCCAGACCACCAGCGCGGTGGAGGTGCGGTTGGTCGGCACGAGGTCGCTGCCCGGGAAGCGGGCCAGCGCCTCCAGTTCGGCGATCCGCCGGTACGCGGCGTCCAGCTCCGCCTCCAGCCGGGCCACCCGCTGCTGCGCCTGCTCCAGCAGCCGTTCCAGCCCGATGATCCGTTTGACTCCGGCCAGGTTGATCCCGTCGTCCTGGCTGAGCCGCTGCACCTCGCGCAGCAGCACCACGTCGCGGACGCTGTAGCGGCGCCCGCCGCCGGCGGCACGTCCCGGCTGGACCAGGCCCAACCGGTCGTACTGGCGCAGGGTCTGCGGGTGCATCCCCGCCATCCGCGCCGCCACCGAGATCATCAGCACCTTGGCCTCGTAGGCAGGGTCACCCGAGCCGACGAACTCGTCCGACATCCCGCTCACCTCCGCGTGCACTCCACCGAGCCGACTGAACACCGGGTCAACTGAATCGACGTACGCGCGCCTCGAGATGTTCCCGGGCGGCCGGCGGGGTCTGCGCGGCGAAGTCCTCCAACGCCGCTCGCGCCTCGTCGGACACCTTCGCGGGTACCACCACGTCGAGCGTCACCAGCAGGTCGCCCGCCTGACCGTCACGGCGGACCACCCCCTTGCCCCGCGCCCGCAGGATCCGGCCGCTCGGCGTGCCCGGTGGCACCCGCAGGGTCACCGTGCCGTCGAGGGTGGGCACCCGCAGGTCCGTGCCGAGCACGGCCTCCGCGAACGTGACCGGCACCGTCAGCGTGAGGTCGTCGCCGGTACGCCCGAACAGTTCGTCCGGCCGCACCTTCACGTGTACGAAGAGGTCGCCCGCCGGGCCACCTCGCGCGCCGGGCTCGCCCCGCCCGGCCAGCCGGATCTTCTGGCCGTCCGCCACGCCGGCCGGGAAGCGGACGTTCAGCGTGCGGGTCTTGGTGACCCCGCCGGTGCCCTGGCACTCGGGGCACTTCTCGTCCACGACGGTGCCCACGCCCTGGCAGTTGCGGCACGGCTCGGAGAAGCTGAACGACCCCTGGTTGCGGTTGGCCACCCCGGCCCCGTGGCACACCGGGCAGGTGCGCGGCTGGGTGCCGGGCTTGGCCCCGTTGCCGTGGCAGGTGTCGCACACCCCGGGGGCGCGCAGCGTCAGCGGGAGCGTCACCCCGCGTACGGCGTCGTCGAAGTCGAGGGCCACCTCGGCCTCGACGTCCCGCCCCCGGGCCGGGCCACGGGCCGCCGCCCCGCCGGCGGCGGGACCGCCGGCACCGCCCGAGAAGATCGAGCTGAACAGGTCCTGGAAGCCGGCCCCGCCGAAGCGGCGGTCACCGCCCCCGCCCGCGGCGCCCCCGAACAGGTCGGAGACGTCGAACGGCACGCCGCCGGGCTGGCCGGCGCCACGGGCTCCGCGCCGGAACGCCCCCGAGCCGAACAGCGACCGCAGCTCGTCGTACTCCCGCCGCTTGGCGTCGTCGCCGAGGACGGCGTACGCCTCGGAGGCGGCCTTGAAGCGCTCCTCGGCCTTCGGGTCGCCGGGGTTGTGGTCCGGGTGCGAATCCCGGGCCAGTTTCCGGTACGCCTTCTTGACGTCGTCGGCGGTGGCGGCCTTGTCCACGCCCAGCACGGCGTAGAAGTCCTTCTCGATCCAGTCCTTGGAACTCACCGGTCCACCCCCTTCCCTAGCTGGGGACCGACCGTCCCGCCGGCCCTCTGCGGGCGGGCGGGACGGTCCGGTCGTCGTTCCGCACTACTCCGGGTCGGCGACTGCGACCATTGCGGGCCGCAGCAGCCGCTCACCGACCTGGTAGCCCCGACGCATCACCTGTACGCAGGTGGGCTCGGTGACGTCGGCCGAGGTCTGGTGCGCGACCGCCTCGTGCCGGGTCGGGTCGAACGGGTCGCCCTGCTCGCCGAACGGGGTGAGCCCGAACTTGCCGAGCGCCGTGGTGAGCTGGTCGGCCACGCTGCCGAACGGCCCGACCAGGTCGCCGTGCTCGCGGGCCCGGTCCAGGTCGTCGAGGATCGGCAGCAGCGCGGCGAGCACCGCACCGGTTGCCTGCTCGGTGACCAGACCCTTGTCCCGGTCCACCCGCTTGCGGTAGTTGGCGTACTCCGCCGTCACCCGCTGGAGGTCCCGGGTCCGCTCGTCGAGGTCCTTGCGCAGCGCCTCGAGTTCGGCGCCGAGCGCGCTCGGGCCGCCGTCGACCGGCTGGGTCGGGGCGTCCACCACCGGCGGGCCGGTCACCTCGGTCGCCTCGACCTCGATCTCGTCGACGACGACCTCGGACTCCTCGACCAGGCCCTCGGCCGGGGCGTCCGAGCCGGCGTCGGCGGCGGCCGGCTCGGACGTCTCGCTGATCTTGCGGTTGTCACGGATGACGACCCGCGGCCCGTCGCCGGCCTGCTCGGCGGGCGCGGAGCCACCCGGCGCCGACCCGGTCGCACCCGGGTCGGCAGCTCGTGGCTTCTCCGTCATGGGGCTACCTCATCCCTCTGCCGTGGTGCCGTGTCCAGGGACGGATCGTCACTTCTTGTCCTTGTCCTCGTCCACGATCTCCGCGTCGACCACGTCGTCCGCGCCGCCGGCGGGCCCGCCGGCCTGCGTACCGCCGGTCGCCCCGGCGCCCGCGGCACCCGCCGCGCCCGGACCGGCCTCGCCCGGCTGCTCGCCCTGCTGGGCGTAGAGCAGCGAGCCGGCCTCCTGGGAGACCTGCGCCAGCCGCTCGTGGGCCGACTTGATCTTCTCGATGTCCTGGCCGCCGAGCGCGCCGCGCAGCTCACCGAGCGCCTCGTTGATCTTGTCACGGGACTCCGCCGGCAGCTTGTCGCCGCTCTCGGCCAGGAACTTCTCGGTCTGCCACTGGAGCGCCTCGGCCAGGTTGCGGGTCTCGGCCTCCTCGCGGCGACGCTTGTCGTCCTCGGCGTGTTCCTCGGCGTCGCGGCGCATGCGCTCGATGTCGTCCTTCGGCAGCGAGGAGCCGCCGGTGATCGTCATCTTCTGTTCCTTGCCGGTGCCGAGGTCCTTGGCGTGGACGTTGACGATGCCGTTGGCGTCGATGTCGAAGGTGACCTCGATCTGCGGCACGCCGCGCGGCGCCGGCGGGAGGCCGGTCAGCTCGAAGGTGCCGAGCTTCTTGTTGTAGGCCGCGATCTCCCGCTCACCCTGGAACACCTGGATCAGCACCGACGGCTGGTTGTCGTCCGCCGTGGTGAAGACCTCGGAGCGCTTGGTCGGGATGGTGGTGTTGCGCTCGATCAGCTTGGTGAAGATGCCGCCCTTGGTCTCGATGCCCAGGCTCAGCGGGGTCACGTCGAGCAGCAGGACGTCCTTGACCTCGCCCTTGAGCACGCCGGCCTGGAGGGCGGCGCCGACGGCGACGACCTCGTCCGGGTTGACGCCCTTGTTGGGCTCCTTGCCGGTGAGCTGCTTGACCAGGTCGGTCACGGCCGGCATCCGGGTCGAGCCGCCGACCATGATGACGTGCTCGACGTCGGAGACCTTGATGCCGGCGTCCTTCACGGCCTGCTCGAACGGGCCCTTGCAGCGGTCCAGCAGGTCCTGCGTCATCCGCTGGAACTCGGCCCGGCTGAGGGTCACGTCGAGGTGCAGCGGGCCCGCCGCGCCGGCCGTGATGTACGGCAGGTTGATGTTGGTGGTGGTGGCGGCGGACAGCTCGATCTTGGCCTTCTCGGCCGCCTCGCGGAGCCGCTGGAGGGCCATCTTGTCCTGGCCCAGGTCGATGCCGTGCTCGCCGCGGAAGGTCTTCACCAGGTGGTCGATGATCCGCTGGTCCCAGTCGTCGCCACCGAGGTTGTTGTCACCGCTGGTCGACTTGACCTCGACGACGCCCTCGGCCAGCTCCAGCAGCGACACGTCGAAGGTGCCGCCGCCGAGGTCGAAGACCAGGACGGTCTGCTCCTTGGAGCCCTTGTCCAGCCCGTACGCCAGGGCCGCCGCGGTCGGCTCGTTCACGATCCGCAGCACGTTGAAGCCGGCGATCTCGCCGGCCTCCTTGGTGGACTGGCGCTGGCCGTCGTTGAAGTAGGCCGGGACGGTGATCACCGCGTCGGTGATCTGCTCGCCCAGGTACGCCTCGGCGTCCCGCTTGAGCTTCATCAGCGTGCGGGCCGAGATCTCCTGCGGGGTGTACTTCTTGCCGTCGATGTCGACGGACCAGTTGGTGCCGATCTCCCGCTTGACCGAGCGGATGGTCCGGTCCGGGTTCGTCACCGCCTGGCGCTTGGCGACCTCACCGACGAGCACCTCGCCGTTGCGGGCGAACGCGACGATCGACGGGGTCGTCCGCGAGCCTTCAGCGTTGGCGATGACGGTGGGCTCACCGCCCTCCAGAACGCTGACGCAGGAGTTCGTCGTGCCCAGGTCGATACCGACCGCACGTGCCATCTTCGCTTCCTCGCTTCATCACGTTGTGGGCAGGTGACGGGCGACGCCCGTCGAGCTGCCCGGCGGGCGTCGCCCGCAGCGACCCCACCACAAGTTGAGTGAACTTGACTCAATAGTGCCACGCCCCGCGAAATCGTCAAGTCGGGGTTGAGTCGACCCGACGCAACCCCAGGTTCGTACCGATCGGTTGTCTTCCCTTGCATCGGTCGGGCACGCTTTAGCGGTGACGACGCACGGCGATCCCGCCACCCCGGCCGGCACGCCCACCGTCGCAGCCCGCACCGGCCCCACGGACGCCGGGGAGGACCGGCCCGCCACCACCGGGGACGACAGCCTGCCCGCCACACTGGCCGGCCTGCGCGCCGCGATCGGGGCGGCCCGGTTCCCGCTCGCGCTGCCCTCCGCCGAGCCTGCCCGGCGCGCCGGCGGGAGCCTCACCGACCAGCTCGACGACTACCTGCTGCCCCGGCTGCGCCGGCTCGACGCGCCGCTGCTCGTGGTGGTCGGCGGGTCCACCGGCGCGGGCAAGTCCACGCTGGTCAACAGCCTGGTGCAGGCGCGGGTGAGCGCCGCCGGGGTGCTCCGCCCGACCACCCGCTCCCCGGTGCTGGTCTGCAACCCGGCCGACTCGGGCTGGTTCCGCCAGGGCGAGCTGCTGCCCGGCCTCACCCGCACCACCGAGCCCAGCGAGGACCCGCGCACCCTGCAACTGGTGACCGCCCCGGCCCTGCCCGCCGGGCTGGCCTTCCTCGACGCCCCCGACATCGACTCGGTCGTCGACGCCAACCGGGCCCTGGCCGGTCAGCTCCTGGCCGCCGCCGACCTCTGGCTCTTCGTCACCACCGCCGCCCGCTACGCCGACGCCGTCCCCTGGGAGCTGCTGCGCAGCGCCCGGGCCCGGGGCGCGGTCATCGCCATGGTGCTGGACCGGGTGCCTGCGGAGGCGGCCGACGAGATCGCCGCACACCTGTCGGAGATGCTCGCCGCGCAGGAGCTGGGGGCGGCCCCGCTCTTCGTGCTGCCGGAGACCTGGGTCGACGGGCAGGGCCTGCTGCCCGAGCGGGTCACCGCGCCGCTCGCCGCCTGGTTCGCCCGGCTGGCCGCCGACGCCGACGCCCGCGCCGCCGTGGTCCGGCAGACCCTGGACGGCGCGCTCGCCGCGCTGCACCCGGCGGTCGAAGGGCTCGCCGACGCCGCCGAGGAGCAGGTCACCGCCGCCGACGCGCTCGACGAGCGGGTGCTGGCCGCGTACCGGGGGGCGTACCGGACCGTCGGGCAGGGGCTGAAGGACGGCCGGCTGCTCCGCGGCGAGGTGCTGGCCCGCTGGCAGGAGTTCGTCGGCACCGGCGAGTTCTTCCGCACCATGGAGGCCCGCATCGGGCGGCTCCGCGACCGGGTCGTGGCGGCGGTCACCGGCCGGCCCGCGCCCGCGTCCGAGCTGCGGGACGCCATCGAGTCCCAGCTGGTGACTCTGCTGCGGGGCGTCGCCGCCGAGGCGGCCGAGAACGCGTACACCGGGTGGAAGGCGCATCCCGCCGGGGCGGCGCTGCTCGAACCGGAGCTGGCCCACCCCTCCGCCGACCTGCCCGAACGGGCCGAGCGGCTGGTCCGGGAGTGGCAGCGTGGCGTGCTGGAGCTGGTCCGCGCCGAGGGCGGCGACCGCCGCTTCGTGGCCCGGACGGCCGCGTACGCGGTGAACGCCACCGGGCTCGCCGTCATGATCGCGGTGTTCGCCTCGACGGCGTTCATCCCCACCGGGCTGGAGGTGGCCACCGGGGCCGGCACGACCGTCGCCGCGCAGACCGTGCTCCAGGCGATCTTCGGCGACCAGGCCGTGCGTACGCTGGCCGCCAAGGCCCGGGCCGACCTGCTGGACCGGGTGCGGGCCCTGCTCGACGACGAGGCCGCCCGCTACCTGGACCGGACGGCGCAGGCGCGGCCCGCCGCGGACACCGCGGAGGCCCTGCGCGGCGCCGCCAACCGGGTGGAGATCGCCCGCAACCGCAGCGACCTCTCCGGCGCGGCCGTCGCGGGCCCGCCCGGCACCGGGGACGGAGGGTCATGACCAACATCGTCGGGCGGATGCGCGAGGCGTTCCGCGGTGACCAGCGGGTGGACGCCGACGCGCTCGTCGCCCGCCTCGACGCCGTACGCCGGTTCCTGACGGTCGTCGACGGCCACCTGCCGGACGCGCGGCTCGTGTCGGCGCACACCCTCGTCGAGCGGGCCGGCACCCGGCTGGCGCTCTCCCGCGACCACACCGTGGTGGCCCTCGCCGGCGCGACCGGCAGCGGCAAGTCCAGTCTGTTCAACGCGCTCGCCCGAATGGAACTCTCCACGGTCGGGGTGCGCCGCCCCACCACCGGCGTCGCGCACGCCTGCGTGTGGGGGCCGCTCGACGGCGGCAACCGCCTGCTCGACTGGGTGGGCGTGCTGCCCCGGCACCGGTTCGTCCGGGAGAGCGTGCTGGACGGCGACGACGAGTCCGCCCTGCACGGGCTGATCCTGCTCGACCTGCCCGACTTCGACTCGGTGCAGCGGTCGCACCGGCTGGAGGTGGACCGACTGCTCGGCCTGGTCGACCTCGTGGTGTGGGTGGTCGACCCGCAGAAGTACGCCGACCGCGTCATCCACACCAACTACCTGCGCGAGTTCCACCGGCACCGGGACGTCACCCTGGTCGTGCTCAACCAGGCCGACCGGCTGCCACCGGCCGAGCTGCCCCGGGTGCTGGCCGACCTGCGCCGGCTGCTCGACTCCGACGGCCTGGACGGCGTACCGCTGCTGGCGACCACCGCCGTCGACCCGGCGGGCATGGTCGGGCTGCGGGAGGCGCTCGAACGCACGGTGGCCGAGCGGCAGGCCGCGCTGCGGCGGCTCCAGGGCGACGTGGACGCGGTGGTGGCCGGGCTCGAAGAGCTGGTCGGCGGCGCCTCGCCGGCCGGGGGACCCGACGCCGCCGCCGTCAGTGCGCTGCACCGGGCGCTCGCCGGCGCCGCCGGGGTGCCGGCGGTCGCCGAGGCGGTCGAGCAGGCGTACCGGCACCGGGGCGCCGCCACCACCGGCTGGCCGCTGGTGCGGGGCTGGCGGCGGCTGCGGCCCGACCCGCTGCGCCGGCTGCACCTGCCCGGCCCGGCCGCCGGGCGCGACGAACCGGCGGAGAGCCTCGTCGCCGCGACCTCGGTGCCCGACCCCACCGCAGCGCAGCGCGCGGCGCTCGGGCTGGCGATCCGGTCGGTGGCCGACCGGACCGGGGCGGACCTGCCCGCCGCCTGGCCGGCCGCGGTGACCGCCGCCGCCCGCTCCCGCCTCGCCGACCTACCGGACGCGCTGGACCGCGCGGTGGCCAACACGGACCTGGGCATGGACCGGCGACCGCTCTGGTGGCGGTTCGTCGGCGGCCTCCAGTGGCTGGTGACCCTGGCGGCGCTGGCCGGGCTGGGCTGGCTGGCGCTCGGCTACGCGCTGCGCGCGCTGGGCCTGCCGGCGCTGGAGCACCCGATGGTCGGCGAGGTGCCGCTGCCCACCCTGCTGCTCCTCGGCGGCCTGCTCGCCGGGCTGCTGGTGGCCGCCCTGACCAGGCCGATCGTCCGCTGGGCGGCCCGCCGCGCCCGTCGCCGGGCCGAGCGGCGCCTCACGGACGCGGTGGCGACGATCGGCGAGGAGCACGTGCTGACCCCGGTGCGGGCGGTGCTCGCCTCCTACGCCGAGGCCCGTACGGCCCTCAGGGATGCCGCCGGCCGCTGAGCCGAAAATCCCGTCCCGCGACAACCGCAGGTCGGCGGCGTGGCGGCGCGACGCGGGCCGGACGCTCGGGTCGCTCGTACCGTCCCGGGGCGGGCGGCGGCGTAGGGTCGGTGGATGGGAACGCCTCAGACCCCGTACGACGCGGTGCTGCACGCCGCCCGCGACGTGGCCAAGCTGGACAACGCCCTCGACGCGGAGATGCTCGGCGCGGCCCTGCTCGGCAGCGTCTACTCGGTCGCCGAGACCGAACGTGACGCCGCCGTCCGGGACTTCGTGGCCGGCTTCCTGGCCGCCACCTCCCGCCGCCGCTCGGCCGCGGCGACCACCATCCGTTCCGTGTTCGCCGCGCTGGTGCCCGACGCCGAGGGCACCGACCGGGTCCGCCCGGGCGCCGCCACCCCCGCCTGGGCCGGCCAGCTCGGCCGCGTGCACCTGACCGGCTGCTGGTCCTACGGCGACGTGTACGGCGACCAGACCTCCTACCTGGCGACCTTCGCCTACGACGACCCGGCCGGCGGTTCGGCGCACGCCGTGGTGACGCTGCTCGACCACAACATCGGCATCACCAAGGACGTCTTCGTCGGCGGGCCGCCCGACCGCATCCTCGACCAGGTCCGGCAGATGTGCGCCGGGGACGAGCTGACCTGGTTCCGCGACGAGGAGCCGGCCCGGATGCGCGCCGAGGTGACCCGCCACCTCGCGATCACCGACGGCCTGACCGAGTTGCCCGGGGAGGGCTCGCTCGCCACCGACCGCGCCCTGCTCGGCGCCCGGCTGGCACGGCTGCCGCAGGCGGCCGGGGCGGCCCCCGCGCCCGCCGCCGAACCGCTCTCCGCCGCCGAGCGTACGGACCTGGTCCGCCGGTTCCTCGCCTCGCCCGAGGCGGCCCGCTTCGGCCTGGACACCATCGACGGGGCGGAGCTGGCCTCGCTGCACTTCTGCCTCAGCCTGCTGCTGGACCACGCGGCCAGCTTCCCGGACGCCGACCCGCTGCGGTGGAGCCCCACCGTGGCCGGGCTGTTCCTGCTGGACTGGGTGCACCGGCGCGCGGTGCTGGACATGGACGACGCGGCGCTGCTGCCCCGGGTGCTGCGCGCCTGGGCCGGCTACGCCACCCGCAAGCGCGGGCTGCCCGAGCAGGCGGCGACGCAGATCGACACGGCCGTCGAGGAGATGGTGCCGGAGTTCGCCCGCCTCTACAGCACGGGCGAACGCCGCAGCCCCGCCACCGCCGCCGTCGCGCAGCTGATGGCCGACGGCGTCGACCCCGACGACCCGGCCGCCCTCGACGCCTGGATCGAGGCCAACCGCCACCGCCTCACGGACGACCCCGCCTGACCCCCCACCCGCCCCCTTTCCACCCTCCTGCCCTCCCTCCCGCTCGCGTCGATCATGCAGTTGTGGTGGACGAAAAGCAGCATTCCGCGGCTTTTGCGGGGCACCACAACCGCATGATCGACGGCCTCGGCCGGGGGCGCACGGACGGGGAGGGAGGGGGGTGGGGTGGGGTGGGGTTAGCGGAGGGGGGCGAAGAAGAGGGCGGCTACCAGGGCGCCCAGGGCTAGTCCCGCGACCACCTGGGGCACGGTGTGGTCGCGCAGGCGGACCCGGGACCAACCGACCAGCGCGAGCAGTGGCGCCGTCGCCAGCAACCCGGCCCCGAACGTGAGCACCAGCACGACCACCGTGCCGGCGGCCACCGCCGAGTGGATCGACATCTTCCACCAGTGGCTCACCGTCACGGCGACCACCAGGCCGACGAGCCCGGCGGCGGCCAGCGCCAGCACCGGTCGCGGCGCGCCGAGCACGGCGAGCAGGGCCAGCCCGGCGGCGACCGAGCAGAGCCCGAACAGCAGCGGGACGCGGCGCTGCTCGCGGATCCCCACGTGATGGTCGGTCAGCCGGCCGCGACGCACCCCGCCGAGGATGTACGCGAACGGGATCCCACTGACGAAGAGCGTGGCCAGCAGCCCCCAGGCCAGCCCGTGCGCGCCCTGGGCGCTGTGCCAGCCGACCGCCAGCGTCAGCGCCGAGACCAGCACCGCGGGCGCGGTCAGCTCGGTCACGAACCGAGCGAGCCGGAGGGTCCGGCCGGGTGGTGGCGGGGCGGCCGGACGGCTGTGGGGCTCCGCGTCCGAACCACCCGTCCCGCTCAGCGCCCCGCCTCTGCGTCCACCCCGGGCCGTCGCCCGGAACCGTTCCCGTCCGTACCCCGGCGCTCCGACCGGGCCGGGGCCCTGCCGTGGATCACCTGCCGTCGACCGTCACCGTACCCGCGGCCGGCCGTCCCGGTGCCCGGTCCCGCCGGGATCGCCGGTGGTCGGGTCGGGGTCGACGGTCGCGCTGGCGGTCGGGCCGTCGGGTGCCGGAGACGCGCTGGGCGCCGGGGACGCCGTGGGCTCGGGCGGCGGTAGCGAGAGGGTGCTCGTCGGCTCCACCGACGTCGGCTCGCCGGTCGGCGTGGGTGCCGGGCTCGCGCTGGGGCTCGGCGAGGGCTTCGGCGACGGGCTCGGGAACGCCGGAGGCCTCGGGGACGAGGGCGCCGAAGGCCTCGGGGACGAGGGCGGCGGTACCGGTCGGCCGCCGGGCCGGGACGGGGGCTTCGGACGCGCCGCCGGGCCGAGCGGCGGCGGCGGGGCGGGCGCCGCGACGATCGGCGTACGCGGGAAGGGCACGACGGTCCGCCAGTCGCCCGGGTCGGCCACGGCGGGGGACGGGGTCGACGGGGCTACCGGGGGGCGGCCCGTCGCCGGCACCGGGATCACCACGGGGCCGACCGAGGGCGTCGGGAGGAACGGGGTGCTGCCGTCCGGCAGGGCCGTGCTGCCGACGGTGGCGGAGCCGGTGCTGATCGCGGCGAGGATGGGCATCGACGCGGTGCCGGCGAGCAGTGCCACCGTGAACAGGTAGCCCCGGGACGGCCCGCCCGAGCCGGGGGCCCGGTGCGCCCCGACCAGCCGGCGGTAGCCGCCGGCCCGGTGCCGGCCGAGGAGGGGAACGGTGGGATCTGGGCCTGGCTCGGACACCACACACCCCTTTCGTCGACTCCGACGGTGGACGGGCCGGTACGGCGACCGGCCCGAGCGCCCGGGGCACGCCCGGACACGAGGAAGCGGCAAACCGCCCCGACGCGGACGATCCCGCGCCAATCAGCCTGGACCAGTGACGGTCGGTCGGCCAACCCTGCACAGCGTGTCGACACGCGTATCTGGCCGAACGGTGACGAACCATCGCCGGATCGGCCGCGCGTCGATGCAACGGACACCGGGCGCGCCGTGCGACGAAGCGGGCCACCGCGATCGGCCGGGACGGGCGCACTGTGGGCGCGCTCACGTGTGATGCGAATATGGACCACGACGGCAACGCAGCCACGACCTCCGCGCACCCTCGCGGCAGGCGCGGCTGGGCGCCGGCGCTCCCGATCCGGGTTCGGCCAGAATCCGGCTCACGCCGCGCGGCAACCCCCACCGGGGCTAGGCGCGGCCGCCAGGAACCCGTCCGGCACCAGCCGGGCAGGCGCACGAGTTGCGCGGCCGGGTGACCCCCCGGTGCCGACGCAGACAGACAGGGAGAGACGGATGGCAAAGGGCGACCCCGGGGTCTCCAGTCGCGGCCGACGGGCCGCACCCCGGTCCAAGAAGGGTGCGACCGGCGACCCGCAGCTGGTGCAGCTGCTCACCCCGGAGGGTGAGCGGATCGAGAGCGCGACCGGCCCGGACGGGACCGAGTACCGCGTCGACTTCACCGACGAGGAGTACCGCGGGCTCTACCGCGACCTCGTGCTGGTCCGCAAGCTCGACGCCGAGGCCACCGCGTTGCAGCGCCAGGGCGAGCTGGGCCTGTGGGCCAGCCTGCTGGGCCAGGAGGCCGCGCAGGTGGGCTCGGGACGCGCGCTGCGTACGCAGGACATGGCCTTCCCGACCTACCGGGAGCACGGCGTCCTCTACTGCCGGGGCATCGACCCGATCATGCCGCTCGGCCTGTTCCGGGGCGTCGACCAGGGCGGCTGGGACCCGAACGAGTTCAAGTTCAACATGTACACGATCGTGATCGGGGCGCAGACCCTGCACGCGACCGGCTACGCCATGGGCGTCCACATGGACGGCAAGACCGGCACCGAGGACGGCGAGGCGGTGATCGCCTACTTCGGCGACGGCGCCACCAGCCAGGGCGACGTCAACGAGGCGTTCGTCTGGGCCAGCGTCTTCAACGCCCCGCTGGTGTTCTTCTGCCAGAACAACCAGTACGCCATCTCCGAGCCGCTGGAGCGCCAGACCCGCGTGCCGCTCTACCAGCGGGCCGGCGGCTTCGGCTTCCCCGGCGTCCGGGTCGACGGCAACGACGTGCTCGCGTCGTACGCGGTGACCCGGCACGCGCTGGACAACGCCCGGCTCGGCCAGGGCCCCAGCCTGATCGAGGCCTACACCTACCGGATGGGCGCGCACACCACCTCCGACGACCCGACCCGTTACCGGATCGCCAGCGAGGTCGAGGCCTGGCAGGCGAAGGACCCGATCGCCCGGATGAAGGCGTTCCTGGAGAAGCAGCAGATCGCCGACGCGGACTTCTTCGCGGCCGTCGACGAGCAGGCCCGCACCGAGTCGGTGCACCTGCGCGAGCGGGTGCTCGCCATGCCCAACCCCGAGCCGGTGACGATGTTCGACCACGTCTACCCCAACGGGTCCCCCGAGCTCGACGAGCAGCGGGCGCAGTTCACGAAGTACATGGAGTCGTTCGAGGGGAGCGCCCACTGATGGCCACGGAGACGCTCACCCTCGGCAAGGCACTCAACACGGGCCTGCGCAGGGCCCTGGAGAACGACCCGAAGGTCGTCATCATGGGCGAGGACGTCGGCAAGCTCGGCGGCGTCTTCCGGATCACCGACGGCCTCCAGAAGGACTTCGGCGACCAGCGGGTGATCGACACCCCGCTCGCCGAGTCCGGCATCATCGGCACCGCGGTGGGCCTGGCCATCCGGGGCTTCCGGCCGGTCTGCGAGATCCAGTTCGACGGCTTCGTCTACCCCGCGTACGACCAGATCGTGTCGCAGGTGGCGAAGATGCACTACCGCTCGCAGGGCAAGGTGCGGATCCCGATGGTCATCCGGATCCCGTTCGGCGGCGGCATCGGCGCGGTCGAGCACCACTCGGAGTCGCCGGAGGCGTACTTCGCCCACACCGCCGGCCTGAAGGTGGTGTCCTGCGCCAACCCGCAGGACGCGTACACGATGATCCAGCAGGCCGTCGCCTCGGACGACCCGATCGTCTTCCTGGAGCCGAAGCGGCGCTACTGGGAGAAGGACCCCGTCGAGCTGGACGGCCCGCTGTCCGGTGCGTACCCGCTGCACTCGTCCCGGGTCGTCCGGCCCGGCACGGACGCCACGGTGCTGGCGTACGGGCCGATGGTGCGGACCTGCCTGGACGCGGCGACCGCCGCCGCCGAGGACGGCCGGGAGCTGGAGGTCATCGACCTGCGCTCGCTCTCCCCGCTGGACCTGACCGCCGCGTACGAGTCGGTGAAGCGCACCGGCCGCTGCGTGGTCGTGCACGAGGCCCCGGGCAACCTGGGCCTGGGCTCGGAGATCGCGGCCCGGATCACCGAGGAGTGCTTCTACTCCCTGGAGTCCCCGGTGCTGCGGGTGACCGGCTTCGACACCCCCTACCCGGCCTCCCGGGTGGAGGAGGAGTACCTGCCCGACCTCGACCGGGTGCTCGACGCCGTCGACCGCACCTTCGGCTGGTGAGCGGCATGTCACGGATCAAGGAGTTCAACCTTCCCGACCTGGGCGAGGGACTGACCGAGGGCGAGATCCTCGCGTGGCTCGTCAAGGTCGGCGACGTCATCGAGCTGAACCAGCCGATCGTCGAGGTGGAGACGGCCAAGGCGGCCGTCGAGATCCCGGCGAAGTGGGCCGGCCAGGTGCAGGCGATCTTCCACCCGGAGGGGAGCACGGTCGAGGTCGGCACGCCGATCATCGCGATCGACACCGACCCGGGCGCCGGACCGATCGAGGCGTCGACGACCGGCGCCCCGGACGCGGCCCTGCCCACCCCGTCGGCGGCGTCGCTGGCCGCGGTCCAGGTGGCGCCGGCAGAGGGCGCGGTCGAGCCGGGCCTGATCGGCGGTCCCGCCCCGGGCGGCCGTACCGCCGTGCTGGTCGGCTACGGCCCGCGCACCACGGCGGCCAAGCGCCGCCCGCGCAAGGGTGGCACCCCGCTGCCGGCCCAGGCGGCCGCACCGGCCGCACCCGTCGCGCCGGCTGCCCCGGTCGTTCCGGCCCCGCCGGCGCCGCCCGCCCCGGTGGCGACCGCGCCGTCGAACGGTCACGGCCCGGCCGGCGGGCCGGTGCTGGCCAAGCCGCCGGTACGCAAGCTCGCCAAGGATCTCGGCGTCGACCTGTCCGCGCTGACCGGGTCGGGGCCGCTGGGCTCGATCACCCGGGAGGACGTACAGCGGGCGGCGAGCGGGGCCACGGCGGCGGCCGAGCCGCTCGCGGTGTCGGCCCCGGCCACGGCGGCCGCGAGCTTCGGCGCGGACCGCGAGCAGCGCATCCCCGTCAAGGGGGTACGCAAGCTCACCGCCGAGAACATGTCCCGCTCGGCGTTCACCGCTCCGCACGTCACGGAGTTCCTCACCGTCGACGTGACCCGGGCGATGAAGGCCCTGGACCGGCTCCGCAACCGGCGGGAGTGGCGCGACGTGCGGGTCTCGCCGCTGCTGCTGGTGGCCAAGGCGGTGCTGCTGGCCGTCAAGCGCCACCCGATGGTCAACTCGACCTGGGCCGGCGACGAGATCGTCGTCAAGGACTACGTCAACCTGGGCATCGCGGCGGCCACCGAGCGCGGGCTGATCGTGCCGAACATCAAGGACGCCGGCCGGCTCTCGCTGCGCGAGCTGGCGGACGCAATGACCGGCCTGGTGCAGACGGCCAAGGCCGGGAAGACCTCGCCGGCCGACATGTCCGGCGGCACGCTGACGATCACCAACGTCGGCGTGTTCGGGGTGGACACCGGTACGCCGATCCTGCCCCCGGGCGAGTCGGCGATCCTGGCCTTCGGCGCGGTCCGCGAGATGCCCTGGGTCCACAAGGGCAAGGTCCGGCCGCGTCAGGTCACCACGCTGGGCCTCTCCTTCGACCACCGGATCATCGACGGTGAGCTGGGCTCGAAGTTCCTGCGCGACATCGGGGAGTTCCTGGCCGACCCGGAGGCGGCGCTGCTCGCCTGGACCTGACGGTCCTGACGCCAGCCGAACGGCCGGTGTGCGACGGGTTGACGCCCGGCACACCGGCCGTGTCCTTTTGTGGCGCGCGCACGTCCGGCACCGGCCGCCTCTAGAGACAGAGGATTGCGTGGGTCACAGGCCCCCCTCACCTTCGATTGTTCGGCCCGTGTCCCAGCTCACCTAACAATCGATGGAATTTGCGCCCGTCTTGGGGTTCAATGGAAGACATCAAGGGGCTGACAACCGAATAGCCAGGAGGAGAGACCCATGAGCATGATCGAGCGAATCCGCAACCGCCGCGACGCCAACCGCCGCGCCCGTGCCATCGAGCACGCGCTGCGCTCCGCCAACTCGCCCGCGGTCCGCGAAGAGATCCTCGCCATCGCCCAGCGTCACATGAGCTGACGCCCGGAACCTTTCTCACCTCCTCCAGATCGATGACCCGCCCGGTCCGCCCGGGCGGGTCATCGGCGTTTCGCAGCGGCTGACACCGGGATTCCACCTCGCCTCAGCGCCCGGTACGGTGGGCTTCGGTCGTCGCCCGCCGACCCGGAGCAGTCGAGTCGATAGAAGCCGCTCGACACCATCCGGCCACGGGGAGTGACGATCGTGCTCCCCGGTCGCCCTCGGGCGGTCACCGGATACGGTGCGGGGAGCCGGCACGGCCGGTACACCGGCGACGCCGGCCACCCTGCCGAGAAGACCGATCGGCAGTGGCGGCCGACAGGTGATGGAGGAGGCGCACGCATGACGTCCGAGGGCACGCACCACCCCGGCCAGCAGCCGGACGAGGTGTCGCCGGGCGCCGGCGGACCGGCGCCGTACGGCGACCGCCCGGCACAGCAGGACAACAGTTACGGCGCCGGCGCCCCCGATCTGGGCTGGGCACCCCCGCCCCCGTCGGAGCGACCGAACCCGCCCGCCTGGGGCGCGCAGGGTGAGCAGCCGCCGGCCCCCGCGTGGGCCGCCCAGGCGCCGCAGCAGACCGACCCGGCCCAGTCCGGCCAGTGGGGACCGTCCGGCGCGTCGCCGCAGCCGCCGCAGCCGCCATGGCCGGGCGCGCAGGAGCAGGCCGGCCCGGCCTGGGCTGCCGCCGCCCCGCAGCCGCCACACGCCGCCCCGGAGCAGCCCGCATGGGGATCCGGCGAGCAGGCGTCCCCCGCCTGGGCGCAGCCCGAGCCCGCCGCCCGCGTCCCGCAGCCCGCGCCCGCACCCACCCCCCAGCCCTGGCCCGCCCAGGACGACCCCAACCGCTCCGGCGGCTGGGCCGGCGACCAGCAGCAGCAGGACGAGCAGCCCCGGCCCGGCGGCTGGGCCGGCGGTGCCACCCCGGACGACCGGCCCGCGCAGGGCGACTGGGCCGCGCAGCAGAACGACGCCGACCGCCCCGGCGACGGCCAGCAGCAGGACGATCCCAACCGCTCCGGCGGCTGGCAGCAGGACGACCCGAACCGCTCCGGCGGCTGGCAGCAGGACGACCCGAACCGCTCCGGCGGCTGGGCCGGCGGCCAGCAGCAGGCCGAGCAGCCCGCCTGGGGATCCGGCGAGCAGGCGTCCCCCGCCTGGGCGCAGCCCGAGCCCGCCGCCCGCGGCGCCGCCCGGGTCCCGCAGCCCGCGCCCGCACCCACCCCCCAGCCCTGGCCCGCCCAGGACGATCCCTCCCGCTCCGGTGGCTGGAACGCCGAGTCCCCTCAGGACCCCGCCAACGGCTGGAACCCCGGACAGCAGCAGGACGACCCCAACCGCTCCGGCGGCTGGTCCGGCACCGAGCAGCAGCAGGGCGAGCAGCCCGGCTGGGACGCCGGTGCGGAGCAGCCTCCGGGTGGCACCTGGGCCGCCTCCCGCGACGACGCGCCCCGGGACGACCAGCCCCAGGGCGGCGAGTGGCCGGCCCGGGACGAGCGCTCCCCACGGGGTGCCGCGTCCGTACCCTCGCAGTCCGACGACCGGGACGCGAACGGCTGGGGTGCCCCGCAGCCCACCTCCACCCCGCCCGGCCGCGCCTCCGTCCCGGTACCCGGCGACGGCGGTCCGAAGCCGTGGGGTCCCGCTGCGGAGAACCCGCCGCAGTGGGCCGGCAACGCCGCCGAGCGCCCGGCCGTACCGGACGTCGAGCCGTGGTCGGCGGACGAGGTGTGGGGCCGCGCGGAGGCGGGCGAGCCCGCCCCGGGCCGGGCCGGCAACGGCTGGGAGCCGGAGCGGGCCGAGGAACCCCCGATCTACCAGCCCGCACCGGGGCCCGGCATCTCGCCGGCCAACGCCGTGCCGCTGCCGCCGCAGGAGCAGCGGGTGCCCGGCGCCAGCCTGGCCTCCGCCCCGCCCGTCGACTACGCGCCGCCGGCCCAGTTCGCCCCCGAGCAGCCCGGCCGGGACGGCGGCCTGCCGGCGTACGAGCAGGAGCAGCCGGGTTGGGCCCAGGCCGGCTCCCGGCACGACGAGCCGCAGTCACCCGCCGGTCCTGCGGTCCCCGCGCCGCGCACCTCGCCGGAGGTGGGCGGGCGGGCGGCCGTACCGTCGCCGGAGGGTGCCGAACCGGCCGCCGGCAGCGTCTCGGCGAGCGCCTCGGTGCCGCTGGCCAGCCGGGTGCTGCCGCCGACCGACCAGGCCCTGCGACCGGGCGGTGCGCCCGCGCCGCAGCCTCGGGTGTACGGCCGACCGGCCCGCCCTGAGCCGGCGGACGAGCCGGAGCAGGAGGACCCGCGCGGACACCGGCCGGACCACGCGCCGGCGCCCAGCTTCGACCAGGGGCCGGACCCGCGCTTCGGCCAGGGACCGGATCCGCGCTTCGAGCAGGGACCGGACCCGCGCTTCGGCCAAGGACCGGACCCGCGCTTCGACCAGGGTCAGGACAACCGGTTCGACCAGGGCACCGAGAGCCGGTTCGACCAGGGCCCGGACAACCGGTTCGACCAGGGCCACGAGGGCCGCTTCGACGACCGGGACCGGGCACCGAGCGGGACCGCCGTCTTCGGCGCGGTCGCCCCGATGGCGCCCGCCTCCCCGGCCGCGCCCCCGGCCTTCCCGCCGGGCGTACCGTCCTTCGTCGACCCGCCGGCCAGCGACCGGCCGGTGAACGGGGTCCGGCCGCACGACAGCGCCGACCGGCCCGCCGACCCCTTCGGTACGCCGAACGCCGGCGGCGCGGCACCCGGCTACGGGCCCGCCCCGACCGCCGCGCCCACGTCGGGCGGCGCGTTCCCGTCGGCGTTCCCCCCACCCCCGCAGCAGCCCGGTCCCTGGGACCAGGGCGGCCCGGAGCAGGAGCAGAACCGCTTCGACTCGTTCAAGCCGATCGCGGAGCCGAAGACCGAGCCGGCCCCCACGCCCAAGATCCGCAACGGCCGGGTGCTCGCCGCGGTGCTCGTCGCGGCGGTGCTCATCCTGGCGGTGCCGCTGGGGCTGCTCATGCTGCTCGGCAAGGTCGGCGGCGACGACCCGGCCCCGGCGTTCGACCCGGCGGTCGGCAGCTGCGTGAAGAAGTCGGGCGAGACGGCGGCGGCGGCGGAGTGCGGCGAGGCGGGCGCCTTCACCGTGGTCTCCAAGGTGGACGCGAAGGACAAGTGCGCCGACCCGACCCAGCCGCACGTGGTGCTCAAGGGCGGCGGGACGAACCGCGTGCTCTGCCTCAAGCCGGCGGGCCAGTAGCAGACGAAGACGACGGCGGGGCCACGGGAGACCGTGGCCCCGCCGCCGTTTCCGGCCGGCAGCGCCGTGGAACGGCTGCGGAAAACGGCAGTGACCGTGGTACGGAAACGGAAAGCGCCCGCCTCCGGGATCGGGGACGGGCGCTTTCGGGGTCTGGTGGTTCAGGACTGATCGGCGACCTGCGCGACGAAGACCCGCCAGGCGGCCGGGGCGAAGAGAAGGGCCGGGCCGGTCGGATCCTTCGAGTCGCGGACCCCTACGACGCCGGGAAGGTTGTCGGCCACCTCGACGCAGTCGCCGCCGTTGCCACCGCTCTTCGTGCTCTTGCGCCACTGCGCGCCGGTCAGGTCCATGATGCCGCCGCTTCTCTGAGAAGTTCCAAGGAGCGCCCTCGGGGAAGAGCCTCGCCCCGTATGCGTTCCCACCGGTGCTCCAGCGTAGCAATGTCGGATGTTTGGTCGACTATTTGTGCGCGCGCTTGGCTATCGACGTGCGCCACCCGCGTCCCGTCGGGAAGTTCGGCGAGCGTGAACGGTCCGTCGAGGCCTGGATAAGTCGCTGTCTCACGTGGCACGACGTGGAGTTGAACGTTCGGCATCTCGGCACACCGCACCAAATGGGCTAGCTGCTCGGCCATGAGTCTCCGGTCTCCTGCTGCGGGACGACGGATGATCCCCTCGTCGAGCACCGCGACGAACAGGGGTCCTCGATCACGAGTCAGGATCCCCTGACGGGCGACACGCGCCGCGACCAACTCACCCACCTCGTCTTTGGCTAGCGGCTGGCCGGTGAACGTGGCCCGCGCATAAGCCTCGGTCTGAAGGAGGCCCGGCACCCAGGCGAGCTGGAACGCCCGTAGGGCTACGGCCTCACGCTCGATGTCGACCCACGGTCTGAACCACACAGGTTCCCGGCGGTTCAGCGTGTCCGGCCAGAGTTCCGACACGTTCTTGCCGAGGATCTTCGCTACTTCCGCACGATGTCGACTCTGCGGGATACGTCCCGGGTTTGCCCACCGAGCAACGGTCTTGGGATGAATTCCGAGGCGGCCTCCCAGGCTTTCGGCTGTCTCGCACGCCTCGGCGAGCGCCGCCACAAATGCATGGTTCATGCCGCGTCCCCTCTGGAGCGATCAGAACGTTCCCGAGAAATCATCTAACGCTGTGTGATTGTCCAGCAACCCTCGGCAGAGTGCTTTGTAGACGGCGTGAGCCGGTGGAGGCGATGGGAGCCCGCCGGCCGCGCTGACGGGGGCCGCTCTGCGAGCAGCCGGGCCGGCCCTCCCACCACCCGCCGCACGAGGGGGAGCCATGCCCGAGGAGAGGCCGACACCGACACCCACGCCGAGGCGCGACCCGCCGCCGGCCCGCCCGGTCGTCCCGGGGCCGATCGGTCCCTTCATCCCGCCGTACCGGGGGCCAGGCCGCGTGAGCAACGTCGTCCCCGCGTCGCGCTGGTCTGCCCGGTGCAACCGGGGTCCGCAGTGACCGCCCGAACACCGCCTCCCGTACGGATGCTGCGGGCCGGCGAGGTCCTCCACCTGACCCGGGCGGCGTCGCCGCAGTTCGTGACCCCGATGCGCGTCCGCGTGATCCGCGAACTCGTCGACCGCTTCCCGCCGTACGGCTGGCTCTGGTTCGAGGGTTACCAGCTCGACGCCAGGGGCCGCGCGGTGGCGAAGCGCGAGCTGTTCGTCCTGCGCGAGGGTCTTGAGTGGGTCGTCACCGCGCCACCCCCGGCCCGGCCTGCCCTCTCCCGCCGGCCACCGGCCCGCCCCCGCGTGGCGGTGGGCTGATGGTGCACGTCCGCGCCCACGTCCCCAGCCGTCCCACCTGGCGCTGTGGCGCCTGCGGGGTGGCGTGGCCCTGCTCGACGGCGAAGCTCCTCCTGCTCGCGAAGTACCGCGGGAACCGCGACGCGCTGATGATCCACCTCGCCGCGCTGTGCGCCGAGGCCGCCGAGGAACTCGCCGGGCTGGACCACGGCAGCCCGCCGGCGGATTTGGCGGTGCGCTTCACCGGCTGGGCCCGCGCCCGCTAGCCCGGCTCGCCGCTGTCGTCCGGGTCACGGGTCCGACTTCACGCAAGCCCGACGTGGCAGGCTGGCGGGCATGGGAACGACACCGCGCGTACGTGCCCCCGAACTGCGGGGCCGGCAGTGGCTCAACACGGGTGGGCGAGAGCTGAAGCTGTCCGATCTGCGGGGCAAGATCGTGATCGCTGACTTTTGGACGTTCTGCTGCATCAACTGCCTGCACGTGCTCGACGAGCTGCGCCCGCTGGAGGAGAAGTACGGCGACGTGCTCGTCGTGATCGGCGTGCACTCGCCGAAGTTCGAGCACGAGAAGGACCCGGACGCGCTGGCCGCCGCCGTGGAACGGTACGGCGTCCACCACCCCGTGCTCGACGACCCCGAGCTGGACATGTGGCAGCAGTACGCGGCCCGCGCCTGGCCCACCCTGTCGGTGATCGACCCCGAGGGCTACGTGGTGGCGACGATGGCCGGCGAGGGTCACGCCGAAGGGCTCGCCCGCCTCGTCGACGACCTCATCGCCACCCACGAGGCCAAGGGCACCCTGCACCGGGGCGACGGCCCGTACGTCCCGCCCGCCGAGCCGCAGACCACGCTGCGCTTCCCGGGCAAGGCGGTGCTGCTGGAGAACGGCAACCTGCTGGTGTCCGACTCGGCCCGGCACTCGCTGGCGGAACTGGCCCCCGACGGCGAGACGCTGGTGCGGCGGATCGGCACGGGCAGCCGGGGCCGGGTCGACGGTCCCGCCGGGGCGGCCACCTTCTCCGAGCCGCAGGGGCTGTGCCTGCTGCCGGCGCACACCGCCGAGGTGGCCGGCTACGACCTCGTCGTCGCCGACACCGTCAACCACCTGCTGCGCGGCGTACGGCTGGCCGACGGCGAGGTGGTGACAGTCGCCGGCACCGGCCGGCAGTGGCGTTCCACGGTCGACGACCACTCGCACGACGCGCTCTCGGTCGACCTCTCCTCCCCCTGGGACCTGGCCTGGTACGACGACAAGGTCGTCATCGCGATGGCCGGCATCCACCAGCTCTGGTGGTTCGACCCGGTGAAACGCACCGCCGGCATGTACGCGGGCACGACCGTCGAGGCCCTGCGCGACGGCCTGCTGGCCGAGGCGTGGATGGCGCAGCCGTCCGGCCTCTCCGTCTCCGCCGACGGCGCCCGGCTCTGGGTGGCCGACAGCGAGACCAGCGCGATCCGGTACGTCGAGAACGACGTCATGGGCACCGCCGTCGGGCAGGGACTCTTCGACTTCGGGCACGTCGACGGGCCAGCGGCGGAGGCGCTGCTCCAGCACCCGCTGGGGGTGTGCGCGCTGCCGGACGGCTCGGTGCTGGTGGCCGACACGTACAACGGGGCGGTCCGCCGCTTCGACCCGGAGAGCAACCGGGTCTCGACGGTCGCCGACGGGCTCGCCGAGCCGAGCGACCTGGTGCTCACCCCGGCCGGCGAGGTGCTGGTGGTGGAGTCCGCCGCGCACCGGCTGACCCGGCTGGCGCCCGGCGCGCTCTCGGCGGCCGGCGCCAGCACCGTCGACGGTCCCCGGCACCGCACCGAGCGCAAGCCCACCGACGTGGCGGCCGGCGAGGTGACCCTGGACGTGATCTTCACGCCCGCGCCGGGGCAGAAGCTCGACGAGACGTACGGCCCGTCGACGCGACTGGTGGTGTCGGCGTCGCCGCCGGAGCTGCTGCTGGAGGGGGCGGGGACCGGCACCGAGCTGTCCCGCCGGCTGGTGGTCGACGGCACGGTGGCCGGGGGCGTGCTCCAGGTGACCGCGCAGGCGGCGACCTGCGACGCGGACGTCGAGCACGCGGCCTGCCACCTGACCCGGCAGGACTGGGGCGTACCGGTCCGGGTGGTCGAGGGTGCCGCCGCCCGGCTCCCGCTGGTGCTCAGGGGCCTGGACGACGCCTGACGTCACGCGAACGGAGTGAGCGTCACCCCCGCGTCGATCAGGGCGGCGCGCACCAGTTCGGCGCAGCGGACCGCGCCGGGGGTGTCGCCGTGCAGGCAGATCGACTCGACCGGGCACGGGACGACGCTGCCGTCGACCGCGACCACGGACCGCTCGGTGGCCATCCGCACGGCCCGGGCGGCCACCTCCTCCGGGTCGGTGACCAACGCCCCGGGTGCGGTGCGCGGCACCAGCGAGCCGTTGGGCAGGTAGCCCCGGTCGGCGAAGCCCTCGGCGACCACCCGCAGCCCGGCGCCGGCGGCGAGCTGGGCGAGGACCGAGCCGGGCAGGCAGAGCAGCGGCAGCTGGTCGTCGTAGTCGCCGACCGCCGCGACCAGCGCCGCCGCCTGAGTCTCGTCGCGGGCGGCGGCGTGGTAGAGCGCCCCGTGCGGCTTCAGGTAGCGGACCCGGGTGCGGAACAGCCGGCAGAACGCGTCCAGGGCGCCGAGCTGGTAGGTGACCTCGTCGCGCAGCTCCGCGAAGGCGTACGCGATGTGCCGCCGGCCGAAGCCGGCGAGGTCCCGGTAGCCGACCTGCGCGCCGACGGCCACCCCGCGCTCGGCGGCACCCTCGCAGACCCGGCGCATGGTGGACGCGTCGCCGGCGTGGAAGCCGCAGGCGACGTTGGCGGAGGTGACGAGGTCCAGCAGCGCGGCGTCGTCGCCGAGTCGCCAGATGCCGAATCCCTCGCCGAGGTCAGCGTTGAGGTCCATGGAACCTGACCGTAGTCCCTGGCCGGGCCTGCGCGAGCGGGGTCACGTCGTCCACCACCCCGACGACGGGGTACCCGCCGGTGGTCGGATGGTCGGCGAGGAAGATCAACGGTTGGCCGTCCGCCGGCACCTGCACCGCCCCGAGCACGATGCCCTCGCTGGGCAGTTCCCCGGCCACCGCGCGGGGCAGCGCCGCGCCGGTGAGTCGCGCGCCGACCCGGTTGCTGACCGGGCTCACCGTGTACGCGCTGCCGAACAGCCGGTCCAGCGCGGTGGCGGTGAACCAGTCGTCGCGCGGGCCGAGGCGCAGGGTCAGCCGCAGGTCGGTCGGGGTGGGCGCCCCGACGGTGACGTCCACCGGGGCGGGCGGCCCGGCCGGTGCGCCCAGGGGCAACCGGTCGCCGTCGCGCAGTGGCGGCGGGCCGAGCCCGGAGAGGGTGTCGGTGGCGCGGCTGCCGAGCACCGGCTCGACGGCGAACCCGCCGCCGACCGCGAGCCAGTTGCGCAGGCCATCGCGGGGCGGGCCGATCCGCAGCACGGCGCCCGCCGGCACCGACAGCGGCCGACCCACGTCACCGGGGCGGTCGCCGACCCGCACGGCGGCCTCGGCACCGGTCACCGCGACCGCCGTCGCGCGGAGGAACCGCAGCTCGCAGCCGGTCATCGTGATCTCCAGGCCAGCGGCGGACTCCGGGTTGCCGACGAGCCGGTTGGCCAGCCGCAGCGCCGCCGGGTCGAGCGCGCCCGACCGGGGTACGCCGAGGTGCGCCCAGCCGGCCCGACCCAGGTCCTGGACGGTGGTCAGCGCCCCGGCGCGGAGCACCTCGACCACCGGGGTCACGCGGCCACCAGGCGTACGCGGGTGCCCGGGGTGAGCCGGGCGGGCGGGTCGGCGTGCACGTCGAAGAGGCCCATCGTGGTACGCCCGACCAGCAGCCAGCCGCCGGGCGAAGCCGCCGGATAGATCCCGGCGTACGGGCCGGCCAGGGCGACCGAGCCGGCCGGCACCCGGGAGCGCGGGGTGGGCAGCCGGGGCACCGCCAGTTCGGCGGGCAGCCCGGTGAGGTAGGCGAACCCGGGGGCGAAGCCGCAGAAGGCCACCCGGAACGGGGTACGCCGCAACCGGTCGACCACCGCCGGCACGTCCACGCCCCAGTGCTCGGCGACGAGAGCCAGGTCCTCCCCGTCGTACGTCACCGGAACCTCGACCAGTTCGGCCGCGGCCTCGGGAGCCTCCCCGGCGACGGTCGGCGCGGCAGCGGCGGTCGGCGCGGCGGCGACGGTCGGCGCGGCGCTCCGCGGTGCGGCTGGTCCAGGCGGCCACGCGGCGATCCGCGCGGCCGCCGTGGCCGGGTCCGGCACCCCGTCGAGCAGGACGGTGGTGGCCGCCGGCACGATCTCGACGGCAGTCAGCTCACCGCGTTCGCGCCGCCGCCACAGCTCGGCCCGCCACGCCTCCACCTGGTCGGCGTCGGCACAGTCGATCAGCAGGGCGTGGGCACCGACGGGTCGGATCCGCATGCCGCCATACTCCCCGACCGGCGCATGGCACCAGGGTCGGTCGACCGTCGTCCCACGTGACCGGACGCACTACTTG
This sequence comes from Micromonospora sp. NBC_01740, assembly GCF_035920365.1. Lineage (NCBI taxonomy): Bacteria > Bacillati > Actinomycetota > Actinomycetes > Micromonosporales > Micromonosporaceae > Micromonospora > Micromonospora sp. NBC_01740. Next base: position 1,605,801 of record NZ_CP109150.1, on the reverse strand, counting down.
AAAGTAACCTACGGTGTCGTAACCTAATGGCGTGACCACCCCCGCCCCGCTTCGACTGAAGCCGGTCGACATCGGTAAGCCCCGGATGCGCGGCTGGCTCCACACGTACGCATTCTTCGTCGCCGGACTCTGCGGCATCGTGCTCAGCGCCGTCGCCGCCACCCGGCCCGGCTGGGCCCCGCTGGTCAGTTGCCTCATCTACAGCCTGACGGTCTGCGGGCTCTTCGGCACGAGCGCGCTCTATCACCGGCGGGTGTGGTCCGAGCGCGGCTACCAGATCATGCGCCGGATGGACCATTCGATGATCTTCGTGTTCATCGCCGGCACCTACACGCCGTTCTGCGTACTGCTGCTGGAACCCCGACCGGCCACGATCATGCTGGCGCTGGTCTGGGGCGGTGCGCTCGCCGGCGTGGCGGTCAAGCTGGTCTGGCCGCACGCCCCGCGCTGGGTCTCCGCGCCGCTCTACCTGGCGCTCGGCTGGGTCTCGGTCGCGATGCTGCCTGACATCCTGCACCAGGGGGGCGTCACCGCCCTGGTGCTGCTCATCGTGGGCGGCGCGATCTACAGCGTCGGCGCGGTCTTCTACGCGCTCCGCCGGCCCAACCCCTGGCCCACCGTCTTCGGCCACCACGAGTTCTTCCACGCCTGCACGCTCGTGGCCGCGCTCTGCCACCACATCGCCATCTACTTCGCCCTCTTCGCCTGACGGACACGCATCCGGGGGCCCCGCCGCCTGGCGGAGCCCCCGGAAAAGAAGCTGTCCCGTCCTGACGTCAGACGGTCCGGCGCGGCTGACGCACCTCGCGGTACTCCTCCACGACCCGGTCGTCCCGCACCGGCACGACCTGCTCGGCGACCACGCGCTCACCGCGCACCGGGGCGACCACGGCCCGACGGCGCGAGTTCCAGAAGTGGAGGGTGAGCAGCAGACCGGCCACGCCGGCGAGCATCAGCACCCAGCCCACCACGGCCAGGTTGAGCCAGCCCAGATCCGCCTCCACGGCGAACGCGAAGATCGCACCCAACGCGATCAGGAAGATACTGCCACCAAAGCCCATCTCGTCGCCTCCTCGGCTGTCCCCTGGCGTTTTCTTCCGCCGCGGCCATCGGTGAGGTTGCGGCACCCATCGACTTACCCAAGCGCTCTGATCGCCAATCGGGCAAGCTGAGGACATGACCGACGCTTCCGCCCGGGGACGCACGCTGGTACTGCTCCGGCACGCCAAGGCTGAGCCGCCCGGCGAGGTGGTGCCGGACGTGCAGCGTCCCCTGGCCGTACGGGGTCAGGCCGACGCGGCCGCGGCCGGCGCCTGGCTGGCCAAGCACGACCTGCTGCCGGACGTGGTCATCTGCTCGGCCGCCCGGCGCACCCGGGAGACGTGGCACGGCGTGGCGATGGGCATGACCGGCTCCCCACCGGAGGGCGGCTCGGCCGGCCCCGCTCCCGTCGTGCGCTACGAGGCCGACGCGTACGAGGCGCACCCGGAGGACCTGCTGACGCTGGTCCGGGACGTCGACCCGACCGCCCGTACGGTGCTGCTGATCGCGCACAACCCGGGCATCTCGCTCCTCTCGGCGCTGCTCGACCCGGAGCGGGCGGACCAGGACGGGTTGGGCACCAGCGACGTGGTGGTGCACCGGCCCGACGTCGACTGGCCGGAACTGGGCCCTCGCAGGGCACCGATCACCGACCGCCACACCGCACGCGGCTGAGCCACCCGCCGGTACGTGGCGGGTGGCTCAAGACGGTGACGCCACCAGTGGTGGCTCAGGACGGTGGTGCCGTCGGCGGCGGCGGATCGGGCGGCGGCGGCATCATCGCGGTCGGGTGCGAGAGCCGGTTCTCCTCGACGATCAGGGTCCGCGCCCGCTTCCGCCGGTCCTGCCAGAACCAGAGCGTGGTGAGCAGGACGCCCAGCCCGGCCAGGATGAACACCCAGCCGACCGCGCGCAGGTCGACCCACCAGACGTTGGCTCTGATGGCGAAGGTCAGGATCGCGCCGATGGCGATCAGGAAGATTCCGCTACCAATGCCCATGTGCGCTGCACTCCCCCGTGCGGTGGCTCTGGGCGTTCTCTGACGTGGCCTCGCGACGGTTACCCGCCACACCGCCCGGCTACCCGGATGGCGTCCCCGAATAGCTGGCGGAACCCACACCGGCGGGCCAGCCACCGCTCTTCCGGACCGACCCGATTGCGCCGCCACGACTGCACACGGTGACTGCAACCCCAAAATCCGTGCCGCTACTCGCCGTAACTACGGCCACCAGGCAGCACCGCCCGCAAAAACGGGCATCATGCCTAATTGCTAACCACTGGATGCGACCGACACCCCCACCGGCACCCCTCCCCAGACGCTTTGCTCTGCATCCATGGACGCAACAGGCACCCAGAGTTGCTGGCGCCTCCGTGGATGCAGAGCAAAGGGCGGCGAGGGGCAAGTCGGAGAGGCGGCCGATTGATGACGCTGCGTGGTCGGCTTGATCCCAGACCCACTCCGCACCCGACCTGGGCCCAGCCCCGCCTCAGCCCCGCCCAGGCCCGGCCGCGCCCCTGCCCGCACTTCCGCACCCTTTTCGGTGTTGATCATGAGGTTATTGCCTTGGAATGCGCTTTCCGTAGGCCATAACTTCATGATCAACGTGCGCGGCGCGGCGGGGGGGGTGGGGTGGGGTGGGGTGGACAGCGCCGGGCGGCGACCTGACGTGCCCTCGTGGTGCAGGGTGCGGGCCGCCGACGAAAGGCAGCGAACCAGGCTCGCGACGGTCGGAGGCAGCGAGACCAGGCTCGCGCGGAGGGGCGGAGGGGCGGAGGGGCGGAGGGGCGGAGGCAGCGGGAGCACGCTCGCGCGAGGGGGCGCTGGCAGCGCGGAGCGCGCTGGCGCGAGGGGCGGAGGCGGCGGGAGCACGCTCTTTCGGGGGTGACTCGCGTGCCTCCGACGACACCTTCGGCGACGCCCGGGGCGGTTTCGGGGCCGGCCGGCGGGTGGACGACGACGGCCGGCGAGCTGTTGCCCGCCGGCCGTCGTGCCGATCATCTCCGGGTCGTTCCCGACCCCGCCGCCGCGCCGTGGCGCGCTACGGCGTACCTCAGAAGGCTTCCTCCGGGAGGTCCATGACGTCCAGGTCGGTGCTCTCGACGATCCGCCGGTCGGCGCCGATGCGGGGCAGCACCTCGCGGGCGAAGAACCGGGCGGCGGCCACCTTGCCGGTGTAGAACGCCTTGTTGGCGGCGGAGACCTCGCCGGCCAGGGCCTTCAGGGCCACGTCGGCCTGCTTCTGGAGCAGCCAACCGACGACCAGGTCGCCGATCGCCAGCAGGAAGCGGCGGCTGCTCAGGCCGACCTTGTAGAGCGCCCGGGTGTCGCCGCCCTGCGCTTCGCCCAGCCAGCCGGTCATGACGCCCAGCATGTTCTGGATCTCGGCGAGCGCCTTGCCCAGCGCCAGCCGCTCCTCCTTGAGCTGACCGTTGCCGGCCTCGGTGGCGATGAACTCCTGGATCTCGCCGGCGACCGCCATCAGGGCCTTGCCGTTGTCCCGGACGATCTTCCGGAAGATGAGATCGAGGCTCTGGATCGCCGTCGTGCCCTCGTAGAGGGTGTCGATCTTCGCATCCCGGACGTACTGCTCCAGGGGGTAGTCCTGGAGGAAGCCGGAGCCACCGAAGGTCTGCAGCGACTCGTGCCCGAGCAGCTCGTACGCCCGCTCCGAGCCGACGCCCTTGACCAGCGGGAGGAGCAGGTCGTTGACCCGCTTGGCGAGCTTGGTCGCCTTCTCGTCGCCCGCCGCCTCGGCGATGGCGACCTTGTCCTGCCAGGTGGCGGTGTAGCAGACCAGGGCGCGCAGGCCCTCGGCGTACGCCTTCTGCAGCAGCAGCGAGCGGCGGACGTCCGGGTGGTGGGTGATCGTGACGCGCGGCGCGGTCTTGTCCGCCATCTGGGTCAGGTCGGCGCCCTGCACCCGGCTCTTGGCGTACTCCAGGGCGTTCAGGTAGCCGGTCGAGAGGGTGGCGATGGCCTTGGTGCCGACCATCATCCGGGCGTTCTCGATGATCATGAACATCTGCCGGATGCCCTCGTGCTTCTCGCCCAGCAGCCAGCCCTTGGCCGGTACGCCGTGCTCGCCGAAGGTCACCTCGCAGGTGTTGGAGACCTTCAGGCCCATCTTGTGCTCGACGTTGGTGGCGAAGACGCCGTTGCGCTCGCCCAGCTCACCGGTGTTCTCGTCGAAGTGGTACTTCGGCACCACGAAGAGGGAGAGGCCCTTGGTGCCCGGGCCACCGACGCCCTCGACGCCGACCGGGCGGGCCAGCACGTAGTGGATGATGTTGTCGCTCAGGTCGTGCTCGGCGGACGTGATGAAGCGCTTCACGCCCTCGATGTGCCAGGAGCCGTCGGGCTGCTGGATGGCGCGGGCCCGGCCGGCGCCCACGTCCGAGCCGGCGTCCGGCTCGGTGAGCACCATCGTGGAGCCCCACTGCTTGTCGGCGAAGAGCTTCGCCCACCGCTTCTGCTGCTCGGTGCCCTCGACGTGCAGCACGTGCGCGAAGGACGGTCCGGAGGAGTACATCCACACGGCCGCGTTGGCGCCGAGGATCAGCTCGGCGAGAGACCACACGAGCGCCCGGGGCGCGTTGCTGCCGTCCAGCTCCGTCGGGAGCTCCAGCCGCCAGAACTCGGAGTTCATGAACGCCCGGTACGACTTCTTGAACGACTCCGGCAGCGGCGCGGTGTGCGTGGCCGGGTCGAAGACCGGCGGGTTGCGGTCGCTGTCCGTGTAGCTGGCGGCCAGATCCTCACGGGCGAGGCGGTCGACCTCGGCGAGGATGTCGCGTGCGGTGTCGACGTCCAGGTCCGTGTACGGCTCCTGGCTGAACGCCTGGTCCGCCCCGAAGACCTCGAAGAGGTTGAACTCGAGGTCCCGAAGGTTGCTCTTGTAGTGGGTCATGCTCGCTGGCCCCGCTTCCGGACAGGTGTTACCGATCAGTAACTCCAGACTGTATTACCGATGGGTAGGCAGCGACAAGCCGATCACCGAAGTGACGGCGATTACACACTTGTCGTTCGGGTTGCGAAGGCGGGCGCCGAGCGGCCCCGGCTCAGCTCTCGGCCGCGCCGACTTCCCAGCTGGGGACGGCCACCGTGGCGGCGCCGCGCGAGCCCGTGTACTCCATCAGGACCAGGGCGATGTCGTCGTCGAGCCGGCCGTGCACCCACTCGACCAGGGCGGTCTCCAGCGAGGCGAGCCCGTCGCCGACGGTGCCGTGGCCGAGCAGCCGCCAGGCCCGGTCGGCGGTCGGAAAGAACTCCCCGTCCCGGCGGGCCTCGCCGAGCCCGTCGGTGAAGAGCAGCAGCCGGTCGCCGGGCTCCAGCCGCTCGACCCGGGGGCGTACCACCGGCATGAAGCCCAGCGGCGGGGCGGGGGCCGGCGGTTCGAGCGGGATGACGGCGCCCCGGCGCAGCAGCAGCGGCGGCGGGTGGCCGCAGTTGACGATGGTGAGCGTCCCGCCCCGCTCCTCGACCAGCGCGGCGGTGACGAAGTCCTCGTCACCCACGCTCCGGGCCACCGCCCGGTCCAGGTCGGTCACGACGGCCCGCAGGTCCGCCCGCTCGTACGCCACGTGCCGGTACGAACCCAGCACGATGCTGGCGAGCCGCACCGCGTCTAGGCCCTTGCCCCGCACGTCGCCGATGATCATCCGCACCCCGTACGGCGTGTCGACCGCCTCGTACAGGTCACCGCCGATCTCGGCGGTGGCGGTGGACGAGATGTACCTGGCGGCCACCGAGAGCGTGCCGACCTGCGGCCCGAGCGGGCGCAGCACTGCCTGCTGGGCGACCGAGGCCAGCCGGGACAGCTCGGCGATGCGTTCGGCCTGCCGCTGCCGTACGGCCGCCGTGGCCACCGCGATGGCGGTGCCCAGCGCGATGCCCGCGACGGCGACCGTGGTGGGCAGCGCCGCGGTCGCCTCCCAGAGCGCGAAGCCGGTGCCCAGGGCCGTGGCGGCCAGGCCCACGCCGAGCACGATCCGCCACGACGCCAGCGCGGCGGTCAGGAACGGCGCGGCCACCATGAGCGCGATGTAGTTCGCCGGACGGCCGTCGGCCAGTTCCACGGCCGAGACGATCGCGAGCAGGACGAAGGCCGCGCCGAGGCCGGCGCGGGATCCGGGGCTCAGTGGGCCGGGGCCCGACTGGAAGGGTCGCGTGCGTACGAGGGACAGCATGCCTGATGGACGTGAGCGGGTGAATGAACCTGGCCCGTCGTCCGAGGATGTTCTGCCCACCCGGATCGTGTCGCCGGACCGATCGCCACCCGGCCGGCGCTCAGCCGAGCACCTCGTAGCGGACCTCCACGTGGCCGGCGTCGAGCGAGGCGATCTGGGCGAACGCGGCCCGGGACAGGTCGAGGCAACGCCCCTCGATGAACGGGCCACGGTCGTTGACGCGTACCGTCACGGACTTGCCGTTCGCCGGGTTGGTGACCCGGACCTTCGTGTTGAACGGCAGGGTCTTGTGGGCGGCGGTCAGCGCGGACGGATCGAAGTTCTCGCCGTTGGCGGTGAGCTGCCCCTCGGAGTAGAACGACGCGCCGCACGAGCCGCTGTCGACGACCGGGCGGGCGGTGCTGCTCTTCTTCGTCGCGGTGGGTTTCGGCGCCGCGGTGCGTGGCTTGCTCCGGGAGGGGGCCTGGGCGGACCGGCTGGCCTTGGGGGCGGCGGTCGCGCTCGGCGACGCGCTGGCGCTCGGCGAGGCGGCCGGCGGGGTGGCCGGGGAGCTGGGGGCCGCGCTGGTCGGCAGGCCGGTGGGCGCGAGGTCGACCGCGGTCGGCCGGGCGGGCTCCGCGTCCGAGGTCAGCTGGACGGCGCCGACGGTGCCGCCCACGGCGAGGGCGACCCCGACCGCTGCGGTGGCCGCGATGCCGGCCGGCGAGGAGAACATGCGGGTACGGGAGTGCCTGCCAGCCACCGGCCCGGTCCTTTCGTCATCTGAACAAACCGGATCGGACCGTAACGAGAGAAGCACATCCGAAGTCAACGTGATCATGGTGGTATGACCGCAATTGCAGTGATACGTGTAGCCGATCATCCGATCCGACGTGGGCCGGGCGGCCCGGGTACGGGGCGGACCGCCGGCCCGGTCCCCGTCGGGCTCACCCACTCGACGGCCAGCCAGACCGCGTGGCGCAGGATGGGTCCATGCCCTCCGAGCTGAGCGGACGCCTCGCCGCGCTGGTCAGGTGGATCGATCCCGGCCCCGGCGCCACGCACCTGGTCAGCGACGTCTCCGGCTGGTGGCGGGACCCGGAGGTCCTCGCCCGGCTGGGACCGGCCCTCGTGGAGCCGTTCCGGGCCGCCCGGCCGACGGTGGTCGTCTCGCCGGCGGTCACCGGATACCTGCTCGGTCCGCTCGCCGCGACGGCGCTCGGCGTCGGCTTCGTGCCGGCCCACAAGCCGGGCGACGGCCGGCTGCCCGCCGGGGCGCTCACCTGGGCGCAGAGCCCGCCGGACTTCCGGGGCCGACGGGTCGACCTGGCCGTGCGGGACCACGGCCTGCAAGGGGGTGACCGGGTGCTGGTGGTGGACGACTGGGTGGCCACCGGGGCACAGGTGCGGGCGCTCTACGAGATCTGCGCCGCGCGGGGCGCGGAACCGGTCGGCACCGCCACGGTCGTGCTGGACTGCCCCCCGGCGATCGCCACCGAGCTGCGCGTACGGGGGCTCGTGGACGGGGCGGATCTCACGGCTTGACCTGAACCTCGGTTGAGGTCGGAGGATCGCCGCATGGGTGAGGAGATCCTGGACGAGGCGTACCGACGGCTGCACCGCACCGGCCCCGAGTACAAGGGCTGGCTCTCGAACCACGGGCCGATGGCCGTGGAGGCGCTGGTCCGGCACGGGCACGACGGGGTGGTGCACCGCTGGCTGGACGCGTACCTGGGGCGGTTGGACGAGCTGCCGCGCGGCCTGCGGCCGATCGAGGACTGGCGCGAGGCGCTCGGCGACCCGAAGCGGGCCGGGGACTGGCTGGCGCACTTCGACCGGGAGCTGCGGGAACGGCCCTGGCGGGAGGTGCTCGGCACCTGGTGGCCCCGGCTGCTGCCGGGCATCGCCGCCGGTGCCACCCACGGCGTCATCCGGGTCGGTCACGCCGTCCGCGCCCTGGGGGCACCCGCCCGGCCGCCCGGCAGCGCCCCGCGCGAGGGGGCGGAGAGCCCGGAGCGGCTCGCCGAGCTGGGCCAGGCCCTCGCCTACTGGGCCGCCCGGTGGCAGCCGGTCCCCGGCGCCGCCCGACCCAGCGGTGCGGGAACGGTCGACCCGGGTCACGCCGCGTTGGCCGGGGAAGGCGCTGTCCCCGGCGACGGCCACGCCCGGCCGGACGCATGGCACCCGTCGACCGCGGGCGACCCGGCCGGACGAGACCTGCCGACCCCGGGCACCCCGGTCGCCGACGATGTCGCGCCGCACGTCGCCGCCGCGCTGGCCGGGCTGCCCCGCATCGCCGACCGGACCGGGGGGATCCGGGAACGACTGGGCCGGCTGCCGGCCGTACCGCGGTGGCCGGCCGCGGTGGCGGCGCTGCGGCCGGCGGGGACACCGGCCGGGGCCGAGCGGGACCTGGTCGCGCTGGTGCACGGCGCCAGCCTCGACTACCTACGCTTCGGGCACGCCGAGCCCGTGATGCTGGTGCACGCGGTGACCGCCCCGACGGCGGTGCTGCGTACGCTGCCGGCTCTCGATCCGGCGCTGTGGGCGGCGAGCGTCGCCGCGGCCTGGTCCGCGACGGCGGCCGTGACCTCGGTGTACGCCCCGGAGCGCCCGGCCGTGCCATCGACGTTGGCTGCCGGCGCCCCGGCGGAGGTCTTCGCCCGGGCCGCCCGGCACGGCGACGCGCACGTGGTGAAGCTGGCCGACGCGGTGCTGGACGCGCACGCGGCGAGCGGCGACGAGCGGGTGCTCGCCGTCGCCGGCTATGCCGGTCACCTGATCTGAACGAAGTCCTCGACCGACGTGCAGACCCGGCCGAGCGCCTCCGCCGAGCGGGCCAGCGGGCCCGGCACCATCAGCGCGTGGTCGGCCTGCTCGATCTCCACCACGTGCGGGGTGAGCCGGCGGGCGAGCGGGCCGTCCCAGGACGGGTCCGCCGTGCCGCCCACCAGCAGGAACGGCGCGGTGGCGCGGCGCAGGCCGTCGACCACGGCGGGCACGTGCAGCAGCGGGGTGAGCCAGACGGCCGGCAGCCCGCGGTCGGCCGCGAGCGGCGTGGCCATCGAGCCGAGCGACTTGCCGACCAGCAGGTGCGTCGGCTCGGCGAGGGTCGGGGCGACCTGCCCGACCACCCATTCGATGGCCGGCCCCGGCCCGTCGCGGTCGGGGGCGAACTGCTCCGGCACCTCCCACGAGAGGGCGTGCAGGGCGTAGCCGACGCGGCGCAGCGCCTCGCCGGCGTAGACGAAGAGGGGGAACCGGGTGTCGTAGCCCCGGCCGGGGATGAGCACCGCGCGCCTGTCCGCCATGCCGCCTCCCGATCGTCGCCCCACCCACCGTAGCGCCCGCCGCACCGACGGTGGGGGCGGAAATGCCACGACGGTTGATCGACGGCGACGGTACGGTCGGCAGGATGTGGCCTCGGATCGGTGGACTGCGCACCCTCGCCCTCGGCACTCCCGGTGAGCTGCGTACGCGGCTCAACGCCCTGGTGCTCGCCGGGGTGAAGACGGCGACCGCCGGGCTGACCACCGAGTACGCCGAGGAGGGCGAGGAGCTGGAGCACGCCGGCGAGCGGCTGGCCCTCGTCGACGACGAGGACGCGCTGGTCGGCGTCGTGGAGGTCACCGGCGTCGAGGTGGTCCGCTTCGCGGACGTGCCGTGGGACTTCGCCCGCTCCGAAGGGGAGGGGGATCGTTCCATCGAGGAGTGGCGCGCCGGTCACGCCGCCTACTGGGCGCGCGTGGGCACCCCCGTCACCGACGACAGCGAGGTGGTCTGCATCCGGTTCCGGTTGGTCTCCGGCGGCGACGGCGGCATCACCACCGGAGACCTCGGCACCTGAGGTCGCCGGCTCGACGCGTCCGCCGGCCGGGCTGACGTCTCCGGCGAGGGCGCCCGGTCAGGCGCGTCGCAGCTCGGGCAGCAGGCGGGTGGCGACGTCCGCCAGGACGGCCTCGTCACCGGCGTACCAGCTGCTGGCCCGGGGCCAGTGGGTGACCACGTCGGTGAAGCCGAGGGCGGCGGCCCGGCCGACCTGGTCGGCGAAGAACTCGGCGCTGCGCAGCGAGAAGACCGGCGCGGAGTCGAGCGAGAGGTAGCGGTCCAGGGTGCCCGGGTCGCGGCCGGCGGCGGCGAGCGTCGCGTCCATCCGGGCGGCGGCCTCGGCCACCCCGTCCCACCAGCGCTCCAGGTCGTCCTCGTCGGGCCCGGTGGTGACCCAGCCCTGGCCGAACCGCGCCACCAGCCGCATCGACCGGGGCCCGTTGGCGGCCATCACGAACGGCACCCGGGGCGTCTGTACGCAGCCCGGGTTGTTCCGCGCGTCCACGGCGGTGAACCACTCCCCGCGCCAGGTCGTGCCGTCCTCGCGCAGGATGAGGTCGAGCAGCTCGGCGAACTCGGCGAGCCGGTCCACCCGTTGGCGCGGCGGCAGCGTCTCCCCGCCCAGGACGGCCGAGTCGAAGCCGATGCCGCCCGCGCCGAGGCCGAGCAGCAGCCGCCCGCCGGAGACGTCGTCGAGCGCGGTGACCTGCCGGGCGAACGCGGCCGGGTGACGGAAGTTCGGCGAGGCGACCAGCGTGCCGAGCCGGATCCGGGAGGTCACCGTCGCGGCGGCGGTCAGCGTGGTCACGGAGTCGAACCACGGGCCGTCGACCAGGTCCCGCCAGCCCAGGTGGTCGTACGTCCAGGCGTGGTCGAAGCCCCACTCATCCGCCTGCGACCAGCGGCGACGCGAGTCGGACCAACGCTGGTCGGGAAGGATCACGATGCCAATCCGCATGATCGCCAGCCTAGGCCTCGTGGCGAAGGGCGGGCCAGGCCGTCGCGGTCGGGGCCGGCCTTGACCATATATCGATGATCTGAATATGGTGTCGCCCGTGACCGCGATGCGAGAGCCGACCTTCCTGATCCTCACCGCGCTCGCCGGTGGCCCCCGGCACGGCTACGGCATCATCCGCGAGGTCACCGCCCTGTCCGCGCAGCGCGTCACCCTGCTGCCCGGCACCCTCTACGCCGCGCTCGACCGGCTGCACGCCCAGGGGCTCGTCGCGCCCGACCGCGAGGAGACCGTCGACGGCCGGCTCCGCCGCTACTACCGCCTCACCCCCGACGGGATCCGCGCCCTGGACGTCGAGACCGCCCGGCTGCGCCAGCTCGCCACCGCCGCCGAGAGCCGGCTGCGGGCGCTCCGCCCCGGCACCGCCTGACCGCCCCGCACCCGCACCCGCACCCGCGTCTGCCGCACCCGCACCGGCCCGCCGGTGCGTACCGATCGGAAGGACAGTCATGCCGACGACCGGCGACCCGCTCGCCCGCCGCTACCGGCGGCTGCTGTTCTGCCACCCCCGCGCCTACCGGCAGGCCCGGGCCGACGAGATGGTCGGGGTACTGCTGGACGCGGCGCCGCCGGACCGCACCCGGCCGACGCCGCGCGAGGCCGCCAACCTGATCCGGCACGGCCTGCGTTGCCGGCTGGGACGACCGGCCAGCCGCACGGTCGGCGTCTGGGCCACCCTCACCGCCGTCATCTGCGGCCTGTTCACCGCCGCCCTCGCCACCCGGGCCGCCTGGGAGACCTCTCCGCCGCAGCCCGACCGGGCCGAGACCGCCGCCGTCTTCGCCGCCGTGCTGCCCGGTCACGACCTCGGCGACGTCGACCTGGCGCCGGCCTTCTTCACCTTCTACAGCCAGCCGCTCACCGTCCGGGCGCTGGACAACCTGCTGCTCGGGGACGGCGGCGAATACCAGCAGAGCGCCGTCGTGGCCGGCACGGCCGGCACACCCCCGATGCCCGCCGACGAGACGCTCGCCCTGGCGCAGCGGCGCCTGCGCGAAACCGGCTGGCAGGTGTACGCGCCGGAGGTCCGCAGCAACCCGGGCTGTGTCGACAAGACGTGCGCCCAGGTCGTCACGATCACCGACACCACCCTGCTCGCCCGGCGCGGCGACACGGTCCTCCAGCTCCAGGTGGCCGCCCCGCCCTCGCCCGACGGCAGCAACCTGTCGCTGGCGCTGAGCCGGACGGCCCCGCCGGCCGTGCTGCCGGCCGGCGTCGCCGGTGGCCTGCTGGGAGCGGCCCTCGGCTGGCTGGTCTTCGGCTGGGCCAGCCGGCGCACCGAGGCGGGAAATCCCGCCCGGGGAGCGGTCAGCGTCCTGTTCGCGATCACCCTGTTCCTCTGGTGGACGCCCGCACTGCTGACCGTCCCGAGCCTGCTCCAGCATCACCGCGCCGAGCCGCACCCGACGTGGCACCCGCTGTGGGAGTGGCTGGGTCAGCCGGCGGGCTCGCTGCTGTTCGTGGTGGGCGCGGCGAGCGCGCTGCTGGGGCTGGCGCTGGCCGCCGTACCCCGGCGCAGCCCGCAGCCGACGGCCGCCGTCGGCTGACCGCCGGGACATCGGGCGGCGGGGCGACGTCGGACGTGGTGGCGTCGGACGGCGGCCGTGTCCGACGAAACGCTCTCCGGCGCCAGTCCTACCAGCTCCGATCCGTCGTCAGTCCCACCAGAACGACCAGGAGTGCAGGCCGAGGAGTTGCTCGGCGTAGGCGGTCAGGGACCCGGCGCCCTGCCAGACGTTGTCCGGGCAGAAGGCGAAATGCTCGGCCGCGACCGCCAAGGCGTGCCCGGTCGACGTCGGTGGCGCGGCGACGCTGAGGTTCAGCGTCGCGAACCCGACGCCGACCACCCGTACGCCGAACCGGTCCTCCCAACTCCGCAGCACCGCCGAGATCTCCCCGGCGTCGCCGGTGTGGTTCGCCGGGCCGTACCAGCCCACCACGGCGAGCGTGTCCGCGCTGCGGGCGGCCGGCACGAGCCCGAGACGCGTCCGCCCGTCCACGAGGAACTCCGCGCACTCGTCGGCGAGCACGTCGGGCGCCTCCGCCAGGTCGCCGGGCGGGGCGAGGCCGGGCCAGTCCTGGCCGAACGGGGCCGTGACGTCCGACGTGCCGTCCTCGCCGGTCGTCGCACAGTCGGCCCACCACCGGGCCAGCACCTTCGCCACGTCGTGCTGCTCCGGCGACGACATGTCGGCCGGAGACACCTCGCCGTCGGCCCACGGGCGGCTCTCGTCACTCGACAGCCCGCTCAGCAGCAGCGGCCACAGCCCGGACTCCGGATGCCGCGACCGCATCCGCGCCCACAGTCCCGGATCGACCGGGGCGTCGCTCAGCCAGTACGGCGGCGGTCCACCGTCCTCCGGCTCGACGGTGCGGCCGGGCGGCAGCGTCGCGGGCGGTAGCGAACTCAGCAACCGGGAGAGGTCCGAAATCACGGCGAAAGCGTAGGCGGCCCGTACGACCAATCCTGGCCCGCCCGCGACGCCCCGGGCCTACGGGGCCTCGGACCGCTCGTCGTGCCGCGGCACCGCGCCTGGACGCCGTCGATGCTCGGTGTGAACGCGGCGATCTCGCCGCCGTCCGGCCCGGGCGGTGGATTTCGGTGGCTGAGTCCTGCCCGCAGGGGCTAGAACGGTGGTCGTGACCGCCGACATGGACGCCGACGAGGTCCACGCCGTCCTGGCCGCTCTCACCGCCGCCGGGTGCCGGGCCTGGATCGGCGGCGGCTGGGGCGTCGACGCGCTCGTCGGACACCAGACCCGTGCGCACCGCGACCTGGACCTGGCCGTCGCCGCGGAGCAGGAGGCCGCGGCGTTGAACGCCCTCGGCCGGCTCGGCTACGTCGTCGAGACCGACTGGCGGCCGGTCCGCGTCGAGGTCGTCGCCGACGGGCGGGGGCGGGTCGACCTGCATCCGCTGGCGTTCGACGAGGCCGGCGACGGCCACCAGGCCAGCCTCGACGGCGGCACCTTCCGCTGGCCGAAGGGCTGCTTCACCACCGGCACCATCGCCGGTCGCCGGGTCGACTGCATCTCGGTCACCCAGCAGCTGCTGTTCCACAGCGGCTACGAACCGCGCGACGTGGACCGCGCCGACCTTGCCTGGCTGCACCGCCTCGCCACGCGCCCGGCGCCCGGCGACGAACGGAGACCCTGAGCCAGCGGCCGCTCCGGACCTGGGCTTCGCCGGAACCGTCCATCAGCGGCTCTACCTGCCCGGGCCCCGTCGTCGGGCTGGCCGGTACGACTTCAGCCCGGACGCCGCCCCACGCCCGGGGAACATCCACGCTGCGCAGCGGTCCGGCGGGCCGGCGGTCAGGCGGTCAGGCCGGTGTCAGGATCAGCCAGCCGAAGCCGACGACGTCGCGGTAGCCGGTGAGGTACTCGACGCGCCGCTCGTCGGCGAACGCACGCGCCTCCGGCGTGCCGAGGCGCTCGATGCCCGCACGCCAGTCGGACTCGAAGTCGTCCCACTCGGCGAGGGTGGACACGGCGACGTGCAGCGGTCGGAACCCGGCGTCCACGGCGAGCTGGGCCAGGCCAGCCAGGTCGGGCATGTCGCCGAAGATCTCGCGGACCTGCACACCGGGGCTGGCCTGGTAGAAGCCGTCAGCGAACAGCAGCCTGCCGCCGGGCAGCGTGAGCCGGTGCAGCGCGGCGAGGGCTCGCGCGGCGTCGCCCCAGATCTGGCCGGCCCCGACGTTGACGACGAGGTGGGCGGGCCGGTCCCAGGTGGCCGCGTCCGCGCCGTGGAAGGTGACCCGCTCGGCGGCTCCCCGTTCCGTCGCGCGCAGCCGGGCCCGTTCACAGTCGATGGCGTGGCGTTCCACCCCGTCGCCGGCGATGCCGTGGGCCTCGCACAGCCGCAGGAGCAGCTCGCCGTTGCCGCAGCCCAGGTCCAGGGCCCGCCAGCCCGGCCCGGTGGGGGTCAGTCGCCGGACCAGGTCCGCCACCCGCTCCTCGCCGAGCGGCGAGTTGAAGGTCAGGTTGGCCGCGGCGGCGGCCAGGTAGGTACTGCGATCCTGGCTGTTCACCGGCACACGGTACGACAGCGGGCCCGTGCCCGAGGGCAACGAGAACGTTGGTCGAGGGCTCCCCTCCTGGTCAAGGCCTCAGCATGGAACGATCATGTCCGTGGAGAGTCTGGGAGCCCTCGGCGCGGTGCTCTGCGGCGCGCTGAGTTGCCTCCTCGTCTGCCTGATGCTCTGTGCCGTCGCTGCGGCTTGGGCAGCTTGGCCCACACGCCGGAAGTAGCCAGTGCCGGCTCGGTCGCCGCAGACGTTCAAGCGGCTCTGATACCGCGGCGGCCGGCCTGGGCTGGGACTCTTGTTTCTCGGCGGCGCGCTGCTCCGGTTCAGTCGCACCCGGCGGGTTTCCCCTCTTCGCCCGGCGGTGAGCGGTGACCGCGCCGTCCGCGTGAAGGAGCCGCACCACCGGCCGTGGAGCGCGAAACGCCTGTGTCCGGTGGCCGCTTGGTTGCGTTTCGTGCCCACCTGACCGGCCAACCCTCTGGTTACTGGCCCGTGGATGGCCCGTCGGAATCAGCCTGGCGCTCGGCTTGCCAGTTGGCGTGTCCCTTCAGCAGGTAACCGGTCCAGTAGATCGCGAACAGGATCAGGAAGCACGTGAAGAACACCCCCGAGACGATGCTCGCAATGACGAGTGCTTCCCTTCCGTCAGATAGTCCGTGTACGGCAAATCCGGCGAGACCCAGGAAGAAGAAGATGACCATGTAGATGGGCAGCGCCGGGCTGTCAGCCGGGTGAGGAACGCGAGGCAACCATGGGGCGTGAGAGTCTTTGTCGATCACGCTGTGAGTATCGAGGACCCCGGCGGTAGGAGCTAGCGGGTCTCCTCGCCGAGCCGTCGTGGACCGTCCGATGTCGACCGGAGGTCGCCGGCCGGCTGAGAATGCGCGGGGCTGATGGCACGCGGCGAGATCATTGGCCTTGGAACGCCGAAGGCCGGTGTGGGTGACTCGGGGGACCGAGGGCAGCCGGCGTAGCCGGTGCGGCAGCGGATCACCAGAAGCTCGACGGCGGCCAACCACCCTGGCGGTCGTCACAGCCTGGTCCCGGTCGCCGGTCTCTAGCCGGTGCGGGCGCGGTAGCACGCGCTATTGCCCTCCGCCGACCGATGTGCGATAGACGTCCGCAGACCGATTTGCGATACCTCAGTGCGCTGATCGCGGCATGTGATTACGCTTCGACATTTGCCCCGCTGCACAATACGGCGACTGTTTCCACGCGCTGTGCTGGGTGTCGCGTCGGGCGTCTAGCGGAGGGGCGATATGGATTTCACGCTGCCGGACGGCCGGGTCCTGGGCTGGGCGGAGTACGGCGATCCGGACGGGCCGCCGGTGGTGTTCCTGCACGGCACGCCGGGCTCGCGGATCAGCCGCCCGGACGACACGGCGTTGGCGGGTGTCCGCCTGATCACCGTGGACCGGCCCGGGTACGGTCGGTCCACACCTGTCCGACAGCCGACGCTCCTCGGGGTCGCTGACGACGTCGGTGCACTGATGAGCTCTCTGCGGATCGAGCGCTTCGGGCTGATCGGGTTCTCTGGCGGCGCGCCGTACGCCGTGGCCTGTGGGGCCAGGTTCCCGCATCGACTGACCGGGGTGGTCGCCGCAGGCTTCACCGGCCCCTACCGAGAGCTGCGCACGGTGGGTGGCTGGCAGCGGTTTCAGGCGTGGGCCTTGCGGACCGTTCCGGGGTTCGGGCCCCGCTACGTGACCCGCGCCGCCGCATGGTATGCCGAGGATCCGCTCAAACAGCATCGGCAACTGCTTGCCGCGGGCCAGGACCCCTGGATGCAGCCCTACGAGGAGTCCAACCGCGAAGGTGCCCGCCAAGGCGCGGCCGGGCTGGCCAGCGACTGGCTCGCCACCGACATCCGCCCATGGGGGTTCCGCCTGCGCGACGTCCCCTGCCGCGTCCTCATCTGGGCTGGCCGACACGACCCCGGCCGAGCCGTCCCCGACGCACCGCTGATCGCCGCACGGATACCCAACGCCATGGTTCGGATCAGCGAGGACGCAGCCCACACGCCCTCGCCGGCCCACTGGCAAGCGATGCTGACGTGGGCAACGAGCGGCTGAGAATCGGCGGTCCCAAATGGCCGCGGAACCGGACGGATTGAAGCACATCCGCTACTCGGCATGACAGGGCATTGGTCGGGCGGCTGACCTGCCGCCCCTCGATCGCCGGACCCTGCCGCACATCACCTGACGGCGCTGTGTAGCAAACCGGCTGATCGCAGGCAAATGTGCACATCCGATCTGCCAAGGCGACGATGCCGCCCGCTGGCCGGCGAACGCAACGAGCCATACCCGCGCGATCGCCATGGCAGCGTCCGGTTCCCTATTGCGGCCCCACCGGTGGGGACTGTCGTTGCCCGCCGTGTCGAAATGTCTGAGCACGCCTGAAGGGTGCCGGGAAAGAATGTGGACATTCCGGCGGATGCGCGGCCCTGCCACGCTCAGGCCCTTGCTGGGCCCCGCGCCCTGATACCGCGCTTTAGCGTGGCAGGGTGGCAGCACCCCGCAGGGCACCGCCGTCGAAGATGAGCCGTCGGTTGACGTTCCTGTTCGCGTTGGCGGCGGGCGTGGCCATCGGCAACCTGTACTGGGCGCAGCCGCTACTCGGCTTCATTGCAGGCGACCTGCGCGCCGCGACCGCGACAGCCGGCTGGCTCGTCACCGCGACGCAGATCGGGTACGCCGTCGGCGTGCTGCTGCTCGTACCGCTCGGTGACGTCCTGGACCGCCGCCGGTTCGTCCCGGTGATGCTGTTGACCTCGGCCGCCGCACTGCTGCTGTGCGCGCTGGCGCCGTCGATCGGTCTACTCCTCCTCGCACTGGGCGTGCTCGGCATGACGACGATTTCCGGGCAGGTCCTCACACCGCTCGCCGGGGACCTGGCCGGCGACACCCACCGCGGTCGGATCGTCGGCGTCGTCGGGTCCGGGACCCTCACCGGGATCCTGGCCTCCCGCACGATCAGCGGGTTGGTCGCCGGCACCGCCGGGTGGCGTACGATCTTCGCCCTCGCCGCGATCGTCGCCGTCCTGCTCGCGGTCGTGCTCTACCGCGCGATTCCACCGCTGGCACCGCGGACGCGCATGCCGTACCCGCAGCTCATCGCCTCGGTAGGCGCGGTGGTCATGCGGGAGCGGGCAGCCCGATGGACGCTGGTCCTGGCCGCCACAGGGTTCGCCACGTTCTCGCTGTTCTGGACGGCGCTGACGTTCCTGCTCAGCGGCCCACCGTTCCGGTACCCGGTAGCGGTGATCGGATTGTTCGGGTTGGCCGGCCTCGCTGGTGTCCTTTCCGGCCTGCACGGCGGTCGTCTGCACGACCGCGGCTGGTCGCTTGCGGCCACCGGCACGGCCTGGGTACTGGCCCTCGGCGCATTCGTCGTCGCGGCGTTCGCCGGCCGCTCCGTCGTACTCATCATCATCGCGATCATCATGCTCGATGTCGCCCTACAGACGCAGGCTCTCCTCAACCGGGCGCGGCTGTTCGCCCTGTCCCACGAGGCCCGCAGCCGGCTCAACACGGCGCTGGCCACCGGCAACTTCATCGGCGCTGCTATCGGCTCCGCCGCCGCGACCACGCTCTGGTCTGCGGGCGGCTGGACAGCGGTCACGATCGCGGGAGCGGTGCTCTGCTGCTTCGCGCTCACCGTGTGGGCGCTGGGACGTCGGGGCCCACTCGTGATCGCTTCGCCGTGACAGGAAGGCGGGCCGGACGCAGCCCGATGACCCGGACGACGGCATGGCCGCAGAGTGGTCCGGCGCCGGTAGTGGCCCGTGGATGGCCCGTGGCATGATCACGGGCTCGGGGAACGTCGAAGGCCCCGGTCGGGATCTGCGTCCTGACCAGGGCCTTTCGCGTGGAGCGGGTGACGGGAATCGAACCCGCACTGTCAGCTTGGGAATTGCCGATGGGCGGCAGGTCGTAGGGCCGGCGGCCTGGTCACGGCGGTCCCTGGTGGCCTGGGTTGACCCCGGTTGTCCTGGCCTAATGGCACGCTAATGGCACGGGCTACCCGTCCTCGAACGGCTCGTCATGCCACCGGAAACCAGCCTCGTCGCCCTCGATGCTCAGCAGGAACTCGGCCACCTGGCGGCCGTCCGGGTGCGTCATCGTGAGGGCGGCCCGGATCTCGTCGTCGATCCGGATCATGGCCTCGTCGTCGTCCGCGTCGAGGGCAGCGCTCCGGGCGACGAAGAGCGGGCGCAGCGGCTCGAACCCCGGTAGCGGACGGAACCTGCCGTACGTCCACGGGAAGTCAAGGCTCTGCTCGTCGATCTCGCCGACCAGCTCGCCCCGGTGGTACAGCCGCCACACCCTGCCCGCGTCCACCGCGACAGCGTAGGCGGCGCTGGGGCGGTCAGCTCCGGTGCGGTGTGGGTGACTCGGAAAGGTCGAGGGCAAGCCGGCGTAGCCGGTGCGGCAGCCGATCGCCGGAAGCTCGACGGCGGCCGGCCACCCTGGCGATCGTCACGGCCTGGTCCCGATCGTCGTACTGGCTCCCGATTGATGCGGGCGCGGCAGCCCGTCGGCTGTCGGCGGCTTCCCGCCCCGGCGTCGCAGACAGCCGGGGCGGTTTGCCGCCGGACGGGACCACCGCGCCCGCACCGCGCGCAGCGCGGTGCCTTGATCTAGTACAGGCCAATTCAGCAGCAGATGATGGGCAAGCTGGGTCCGTCGGATGTGCGACAGACGTTCGCCAGGTGGCTTGCGAAAGCCCGAGTGCCGATCAGGCAGATCGGTGCACCTCACCTTGTCTAGCCGGCTCGTTGCGACAGCGGTCCTATTCGGACACGCAACCAGTACGGCCCGGATCCGGGCATCGCGCTCGGCTTGGGCTGGCCCCATACTGGCCGGACCGCATGGCATGCCTCAAGGAGTGCAGGTGAAGGTAAGTCGCATCACTTTCCAGAACTTCCGCGGCGCGAAGAGCGGAACGGTGCTCCTGGATGGCCACACCTTGCTCGTGGGCGGTAACAGTGTCGGCAAGTCCACGATCTGTGACGCCCTCGACCTCGTGTTGGGGCCGGAGCGGATGAGCCGACGCCCCGTGATCGACGAGCATGACTTCTTCGCCGGCCAGTATCTGCTGGAGGACGGAACTACCCCGGAAGTCAGAATCGAGGTAATCCTGACCGACCTCTCCGAAGAAGCCACTCGCCGCTTCCGCAGCCACCTGCGCGTCTGGTCGGCGAGCACGCAGGACTTGCTGAACGAGGTGGTACCACCTGCACCGACGCTCAGCGAGGCCCCGGATCCCACCGCCGCTACGGCGCCGACCTCAGATGCGGTGTCGGACGGAGCATGGTGCCTACCGGTGGTATTCATCGGCCGCTTCGATCCCGACGAAGACGACTTTGCCGCAGGTACCTTCTTCGCGTACCCGGAGGCCATTGCCGACAGCTTCGCCGACTTCGGGGGCGACCTCGGGGAAGGCCTCAAGCCCTTTAAACGCGAGGACAAGCGGCTTTGCGGGTTTATCTACCTGCGCGCCAATCGGACCGGCAACCGAGCACTCAGCTTCCAACGGGGATCGTTGATCGATACGATCGTCCGGCTAGAGGCCCAGGGCACCGACGCGTCGCTATGGGAGCGGGCGATACGCGACGTGCACCAAGTGGTGGTCACTGGGGACGGCTCGGGCTTCGCGAAGATCCGTACCGAGGTCCGCAAACTCGTTAGCCAGTTCATCAATCTTACGGACCATCCGGCAGCCGTGGACGTGCACGTATCGGATCTCACCCGCGAACATCTACGCGAAGTCCTCCGGCTGTTCGTGTCGACACAGCCGGGCACCTACCCGGTCCCGTTCAACCGACTGAGTACCGGGTCGTTGAATCTGCTGGTCTTCGCATTGCTCACATATATCGCCAAACTGACTGAGGACCAGTCCGTTATCTTCGCGATGGAGGAGCCGGAAATCGCGCTGCCGCCGCATGCGCAGCGCAGGTTGGTCCGGTTCACGCTCGATCAGATGGACCAAGTCATTGTTACGTCGCATTCGCCCTACGTCATCGAGATGTTCGACCCCGACCATGTGGTCACCGTAGCCCGAGACGATGCCGGAGCGCTAACTAGCTGGCCGGTGGCTCTCCCACCTGACTACAAGCTGAAAAAATATCGGACCAACCAGCGTCAGTTCGCGGAAGCGGTCCTGGCACGCGCTGTCTGTGTCGTGGAAGGAGCCACCGAGCTCGCCGCCATGCGCGTCGCTGCCGACATACTAGAGCGGGATCCGACCTCGGGTTATCAGCACCTCGATCTGATGGGCATCTCTTTATTCGATGCCGGCGGAGATACGTCGGTGCCGCTGTACGCGCCGGTTTTCGCTGCGATGGGCAAGCCTGTGTTCGGTATTCATGACACACCGGTCAGACCCTTGACACCCGAGCAGGAATTAAAGGCAATCGAGTTCACCATCTACAAGGTAATCGACTACGCCGGGATCGAGGAGTTGCTAACCGATCAAATCCCGGTTGAGGTACAGCGCCGATTTTGTACTGCCGTCAGCACCAGAAGCGACTACCCGCAGGACTGCGGCCTCCTCGATGCCACCGCAGGCGAACAGGACGTCAAAGATCACACGCGTAACGTGCTGAGGAAGCGCAAGGGGTCTTTCGACGGTTACGCGCCACTGCTGGTCGAAGAGTGTCGTACTCAGGCGGATCTTCCGGCGACGATCGTCGACTTCCTATTTAAGATGAACGAGGAGCTTTCCGAGAAGACACCGAGCGAGGTAGCTAACGATATCGTAGGCGTAGCCGCCGATGAATCTTGATCAACCCCGACTCGACATCCTTGCGGCATCGGGTCATCTACTCATCGTCGGCGGTCCTGGATGCGGCAAGACCTCCATTGCTCTACTTAAAGCACGCGAGGCCGTTTCCGCCCTAGAGCCGGAACAGTCCGTACTGTTCCTTAGTTTCTCACGAGCCGCAGTGCGACAGATCAGCGACCGAATGACGGGGTTGCTTAATCTGCAGACACGGCGGCGCTTAGAGGTGCGCACCTTTCACGCTTTCTTCATGGACGTCGTACGGAGCCACGGCCGTTTCCAAACCGGCAAGCCATCATCTTTCATCACTCCTGACCAAGAGCAGCAGCTCCAAGCGGCGTTCGAGGGGGACTGGGCCGCCGAGACCCGCCGCCTGGCCGCCGACGAAGGAAAGTATGTGTTCGACCTGCTCGCCTGCACCACAGGCGACCTCTTCGAGCGCTACCTCGCTCTCGCGGCCCTCTACAGCAACGCGTACCCCGTCGTGATCGTGGACGAGTTCCAAGACACCAATGACGACCAGTGGCGAGCAATCCGCGCACTGAGCTCGGCATCAACGGTTATCTGCCTCGCCGACCCCGACCAGCGGATCTACGATCACCTGCCCGGTGTCAACGAGCGACGAATCCAGGACGCTATCGAGACCCTGCAGCCGAAAGCGTTCGACCTATCGAAGGACAACCACCGCAGCCCTGGGCAGGGCCTGCTCGCATACGCGAACGCCGTGCTACGGAACGACCCAATCGTCCCGGTACCCGACAACTTGACCTATGGCACCTACAGCTACCCAAGGACGGTAGAGACCGTCGTACACGCATATTTGGTCGTACTGCGCCAGCACCTGCACAAGGAACTGGGCAGAGAGCCGACCGTAGCGGTACTCGCCCCGACGAACGCCCTCGTGGGTCGGCTATCGGAGACGGCGGCGACGGACACCGAGCTCGGCGGAAAGATCTATCCCGCCGTGGACCACGAGCTCAACCTCGACCAGGACCTCGCGACTGCGTCTGCCTATGTAGTTGCCTCCATCCTGGAGTGGCCTGGCCTCAATACAAGCGAGGCGCTCACGACGACGTTGAAACACATCGGCAACTTCTACCGTGTCAAGTCCACTAGGTTCGCAGGCGCGAAGGGTACTGTTTCAACGCTTGAACGTGCGCTGCAGAACATCGCTTCTGGGACGAAGGTTCGATCAAACACTGCCAAGATAATCGTTGCAGCCTGTTCCGAGGGGATCCGGTTCACCGGTAGTCCAGTGCAGGATTGGCAACTCGCTCGCGCCCGCTTGAGCGGCTCTACCGAGCTGAAGGAGATTTTCGGCAAGGCGCGGCTCATCCGGCTACTGGAAGCAACCGATGCAATTGCTTGGGAATTAACTGACGCTTGGAACGGCACCGCGTATACGGACGCTGCTGCGGTTGTGCGTCGAGTGCTGGCCAATCGAATGATTGAGGCGACCCAAGCCGAACGAACCGCGTCCACGACGTTCATGAACATGTACAAGTCAAAAGGTAAGGAGTTCGATGGCGTGATCATCGCGGAGACAAGATTTGGCAATGACCAGCTCATCGATCTCACGAGAAAGGAGGCCGAGATACAGTCCCGGCGACGGCTTCTGCGAGTTGCGATCACGCGGGCACGCCATCATGTGGTGATCATTCGCCACGCCTCGCAACCATCCCTGATCTCCTAACCTGTATAGCTTCCGAAGCCCACCGGACGCGCCCCTCCGCACGGGTCACCCACGCCACTCCGTGGCTCCTTGCGGCCCAATAAAACTCGGCCCCACCGTCTCTAGCTTCTGAGGCGGACGCCGGGAATGTTCATCTCGGCCCGGTAGTCGCGCCACTGCCGCAGCAGCTCGTCACGACGCGGTCCGGCCAGTACCCGCGACAGCCCGATCTCCTCGCCGGCGCTGAGCCTCAAAGACCACATCGCGCAACGGCCTTCGGAGCCGTCTCACCCCGGTCTGCCCTCCAACTGCTTCCGCACCGCCCACGGAGCTAGATCAGCAACGAGGCCGACCCAGACGGTCGCCACGAGCGCCACAAGCATCCAGGGCCATCTCCGCACCGGCCTCCTCGCTACTCGGATCCGGTGTGGTTGCCAGGCTTCCAGTCCCTCCCGACGTCATTTCCGAGGCGCGATCGAGCGGCGCGGCAGGCTTGCGGTCCACACCGCCCGTCGCCGGCTGTGTTGGCACCCGCGCACGGACAGGTATGGCGTGTCGCACTACCACGATCGACTTCTCCGCGGTATGGTTTGAGGGTGGAGGACCAGAACGAACCGCTGACCGAGGTCGGCACCAGCATTGAACTCTTCTCGGGTGGCGGGGGCCTCGCGCTAGCGATGCACAGAGCGGGCTTTCGTCACCTAGTGATGAATGAGTTTGCGCCGCGGGCATGCGAGACCCTCCTGAAGAACGGCGCCGTTAAGCGAAAGAGCGAAGATCATATCCCCCTGGCCCTGAATGACGAGTGGCCACTGATTCAAGGTGATATTCGGGAATTCCAGTTTGGGTATCTCGCGGGTAAGGTTGACGTTGTAGCGGGTGGCCCTCCCTGCCAACCGTTCAGCCTCGGTGGCGTTCACAAGGGCGACGAAGACACCCGCAACATGTTTCCCCAACTTTTTAGGGTAGTGGAGCAGACTCGACCGAACGCGATCATTTGCGAAAACGTCCGAGGGCTCCTTAGGACATCATTTCGCCCCTACTTTGAATACATTCTTAGGGAACTCTCTTTACCCTTCGAGAAGCGCGCTAAAGACGCGAGCTGGGAAACGCATAATGCCCAGTTGATCCAGCGCGACCTAGAGATACCTCAGGATTCCGAAGAGCGCTATGTCGTCGTACCCATAGAGGTAAACGCCGCCGATTACGGGGTGCCTCAGGTGCGAAACCGCGTGATCATCGTGGCCTTTAAGGCCAGCCTTGGCATCACAGCTGAGGATTGGCTCCAACGCTTCGCGCCCCGTAAGAGCCATTCACGTGAGGCGCTAATTAGGAGTCAACTAGACGGATCCTATTGGGAACGGCACTCGGAGGTACGTGGCTCCGTTCGGGACGCGGTGGCGCAATCGCTGCCTAGCGCTTTGCCGATCGCCGATGAAACGCTGCCGTGGCGAACGCTCCGAGACGCCCTCTACGGGAACCCCGATAGACCACACGAGCCGCCACTTCCGAAGGATGTCGTGGACAAGGCGGAACACCCGTCTGGCATGTGGGTCCACCACATCGGGTGGCCCGGCGCTCGCATCTACGCTGGCCACACTCCGAACTACCTCGACCGCCCAGCGAAGACCGTCAAGGCCGGCGTTCATGGCGTACCTGGTGGCGAGTCGGTGATGCTGTTGGATGACGGCTCTCACCGGTACATGACTGTTCGAGAGACGGCCAGGGTCATGACTTTTCCCGATAGTTGGCGGCTCGCTGGCCCTCGTGGCGAACAGATGAGGCAACTGGGAAACGCCGTTCCCGTCGAACTTGGGCGAGTCTTCGCTACTGCAGTCGCAGACGCCCTGAAGTGGGCGGCTGGCCAACAGAGAAGCCGGTAACGTTGCGGATGTCTAGAACGTGGAACCAGCAAGCACCACCGGACGTCGCCTGGCGGTGTCCACAAGGTGTGGACCGGAGAACGCGGGCCGCAGAGCAAGACGAAGCGGCCGGCGGTCGAGCGGCGCGAGAGATCACCCTGTCTGATGGGCGCCCTGCGCGTGCTTCCGTCTGCCTACGGGTGTACGCCAAGACTCGAAGAATTCGTGCGTACCTTCGTTGGTCAGACTCGGGGGCGACACGCGAGAGGTACTTGGGCGAGGTTATGCATGACACCCGGGCTGAGAACCTCCGAGCCGGATGGGCGATCGCGCATGGAAGCGCAGGTATCAGCAGCCCGACGAAGGCTGCTGCGCGTGCCAAGTCCTGGGCATCAAGTCCCGCCGTTCGAGCGGTGATGCGCGGGAACCGGAGCCGGGATACGAAGCCTGAGCGAAGGCTACGCTCAAAACTCCACGCCACGGGTCTTCGTTACCGGGTCAACTACAAGGTCCTACCCACGCTTCGACGGACGGCCGATGTCGCCTTTACCAAGGCTCGCGTCGCCGTCTTCGTCGACGGATGTTTCTGGCACGGCTGCCCCGAACACTACCGTCCGGCGACCAAGAATCAGGATTTTTGGATGCAAAAGGTCATCGGCAACCGGCAGCGAGACAGCGAGACCGACGCCCTGCTCACATTAGCTGGCTGGAAGGTCGTCCGCGTCTGGGAACACGAGGACGTGACTCAGGCAGCGGCGCGAGTGGCCGACTTGCTCCGTCAAGCCACTACTAGTGCGGCAGGCTGATCTACGACCGCGACGCCACCCGAACCCGGTCGAGCATGGACGGACGCCAGCGTCGTGATGCACTATCGTCATCCCGTGCCACCTCGCCAGCGCTCCTCGGTCCCCACTCCTCCGCGCTACAACCCTCTAGACCCGGACGAGATCGGCCGGTCTTTGCGCGAGCAACTCGACTCGCAAGAGGTCAAGTCGTTTCCCTTACCCGAGTTCCGAGGGGCCGGCCTGTACGCCCTATATTGGGTAGGCAATTTTCCGTTGTATGAGCGACTGAAGAATACCCATGTGCCACTTTATGTCGGCAAGGCTGAGGCGGGAAGCAGTCGATACGGCTATGCGCCCGATTATGAAGAAAGCAAGCTCTGGGACAGAATTATTAAGCACTCCAAGAGCATCCAGGAAGTTGAGCGGTCCTCAGGTTCGAATATCCGCTTGTCGGATTTCAGGGTTCGCTACCTGCCGCTCGACGACGCTTGGATCGTCCTTGGCGAGCGAGCGTTGCTACGTCAGTACAGGCCCGTGCTCTGGAACTCGTTCCTGGACGGCTTTGGCTCCAATCCACCCGGCGCGGCTCGCAAGAACGCCCGCTCGTCCTGGGACACCATCCATCCCGGACGCGCCCGAGCCGGGCAACTGCCTCACCGCCAGTACACGCGAGACGAAATGCTGGAGGGCGTCAAGCGTGCGATCGAGATCAGTCTCATGCCCCCCACAGAAGCGCGCGAAGCCGCAGTAGCGGCTTTTCGTCGCGACCGTCCGCCTGTAATCTGGCAGCTGGCGAAGAGCAGGGATCCGGACAAGAGGCTTCGAATATTCGACCCGGAACGATTCTTCGCCGAGGCCGCTCGACTTGAGGTCAAACTCGATGAAAGCGAGTATCGAATTATGTCGACGACTGAGGCGCGCGAGGCGGAGGTCGAACTCCTGCAAGAGAGTTTCGATCTGGGCTAGAGTGTACGCTCTCTAACTCCCGCTCTCTAGCGCCTGGAACCTGACGCTATGACTTGGAGTACCTTCGTATTACAACTAGGTCGCCTTCTCCCGCCCCGACCACGGTTTGACGACATACGATCGACTCTCCAGGCGTGAGGCCGAGCAACGCGGCCAGCTCTTCATCTGCTGGCACCGCCTGAAAACACTCTCGGCCTGCGCTCGCTGCACGCGGGTGGCGTACGTAGGTCCCACGAGCGCGCTCCGTCTGGAGGTACCCCTCCTCGCGTAGCAGCGCGATCGCCTGCCGCACGGTGCCTCGGCTCGCTCGGAACTCCGCCATGAGCGCTTTCTCTGTCGGCACCAGCGCACCGGTCGGCAGTTGTCCCCCCTCAATCCACTCGCGGAGCCTCTGTGCGATGACCCTGTATTTGGGCTGTCCGTACGTCGAGGGAGGCACTCCGACACGGTACCTGGCACTTGTCTTACCAAGTGACAACAGCTCAAGCCATTCCGAGCTATAGACAAGTCGTCCACTTGTAGGTACGTTTCCCAGTGTGCGGCCGGGATGACGGTTCGTGTCAGGAGTGGTCTCGCGCCGGCCCTGGTCGCACTGATGCGCGGCGTCCTGTCGGACCGGTTGCGGTAGCCGCGCGTACAAGTTGGCTCGGCGATACCCGACCCGTCTGCGTCGGACGGTGCGCCGTGCCTTCATTCGGGCCGGTGGCCGGCCGCATTCCCCCGTGGCTGGCCACCGGTCCCCGCCTACCTGTGGAGGTGCGATGTCCGGCTCCCATCGTCGGCGCCGCTGGTTCTCGTCCTGGTGGTCCTGGTGGCGCCCGTCGACCCGGGCCGCCAGCTTCAACGCTTTGTCGCGTCCCCGACTGGCTTCTGTGCCGCCCTCGCATCGGTGGCCCTCTGGGCCGACGCGGGAGTTGCCCGCCCTGCGCTACGCGCCACCGATGACGCGGGCGCAGCTGTACCGGGGCAACGGTGGGCGGTGGCCGCAGTGAGCCGCACGAGCAAGCCGGCCGACGCCACACGCCACCCGGACTGGTGTGCCCCGGATCGGTGCGGTCATCTGGTGCCGCCGCTGATGGCGCACATGGCCCGCCGCCATCGGGGACCGATGTACCGGGTCGGCGACGCCCGAGCGAGCGGCCACATCGTCACGTACCTCATCGGTGCCGACGCCACGGCGCCCTTGATCGCGGTTCACGCGACGTGCCGGGCCGGGATGGGCTGGGCGGAGTTGCCGTTGCCGCAGGTTGCCCAGCTGGTCGAGCATCTCCGCGGGCTTCTGAAGCAAGCTGGCGGCCAGCAGGGGGCCGACGATGAGTGAAGGCGAACCCATGACGGAGCGTCAGCCGTTGTCCTCGATCGTGCCGGTCGTGTGCCCGATGTGGTGCCGGGGCTGCGGACCGAACGACCCGATGCACCGGGGATTGCCGTCCACCATCGGGCGGGAGCGGACCGGCTGGGTCACCGTTCAACTGCTCGTCGACCGGTTCGCGCGACGGGACCTGGCCGTCAAGCTCGACGCGACCCGCTACGGCGCCACGCAGACCGTGCTCCTGTCGCCGGCACAGGTGGATCGGCTCGTTGACGAGCTGACGCAGGCCCGCCTAGCGATGCTGGCACCGGTTGGCCGACACGGACGGGCGGGGGAGTCGCGGTGAACACCAACAGCCGGCGGGGCGTAGCCGGCCCTCGTACTCCCGGCCCTCGCCGCAGCCAGTCACCGCGAGCGGCGGTAGCGATACCTCCGGTTCCCGAGCGGCCCGCTGGGGGGACCACCTGGCAGACGTTGGAACGTCTAGGGGGTACGGTGACCGGTGTGCATAGCCGGGACTGGCGCCCTCGTTACCTGCAACTCGCGGAGGAGTTGCGGGCGAAGATCATGAGCGGGGAGCTGCCACCGGGCATCCTGATGCCAAGCGAGACTGAGTTGGCCGAGTCGTCCGGCCTGTCCCGCACCAGCGTGCGCAACGCCATCCGGCAGCTCCGGGAATGGGGCCTGGTCCGGGCGGAGCAGGGGCGCGGCACCTACGTGCGGGCACCCCGCCAACGCGTACGCCGTCGCAACACCGAGCGGTACCAGTGGGAGAAGGACCGGGTCCTGCTCGACGAGGCGGAGCGGCTGAAGACCGGCGCCACCGAGCACGACACCGGCCTGACAGTCGATGATCTGAAGTTCCACGCCGAATACTCCCGGGTGAACGCCGACGAGGAGATGGCGGCGGCCCTGCGCGTCGAACCGGGTACGCCGCTGCTGCGCCGGGTCTACTGGACGTCCTCCCGCCACGAGAACGCGCCGCTTACCGTGTCGTACTCCTACCTGCCGTACGACCTGGTGGCCGCGAACCCTGACCTGCTCGACGAGGGCAAGGAACCGTGGCCGGGCGGCACGCAACATCAGCTCTACACTCTCGGCATCGAGCTGGACCGGATCGACGACGAAATCCGTGCCCGTCCGCCGTCGCCCGACGAGGCCGAGTTGCTGGACATCGACCCGGGCGTCTCCGTACTCACCGTACGCAAGACCTCCATCGACACCACCGGCCGGGTCGTCGAGGTTGCCGACGTGGTGATGCCGGGTGACCGCACCGAGCTTGTCTACTCCCACAGACTCCAACGGTGGAAAACTTGACGCAGCTCGTCTCGGTCATCACCCCGGTCCACGCGCCCAGCATCGAGTACCTGGCTGGCGCCTACGAGTCGTTGGCCAAGCAGGAGATGCCCGACGGCTGGGACTGGCAATGGCTCGTCCAGGAGGACGGCCAGACCGGCGCCCTGGTCGACGTGCTGCCCGACGATTCTCGGATCAGTCACGGCACCGGCCGTCCCGGTGGGCCTGGTGTGGCTCGTACCCTCGCCCTGTCCCGGGTTTCCGGGCAACTCATCAAGGTTCTGGACGCCGACGACCAGTTGACCCCCGGTGCGCTCGCCCGGGACATCGCCGCGTTCGACACACACCCGCAGATCGGTTGGGCTACCTCGCGGGTACTCGATCTACTGCCCGACGGGTCGACGGCCGGATGGGACCAGGACCCGGCCGGCGGGGTCATCGACCGCAGCTCGGTCCTGTCGTTCTGGCAAGCCAACGGCTACCGGGCGTCGGTGCATCCGGCGACGCTGTGCCTGCGGCGGGATCTCGTCTTCGCCCTGGGCGGCTGGATGGCTCTGCCGGCCTCCGAGGACACCGGCCTTCTACTCGCCGCCAACGCCGTCAGTCCAGGCTACTTCACCCGCGAATACGGTCTGCTCTACCGCAAGTGGCCCGGCCAGGTCACCAGCCAGGCCGCACACCGGGAACCAGCGGAGTATCAAGGACGCATGAAGATCATCGAGGCCAGAGCCAACGCCCTGGCCTCGATGCTGCCCAACGGATTGCCGCTCACGCCTCCGGCGTAGCCTCGTGCCCCGGCATCCCCGGGGTACGCCGACGCTCCTTCATCTCTGCCTCGTAGATGTGACGCCGTCCGCCGGCCAGCTTCTCCCGCGCTTCCCGCTCGACCTCCTGAAACGCGGCGTAGTAGCCGTCGTCGAATTCCTCCATGATCTGGAAGGTCCAGCGGCCGGGTAGCAGGTTGCGCCCCAACAGCTCCTGCTCGACCCGGTCGGCCGTCTCGTCGTGTCCGGCCTCGCGGAGCAGCTTCACCACCCGGTCGAGGGTGAGATCCGCGCCCCCGACGAGCTGGTGCGCCGAGTACAGGTGACCGCGCACGCGGTGGATCGTCTCCAACGCCTTGCTCAACTCGCCCAACGCCTCGACGGTCGCGTCGTCAACACCTGCGGGCCGCGAGTGCTCTTCATCCACTGCTGCTATCTGCTGGCTTGACATAGCATGGCGATACCCGCCATTAGTGGGTTAAACCAGGCAGTTTGGCGTTCTTTGGCTAGCGGCGTCGGCCGTGGGGAGGAGGCCCTCCCCACGGCCACGCGAACTAGATGATGGCGGGCGTGATGCCCAGGACGACGATGACCACCACCAGGATCTGGATCATCACGGCCTGCGGGAACCGCAGCGAAAGGGTCATTTCGGTCAAGCTTCACCTCCTTCGGTTCGATGCGCTGGACAATGAGCTGCGGAGATAGACCCTCGACGCTGAGTTGGACGGGGCTCGCATTCCCACCCGACTCGGAGGAGTTCTCCTTGGCCGCCGCAGATCATTGCACGAGAGAGCCGACCGACGCAATTCACCCCCTCCCGGTTGACCAACTGCGGACCGGTCGCGCGATCTGCTGAGGGACCCGTTTCGCTCCACGGCGGCGATCCGGCTGGAGCGGGCTGAACCCCGGTGCCGGCCGAGCCAACTTCGCCCGTCGTCAACGGGCAAAGTTGCAGGTCAGAGTGTGTTGACTCATTCCTAGGGCAAACAGAGTCGGAGTTGCGAACTCTAGTGGTCGATTATTCGATAGGACGTCATGCAGAGCCTATCCGGGCCTCTATCGGGACGTTATTCGACTCGGTGAGTGACGGCTAATGCGAGACTATTCATGAGCACTAAAGTCTCGCACAATTAAGCCCTTCTTCGTGGTCGCCGAAGTGCCGGAGTATCCGAGCGGTCTAGCGGTATGCCATACTCTTGGTGGCAGCTCGCAGGACGGCATCACTCGCCTGACCTGCAGCGATGCGCCCCTTCGGTAGGTTCAATGCGCTGGACGCACCGACAGGTCGACGGCCTCTCCGCTCGCATCGGAGGGGCCGTCACTCGTTGTCCTCGCTTCGCCCGAGGTGTCCCCGATGTGGACGCTCATGGTGCCTCGACGGGTCGACGAGGTCATTTTCCGTTGCTGAACGTGACGCAAAGCAGCTAAGATTGGCACCCTCAGTCATCTAGCAGTGTCCCCCGACTGTCCACTGTGGACAGTGGCAGTCCGGCGACGCTTGAAGCGGTCATGCCGCTGTTTCCGTTCACCCGCCGACCGCAAAAGCGGAGCGCCGGGGGGCAACTTGTTGACTTGTCTGCCAAGTACCGTCTACCTTGGAATCTCAACTTGGCAGACATGCCAACAACCTGGAGGTTGAGCGATGGCTCTGCGTGGCGGTACGAGGTTCGCCGTGCGTTGTGAGGATGTGTTCCCGGCGGGATGCGCCCTGGTCCCCGAGTCCCTGGGTGAGGTCGAGGACTACGACGAGAAGACTGGCCGGCGCAGCCCGGCGAAGGACAAGTTGACTGGCCAGCGTGTGTGGCAGGTCCGCGTGATGGACCTTGACCCGGAGCTTGGGAAGCGCTCCCGGGAGACGACGGTGAAGATCTCTGCGGACTACCAGCCGGTGCCGCCGACGGGCGCCCCGTTCGAGGCGGTGGAGTTCGAGGGCATGACGGTCACGCCGTACGTGTCGAACAACGGCCGGATGGCGTACTCGCTGCGGGCGACCGGGATGCGGGCCCCGGCGGGCTTGGCCACGAAGGCGGCGGCGTAGCCGCATCAGGTGGGGGCGGGGCTGTCAGGTCTTGGCGGACGGCAGCCCCGCCCTCTGTCTCTTCCCCCTGCTCTGTCGAGAGAGGTAGTGACGTGTCCAAGCGTAGGCGTTCGGCTGCCCCGGCTCAGCCTCGGTGCGGCGTGTGTCAGTCCCGGTTCGACCCGGCCGCCGGTGCGGCTGACCGCTGCCCGCTCTGCGTCGGGCAACTCGTTCTTCCCCTTCCTGCGGTCCGCGATGCGTCGGGTCGGTTTGTGTCGCGCCGGGGTGCGCGATGATGCGCCGGCCGCGAGGCGGGGTAGTGATGGTGACCGCCGGGGATCTGATGGTGATCCGGCCGAAGCGGTTCAATCTGCCGATGTGGGCGGTCATGCTCGGCGTGGTGCTGCGCTGGCTCGCCCTGGCCTGCTGGTGGTGCCTCCGTCACCCGGTCACCGTGGGCCTGGCGGTGTTCGCCGTCGTCCTCTACGCCGACTATGGCTGGGCGGGTCTGGTCGTACCGCTGGTCCTGGCGTCAGCGCTGTCTGCGGTGTGGCGGTGGCGCGACGAGGCGTCCTGGTGGCGGTGGTGCGCGGGGCCGCTGCTCGGCCGGTTCCGTCAGGTCTTCGTGTACCGGTGGGCGTGGCGTGAGGCCATGACCCTGTGCGGTCTCGCCGAGACGTACGACCATCGGGCCGTCTTTCCCGAGCTACTGCGCGTGCGCTCGGATCAGGCTCTTGACGTGCTGACCATCCGCATGGTCCGGGGGCAGACCCCCGCTGACTTCCAACGGGTCACGGCGAACCTCGCGTACGCCTTCGGCCGGCGGCACGCCCGGGTCTACTCCGAGCGGCCCGACGATGCGCCGACCCGGACCGGCTATTGGGCGTTGCTGCTGGGGATGGTGGATCGGGTGCGGTTCCGGGACCGGCCGACTGTGGTCTACCTGGTGCTCGTCCGCACCGATGCCCTGCGACCGGTCGTGGCGCCCTTCGAGGCGCCGGCCGTCCCGGACTTCACCGCTCTGCCGCTGGCTCGGCGGGAAGACCTGGGCGTCTGGTCGCTGCACCTGCTCGCCACGCACGTCCTGGTCGGCGGAGCCACCCGGTCCGGTAAGGGCTCGGTGTTGTGGTCGCTGGTTCGCTCGCTGGCTGGCGGGATCGCCTCCGGCCTGGTGCGGCTCTGGGTGATCGACCCCAAGGGCGGGATGGAGTTCGCCATGGGTCGGCCACTGTTCGCCCGGTTCGCCTGCAAGTCCTTCGAGGCCATGGCGGACCTGCTCGACGAGGCCGTGACGGTCATGCGGGAACGTCAGACCCGGCTCGCCGGCACGGTCCGGGTGCACACCCCGACTGAGGCTGACCCCCTGGTCGTGGTCGTCGTCGACGAGATGGCCGCGCTGACGGCGTACCTCCAGGATGTCGACCTGCGGAAGCGCATCGCCGGCTCGCTCGGGCTGCTGCTGTCGCAGGGTGCCGGCGTCGGCGTCCTGGTCGTGGCCGCTTTGCAGGACCCCCGCAAGGAAGTGCTGCCGTTCCGGGACCTGTTCCCGACCCGCATCGCGCTCGGGCTCACTGAGGCGTCCCAGGTAGACCTCGTGTTGGGCGACGGTGCCCGCAACCGGGGTGCCCTGGCCGACCAGATGCCCCGCTGGGCCAAGGGCGTCGGGTACGTGATCCTCGACGGCACCCCCGAACCCCTGCGGGTCCGGTTCTCGTACATCAGCGACGACGACATCCGCGACATGGCGCGGCAGTACCCGGCACCCGTCGACGCGTCGGACATCCTCGCCCAGGTCGGCCGCGAGTCGGCCCCGGAACCGGTGCGCCCTCCGCTGCCCCGAAAGCCGTCCGGGCCACTGCTGCCCGATGCGCTGCGCAACCTGCTCGACCGCGACAGCGGGGGTGATCCCCAGTGACCAGCACCCCGAACGGCCGCCGGTTCTACCGGCTCCGCACCCCCGAACCGACCACCGCCGTCTCCGTCCGGGTCGACCCCGAACGCCCCGACCCGTACCCGGTCTATCTGGCGGTCGGTGCGGGCCGGCGACGGATGTCCCTGACCCCCGACGAGGCGTGGGCGCTGTGGCGCTGCCTCTCCGAAGCGGTCGCCGCGCTCGGCACCCCTCCCGACTACATCCGCACCAAAATCCGACCTGCCCGGAGGTAACCGCCATGACCACCCTCACCCGCTTCATCAACCGGCTCCGGCGTCCGCTGCGCATCCAGCTCGTCGGCCCCGCCGACCAGACCGCCGCCGCCCTGCACGGCCTGGCGCAGATGGTCAACCGCCGACGCGACATGAACGACCGGCGCATCCGCATCGACGTCACCATCCGCGAGAAGCCGTTGGAGGAGTGGCGATGACCGAGCGCACCGAATCCGCAGTACGCCTGGTGATCCTGCTCGCCATCGGCACGATGGCAGGCGCCGCCGCCTTCACCCACGTTCACGACCTCTCCGTGGCCCACGGCCAACCGCACTGGATCGGCTGGGCCAACGCCGTAGCGGTCGAGCTGATGGCGATCTACCTCGGCCTAGAACTCCGCGCCCGCCGCCGTGCCCGCCGCCCGGTCGGCCTGGTCGCCTCGCTGCTCGTCGCGTTCGCTCTGCTGTCCCTCGCCGCCCAGGTCGCCGAAGCGGAATCCTCGGTGTGGGGCTGGATCGTGGCCGCCGTGCCGTCCCTGGCGTTCCTCGCCCTGGTGAAGGTCGTCCTGTCCAACGCCCCGGTCACCCCGCCGGCTCCCGAACCGGACCAACCCCAGACCTACTGGCACGAGGTGCCCGAGCAGGTCACCCCCGACCCCGAACCCCAGCGTCCGGCCGACCCCGTACCGCCGACTGTCCCGGCTCCGGCTGTCATCTCTGCCCCGGCGGCGGTGCTGCCTCCACGTGTCGTCCAGCCGAACCGGCCGCACGTCGTCGGGATCATCCGATGACGGCTGCGACCCTGCCCGGCCTCGCCCCCGCCGACCCGCCCCCGGTTGTTCCTCGGCCGGGGTCGCGGGCGGCCCGCATGGCGCTACCCCGCTCGGTCGACGTGCTGAAAGAGATCGCCGCTGAGTACGGCGTCTGCGTCCGCCCCCTGGCGATGCGCCGCACCGACCTCGACACCGGCCTGACCGAGGTCATCGACCTGCCCTGCGGGGCGACCCGTGAGGACAAGTGCGCGCCGTGCGCGAAGAAGAACCGCCGGCTGCGGCAGGCCCAGATCCGGGAGGGCTGGCACCGCGACGACGAGCCGCTACCCAGCCCGGAACCCGCGACCGAGGAACAGAAATCGCTGATCCTGCTCCGGGCACACTTCGAGTTCGCCCGGGACGAAGCATGCCGGGCCAGCCAGTACGACCAGGTCGCCGACCTCGACGAGGCCATCCGCGAGGTGGAAGAGGCCATCGCCGCTGAGGGCCTGCGCGGGCGCGTCGGGCCTCCCCACGGCAACGCCGACGAGGACTCCGACGATGAGCCCGGCCGCCGGCGCAAGCGCTCCACCAAGCGCCGCCAGGATGCCCCCGACCTGCCCCGGCGCAAGGTCGAGCGGCGCACCGTCGGCAAGACCTACACCGCCCCGGACGGGTCGACCTTCCGGCCGTCGATGTGGCTGACGCTCACCCTCGATTCGTACGGGCCGGTCCGCCCCGACGGCACCCCGGTCAACCCCGACCGGTACGACTACCGCCGTGCTGCCTGGGACGCCGTCCACTTCCCCCGCATGCTCGACCGGTTCTGGCAGAACCTGCGCCGCTGCGAAGGCTGGAACGTCCAGTACGCCGGCTGCGTCGAGCCGCAACGCCGACTCGCCCCACACGCGCACTTCGCCATCCGGGGCACCATCCCCCGCGACGTGCTGCGCACCGTGGCCGCCGCGACCTACCACCAGGTGTGGTGGCCGAGCGTGGATGTCCAGCGGTACACCCTCGACCGCCTCCCCGTCTGGGACGAGCAGGCTTCGGCTTGGGTCGACCCGGACACCCGCGAGCCCCTGACGACCTGGACGGAAGCACTCGACGACATCGACGACGACCCAGACGCCGAGCCCGTACACGTCGTCCGCTTCGGCGCCCAGGTCGACGCCCGCGGCGTCATGCCCGGCACCGCCGACGCAGAGCGCACCATCCGGTACGTCACGAAATACATCACCAAGCACACCGGCGACTGCCACAAGGCGACCACCGACCGGCAACGCAAGCACCTCGACCGGCTCTGGCACCAACTCCAACTCACCCCCTGCACCGACCGCTGCGCCAACTGGCTGCTCTACGGCGTCCAGCCGAAGAAGGCACACGCGAAACTCAAGCCGGGCCGCTGCAAGGGCAAGGTCCACCAGCGCGACACCCTCGGCATCGGCGGCCGGCGCATCCTCATCTCCCGCGACTGGTCCGGCAAGACCCTCGCCGACCACAAACACGACGCGCGGGCCTGGGTGCGTGCCCTGCTCGGCGCCACCACCGATAGCGGCGCGGCCGGCGAGACCGGGCAGCTCGTCGACGACCAGGGCACCACGCCCGAGCGGGTCCGGCACGCCTGGGAACTCGCCCGACCCGACGACCCCGACGTGGGACCGCTGTCCCACCGGCTCATGCGGTCGATCAGCGAACGGGCCCGCTGGCGCTCCGAACTGCTCGCCGCCAAGGATCGGGCCGCGCAGGGGTCCTCAGATCTTTCGGCAACTCAGCACGTGGCGTCACAGCACGACGGGGAGGAAGACCAGAGTGGACGAGGTCCTGACGATCGAGCAGGCGGCGGCCCGGATCAACATGAGTGAGCGCTACGTCCGTCGGCTGGTCGCCGAGCGGCGCATCCCGTTCCACAAGCTCGGCCGCAGCGTCCGCATCAAGGCAGCCGACCTGGCGGCACACGTCGAGTCCGGGCGGGTGGAGCCTCTGACCGCCTCGGGCGTGTGGCGCGATCTCCGGCGGGTGGCGTGATGGCGAACAAGGAAGGTCACCGCCGGTTCGGCAACGTCCGCAAGCTGCCGTCCGGTCGCTATCAGGCCCGCTACCTCGGCCCGGACGGGCAGATGCGCAACGCGCCGGAGACGTTCGCCCGCAAATCCGACGCGGACCGGTACCTCACCCTCGTCGAGGCGCAGATGGCGCGGCGGGAGTGGGTCGACCCGGAACGGACCAAGGTGAAGCTCGGCGACTACGCCCGGCGCTGGATCGACCAACGGCCTAACCTGCGGCCCCGGACGGTCCACCTGTATGGCTGGCTCCTGGACAAGCACATCGTGCCGTACCTCGGCGGGGTGGAGCTGGGGCAGCTGGACACCCCGATGGTCCGCGACTGGCGGGCGAAACTGCTCGGCAACGGCGTCTCGGAGAGCATGGCGGCCAAGGCGTACCGGCTGCTGCGCGCGGTGCTGATGACGGCGGTCAAGGAAGACGAGATCCTGACCCGCAACCCATGCCGCATCCCGGGCGCCGACCAGGAGAAGGCTGCGGAGCGGCCGGTGCTCACGCTCGCCCAGGTCTTCAAGCTGGCCGACATCGTGCCGCCCCGGTACCGCGCCCTGGTCCTCGTCACCACCTTCGGATGCCTGCGCTGGGGGGAGGTGGCCGCGCTGCAACGGCAGGACGTCGACACCGCCGCCGGCACTATCCGGGTACGGCAGGCGTACACCGAACAGCGCGGTGTCGGCCTGGTCCTCGGTCCGCCGAAGTCCCGGGCCAGCCGGCGCATGGTCAGCCTGCCACCGGCCGTCGTTGAGGTGGTCCGTGACCACCTGGCCGCAGAGGTCGACGACAACCCGGACGCGTTCGTCTTCACCACCGAGAGCGGGCGGCCGATCTGGCGTGGCAACCTGAACAAGCTCATCGGCTGGAAGGCGAGCGTCGCCCGGGTCGGGCAACCGCACCTTCACTTCCACGACCTGCGGCACACCGGGAACACCCTCGCCGCACGGACCGGGGCGAGCACTCGTGACCTAATGGCCCGTATGGGGCACGACTCGCCGCAGGCGGCCCTGATCTACCAACACGCGACGGCGGAAGCGGATCGGGCCATCGCCCAGGCGCTGCACGAGGCGATGCGCACGGAGCGCAAGCAGGCCAAGAAGTCGGCCAGCAAGGGCAAACGCGTGGACAAGGATGAGAAGAAGCGCAAGAAGCGCGGCGACAAGTGAGGTCAGGTGGTCGACGGCTCCGCCCATGGCCCGGATCGCATCTCGATCGGCTCGTGGGCAGTGGCTTGGTCGACGACCTCAGCTGCCGTCAGCTCGGGAACCGAGAAGATCAGGTCGGCGATGTCTGGACAGACAAGGCCGCGTTCCAGTTGATCCAGCAAGCTGTTCAGCTCAGCGTCGTCGATGTAACCGAGGCTCATGATCCGCTCGACGAGGACGATCGCCTCATCTCGGGTCAGCTTCGTAGGCAGGTGGCTCACCTCCCACGGGAGCTAATGGCACGCTAATGGCACGCCGTGTGATCGCTGGTCCATGCAACATCGAAGGCCCTGACCAGGACTCGCGTCCTGGCCAGGGCCTTCGCGTTGGAGCGGGTGACGGGAATCGAACCCGCACTGTCAGCTTGGGAAGCTGATGTTCTGCCATTGAACTACACCCGCAGGCGGCACCACTGTACCTGAGTCGTCACGACGCTGCACCCAGGTACCCCTCCGACACCACCAGGCGCCACGATCTTGGCAGCTAACGGCCCCCGGAGGGGCCTCAACTTACCAAGATCGCTCTGCGCCACCGCCCGCCGCCACCACGCCAGCCACGCCACCACCCCGCCGCGTCACCGTCAGCCACGAACCGCCCGGCCGCGTGACACGACGTGCCCGAGTCGCGCGTCGTGGTCCGGATCCGGACCGCGGGTCGTGTCCCGCGTCAAGCAACGTCGATGCGCGCCCAGCCGCTGCCAGGAAAATTTCCACCGCGGCAACATATGGCCATTCTCAAATTCATCGATGGGTTGTAACGTCTGCCCAACGTTCCAGTCACGGCGTGACATACCCCCTGTCGCGTCGCCAGAAAGAGGTGGGCCCATGGGACTCCGTCCCAACCTGCTGACCCGGCGTACGGCCGGCGTCGCGTCGACGACCCTCGCGCTGCTGCTCAGCACCGCCGCCGTGGGGGTCGTACCGGCCGCTTCGGCCTTCTCCGCCGCCCCGACCGAGGTCTGCGTCGAGCCGGCCGACGTCCACTCGGACGCCCGCGTCAAGCCGGGCAGCGGCGCCAAGCACGAGCCGAACGAGCTCACCCTCGCGGAGACCCGCGAGCGCGAGGCCGACATGGCCGCCGCGCTGCGCGAGCGGGCCCGGTTCCGTACCGGCGCCGGGGCCTCCACGATGGCCGCCGCCGTCACCATCCCGGTGGTGGTGCACGTGATCCAGGAGAACAGCACCCGGGCCGGCGGCAACATCCCCGACTCGATGGTCAACTCGCAGATCAACGTGCTGAACCAGTCGTTCAGCGGGGCCACCGGCGGCGCGTCCACCGCGTTCAGTTTCCAGCTCCAGAAGATCAACCGGGTGACGAACCCGTCCTGGTACCCGATCGTGCAGGGCTCCTCGGCGGAGCGGTCGATGAAGACCTCGCTGCGTACGGGCGGCAAGAACACCCTCAACATCTACCTGGGTGAGCTGAGCAACGGCCTGCTCGGCTGGGCGACCTTCCCGACCCGCAACCTCAACAGCATGGACGGCGTCGTCGTGCTGAGCGAGTCGCTGCCGGGCGGCACCGCCACCAACTACAACCAGGGCGACACGGGCACCCACGAGGTCGGCCACTGGCTGAACCTCTACCACACCTTCCAGGGTGGCTGCTCCGGCTCGGGCGACAGCGTCAGCGACACCGCTGCCGAGGCCTCGCCGGCCTCCGGCTGCCCGACCGGGCGGAACACCTGCACCGCGCCGGGCGTCGACCCGATCACCAACTTCATGGACTACAGCTACGACTCCTGCATGTACCAGTTCACCGCCGGGCAGGCCAGCCGCATGCTGACCGCCTGGAACGCGTACCGCGCGGCGTAGTTACGCCGTACGACTCCACAGGTGCCGGCCTCGCTCGACGGGGCCGGCACCGGCGTCTGTGCGGCCGGGCACGCGGGGGTCGGGCGGTGGTCACGGTGCGGCGCCCCGGAGGGGGACGGCCCGGGGCGCCGCACCGCGTCTCAGGCGGCGGGGCGGGCGGCGTGGTCGCCGACGCGCCCCGACCGGGTCTCGGGCACCAGCGCGGTGCCGGCGGCGGCCGCGCGGGGGTCGAGCCACACCTGGACGGCGGGCCGGCCGTGCCACTCGCTGGCGCCGCCCGCGACGCCGGACTCGCGGCGGGCCAGCATCGCCACATCGACGGTGAACTCGAAGACCCGCCAGTCGACCTGCGGCGCGGCCCGGTGGCTGCGGGCCAGCCGGGCGACCCGCGCCGGGTCGGTCACCGGCCGGGCGTGGCCGGCGACGTAGGCTTCGTCGTCGCTCTCCTCGGGCGGGAACGAATGCAGCGCGTAGCGGCCGTCGCGCTCCAGGTCGCGCCGCTTGGGCGAGTCGACGACGAAGCAGAAGAGCCCCTCGTCGGTGATCACCGGGGACACCGGGTGCACCCGGGGACCGCCGTCGGCGCGGACGGTGGCCAGGTAGCCGAAGCCCGGCCCGTACTGCTGCATGAGGAGGCGGATCCCGTCGGCGAGGCGGGGCTCGTCGGCGGCGAATTCGGACCAGGAAGCCATGCCGGCATTCTATCGAACAATTGTACGAAGATGCACTCCGACACGCAGGTCACGCGTGTCGGTCGCTAAGGTGTGCGGATGCTGCTCTCCGACCGCGACCTGGCCTCCGAGATCGAGGCGGGAACGCTCGCGCTGGAGCCGTTCGAGCCCGCGCTGGTGCAACCGTCCAGCATCGACGTACGCCTGGACAAGCTCTTCCGGGTCTTCAACAACCACCTCTACACCCACATCGACCCCGCGCAGCAGCAGGACGACCTCACGTCGATGGTCGAGGTGCCCGAGGGCGAGCCGTACGTGCTGCATCCGGGCGAGTTCGTGCTCGCCTCGACGCTGGAGGTGATCACGCTCGGCGACCAGCTCGCCGGCCGCCTGGAGGGGAAGAGCTCACTGGGCCGACTGGGCCTGCTCACCCACTCCACGGCGGGCTTCATCGACCCGGGCTTCTCCGGTCACGTGACCCTCGAACTGTCCAACGTCGCCAATCTGCCGATCACCCTCTGGCCGGGCATGAAGATCGGTCAGCTCTGCATCTTCCGGCTCTCGTCGCCGGCGCAGCACCCGTACGGCTCGGCCGTCTACGGCTCGCGCTACCAGGGGCAGCGCGGCCCGACCCCGAGCCGCTCCTGGCAGCACTGGCGCACCTGGCCCACCCGCTGACCCGACCTGCGTGCCTGCGGAGGGCCCCCGCCGGGCAGGGGCCCTCCGCGTGCCTCAGCCGGGTCGGCCGTAGCTGTGGATCGGGCCGTCGTCGACCTTCTTCATCTTGATCGGCACCCCGGCGCGGGAGGCGTGCACCACCCAGCCCCCGCCGACGTACATGCCGACGTGGTGCAGGTCGCTGTAGTAGAAGACGAGGTCACCGGGGCGCAGCTCGCCCCGGCTCACGGACGCCGTGGCCCGGCGCTGCTGCGCGGCGTTGTGCGGCAGCGACACCCCCGCCTTCGCCCAGGCGGCGAGCATCA
The DNA here is from genome assembly GCF_035920365.1 of Micromonospora sp. NBC_01740. Lineage (NCBI taxonomy): Bacteria > Bacillati > Actinomycetota > Actinomycetes > Micromonosporales > Micromonosporaceae > Micromonospora > Micromonospora sp. NBC_01740. The sequence goes on along the minus strand of NZ_CP109150.1, from coordinate 1,563,640 downwards.
GGCCGGAGCAGTCGTACGAGTTCGGCCCCTCGGCGCCCCAGACGTAGGGCTTGCCGATCTGCGCGCAGGCGAACTTCACGGCGGTGCCGGCCGGGCCGCCGGGATAGCCGGCCGGGCAGGGGGCGGGACGCAGCGGCCCGCCGCCGCCGTTGCCGTAGACCCGCAGCCGTAGCTTCTGCAACCGGTCGATCTCGGCGTTGATCTGCTTCTTCTTCGCCGCGAGCTGGGCCTCGGTGCGGCTGAGCTGGACGACCATCTCGTCCAGCGGCGCCTTCTTGGCGGCCAGCCGGTCGCGCAACTCGGCGACCTGCCGCACGTCCTGCTGCTGGTGCTGGGCGAACTGGTCGAGCAGTTCGAGCTGCCCGATCATCTCGCTCGGCGAGCGGCTGCCCAGCAGGGCGTTGACGGCGGAGACGTTCTCGCCCTTGTAGGCGCGGGCTGCCAGCGCGCCGACCTTCTCCATCGCCTGGTCGACCTGCTTCTCCAGCGGCCCGATCTGCGCGGCGAGCGCGTCGGCCTGCTTGCGCCTGGCGGTCAGGTCCTGGCGGGTGGCGTTGTGCCGTTCGATGATCGGTTCGAGCTTGTTCCAGTCCTCGTCGATCTGCCGCTCGATCTCGGCGACCGTCGGTTCGGCGTGGGCCGCCGTGGCGCCGCCGGTCAGGACGACGGCGAACGCGGCCAGGGCGGCGAGGGCGGTGGTGCAGCGGTACCAGCGTGGGCGCGGCGCAGCCGTCACCGGGTCGGCGAGGGCCGACCGGGCCGACGGTGGCCGCGGGGCATGGTGTGCCACCGGGCTTCGTACTCCTTCTTCCGTACCGCCTACCGGGTTAGCTGACGGGTTCGGGCGGGAAGGGGCGCCCTACCGCAGGACTGCGGATTCACCCCGGGGAACCTGGGTCCCCGGCTCGCTCGGGAGCGACTCGGCGGTGTCGGACCGTCACCGCCCTGGTTGGACGGAATGTCACCGGCCGACGAATGACCAGAGTAGAGACGACCGTTATCGATCCGCAACCCTACGGGCAGTGACACTCCGTACCCACCCGGATCGGGCGGATCCGCAACCCGGGCGACGAAGATTTTCTTCCTTCTGAAGTGTCTGACGGAAAGGTATTGACCAGAGGCGGCGGGCGGGGCGAAGGTGACCCCACCTTTGCCCGTCCGAACTGGGGGTCTGATGCACCTGTCAGCGACATCGAGGAGCAGACGCGTCCTGCTGGCCGCCGCCGTGGCCGCCGCCATGGCGGCGACGCCGCTCACCGCCGCCGGATCCGCCGCCGCGGCAGCGCCGGTGAACGACCGGCAGCAGCAGTACGCCGCCGCGGCCGCCGAGTACGGCGTACCTGAGAGCGTCCTGCTCGGGGTCTCCTACCTGCAGTCCCGCTGGGACACCAACGCCGGCACGCCGAGCACCAGCGGCGGCTACGGACCGATGCACCTCACCGACGCCGAGCACGTCACCGCCCTCGCCGGCGGCACGCACCACGACGAGGGCACCGAGGACCCGCGCGGCGACGACTCCCGCCCGTCCCTGGCCGAGGCGGGCGAGCCGCCGGCCGCCACGCCGCCCGCCGAGGCCGCGCTGCGGACCGTCGACGCCGCCGCCGAGTTGACCGGCGCCAGCGAGGAGTCGCTGCGGACGGACGTCACGGCGAACATCCGGGGCGGCGCGGCGCTGCTGGCCGCGTACCAGAAGGAGATCGGCGCCCCGGTCGGCGCCGGCACCGACCCGGCGGCCTGGTACGGCGCGGTGGCCCGGTACTCCGGCGCGGACAGCGCCGACGCCGCGGCGGCCTTCGCCAACGAGGTGTACGCCACCATCGCCACGGGCGACAGCCGGGTGACCGACGACGGGCAGCGGGTCACGCTGGCCGGCCGGGCGGTCCAGCCGGACCGCTCCTGGCTGGACCGGCTGCGCCTGCGCAAGCTCGCCCGGCCGGACGGGCTGGAGTGCCCGAGCGACATCTCCTGCGAGTGGATCCCGGCGCCGTACGAGAACTACGGCCCCACCCTGGGCGACTACGGCAACCACGACCTGGGCAACCGTCCCACCCAGCAGAAGATCGAGTACATCGTCATCCACGACACCGAGGGCTACTTCGGCCCCAGCGTCAACCTGGTCAAGGACCCGAAGCGGGTGGGTTGGCACTACACCCTGCGCTCGGTGGACGGGCACATCGCCCAGCACATCAAGACCAAGAACGTCGGCTGGCACGCCGGCAACTGGTACGTGAACGCCAAGTCCATCGGCCTCGAACACGAGGGCTTCGCCGGGCACGGCACCTGGTACACCGAGGCGATGTACCGCACCTCCGCCAAGCTGGTCCGCCACCTGGCGCGGGCGTACAACATCCCGCTGGACCGCAACCACATCATCGGGCACGACAACGTCCCCGGCACCGTCGCCGCGAACGTGCGCGGCATGCACTGGGACCCGGGACCGTACTGGGACTGGTCGCACTACTTCGACCTGCTGAAGGCGCCGTTCAAGTCGACCGGCACGCACCGAACCGGGCTGGTCACCATCGACCCGGACTTCGCCACCAACCAGCCGCCGTTCACCGGCTGCAACCGGCAGCCTCCGGGCGTGCCGAACCCGCCCCCGGCGACGGCCCCCTGCCCGCTGCGCGGCTCCTCCGCGCTGTTCCTGCACAACGCCCCGAGCCACGACGCGCCGCTGGTCAACGACATCGCGCTGCGGCCCGACGGCACCCCGAACACCACGTACGTCTCCGACCACGGCGCCCGCGTCTCGGCCGGCCAGACGTACGCGCTTGCCGAGGTGCAGGGCGACTGGACCGCGATCTGGTACCTCGGCCAGAAGGGGTGGTTCCACAACCCGGCCGCCAAGCCGACGGCGAAGTGGACCGTCGGGTTCGTGGTGACCCCGAAGGCCGGTAAGGCCACCATCCCGGTGTACGGCCGGGCCTACCCGGAGCAGGCCGCGTACCCGGAGGGCGTGCCGTACCAGGCGATCTCGCCGCTGCAGTACACGCTCTCGGCCGGCCAGCGGTACGCCGTCGGCAACCTGCTCCCCGGCGAGTACTACCGGGCCACCACGTTCGACGGCTCCGCTCCCCACGACCAGACGGTCGTCCGGGGCGACAACAGGTACGTGCAGGTCCAGTTCGGTCACCGGATCATGTACGTCAACCTGGACGACGTGAACCTGGTGCCGTCCCCGCTGGGCGCGCCCCGCTGATCCCACCGCACGACGAGGGCCCCCGGTCGATCCGACCGGGGGCCCTCGTGTCGTTGCGGGTGCGGGACGAACTGGCCCGTCAGGGCCGGCGGAACCCGGCCACCGGCATCGTGTTGATGCTGGAGACGTTTACCGGTTTGCCGGCCCGCGGCGCGTGCACCATCTTGTCGTTGCCGAGGTAGAGGCCGACGTGACTCAGGTCGGACTTGAAGAAGACCAGGTCACCCGGGCGCGCCTCGGAGCGTGGGATGGCCTTGCCCTCGTTCCACTGCGCACCCGTGAAGTGCGTCAGGTGGACCCCCGCCGCCTTGTAGGCGTACTGGGTGAGACCGGAGCAGTCGAACGAGTTCGGGCCGGTGGCACCCCAGACGTACGGGTCGCCGACCTGCGCGCAGGCGGTCCGGATCGCGGTGCGGGCCTTCTCGCTGACCACGCCGTTGATGGTCGGGCACTTCTCCGTCTTGACCGTCGTCACCGGCATCGACGCCTCGAGCTTCTTGATGTCGGCGTCGATCTGCTTCTTCTTCGCGGCCAGGTCGTTCTGCTGCTTCGTCTGCGACACGATGAGCGTGTCGAGCTTCTGCTTCTCCGTGTCGTACTTCTGGCGGACCCGGGTCACGCCCTCGAGCTGCTTGCGCTCCTGCGCGGCCAGCCGGTCCAGCAGCGTCAGCTGCTCGGTCAGCGTGTCGGGCTTGGCGCTGACCAGCAGCGCGCCGATGTCGTGGGACGGGCCGGAGATGTAGTAACGGGAGGCGAGATCGCCGACCCGGTCCATCGCCAGCTCGCTCTCCAGCGCCAACGGCTGGATCTTCTTCTGCAGGTCCTCCGACTTCTTGCGGTTGACCTTCAGCTGCGCCCGCACCTTGTTGTACTGCTCGATGGTGGGCTCGAGCTGCTCCCACTTCTGGTCGATCGCGGCCTCGATCTCGTCGACCGAGGGCTCGGCGTGGGCGGGCGCGGCCAGCATGCCGGCGCCGACCGCCGCCGCGGCGACCAGGGTGAGCAGACGGTGGGCGACCCTGCGCAGGCCACCCGGACGAGCAGACCGTCCCGGTGCGTGACGATGAGGGGGCATGGTTGCCACCGGCACCGACTCCTTTTGCAACCCGGCCGCTTGGCGCCTCGCGCGAGGGAAGAGGGGCGAGACAGACGACCCACAGCGGCCGGTGCCCAACATTAGGGAAGGCCGGCAGCGGAATCAAGGCGATCGAGGGCCACTTCACGCCTGCGCAACCGCTTGCGTACCAAGGGTGTCGGCCCGCCTGCCGACGATCGCAGTCAATACGTCGTCGAGCGTGACCACCCCGAGGGGGCGGCGACCGTCGCTGACCAGCACCATGTGCCGCCGCTCCCGGCGCATCGACAGCAACAGGTCGGCGAGCGTACGGTCCGGCGGCACCACCGCCAACGGCCGGTAGACGTCCGCCGGCACGGGGGCCCGCCGGCTCGCGCCCGCGTACCCGAGCACGTCCTTGACGTGCACGAAGCCGAGCACCCGGCGGGTGTGTCGCTGCACCACCGGGAAGCGGGACCGCCCCGTCAGGGTGGCCAGCACCTCCAGCGAGGCGGGCGAGACGTCCTCGGCCACCGTGGTCACCGTGGACCACGGTTGCAGGGCGTCGGCGGCCGTCCGGCTGTGCAACGCGAGCGCGCCCGTGATCCGGGCGTGCTCCTCCGCGTCGAGCAGCCCCTCCGTACGCGCCTGCGACACCAGCCCGGCCAGCTCCTCGGCGGTGAAGACCGTCTTCACGGCCTCGGCCGCCTCGACCCGCCACAGTCCCAGCACCCGGCGCGACGCCCACTTCATCGCCACCAGCAGCGGCTTGGTGGCCAGGCAGAACGCCAGCATCGCCGGCCCCAGCCAGAGCGCCGACGGCTCCGGCCCGGCCAGGGTGATGTTCTTCGGCACCATCTCGCCGACCACGGTGTGCAGGAAGACCACCACCCCGAGGGCGAGCACGAAGGCCACCGGGTGGACCACCCCCTCCGGCAGCCGCGCCGCGCGGAACGCCGGCTCCAGCAGGTGCGCGAGGGCGGGCTCGGCGATCGCGCCCAGCCCCAGCGAACAGATGGTGATCCCGAGCTGCGCCCCGGCGATCATCAGCGGGATCTGGTTCATCGCCGACAACGCCCAGCGGGCCCGCTTCGAGCCGGCCGCCAACGGCTCGACCACCGTGCGCCGGGACGCGATCAGCGCGAACTCGCTGCCCACGAAGAACGCGTTGCCGAGCAGCAGCGCGACGGTGACCAACAGCTCAGGCATCGCCGTCCGGCTCCTCGGGACGGAGCACCCGGACCTGCTCGATCCGGTGCCGCTCGACCTCCACGACGGTGAACTCGAAGCCCGACTCGTCGACCGTCTCGCCCGCGAGCGGAATGTGCCCCAGCCGGGCCATCAGGAACCCGGCGAGCGTCTCGTACGGCCCCTCGGGCAGCCGGAAGCCGGTCTGCTCCGCCAGCTCGTCGGAGCGCAGCACCCCGTCGACGAGGACCGTCCGCTCCCCGCCCGGCACCCTCAGCCCGACCGCGCCGGCGTCGTCCACCGCGGCCGGGTCGAACTCGTCGGCGATCTCCCCGACCAGCTCCTCCACGAGGTCCTCCGTGGTGACCACGCCGTCGGTGCCGCCGTACTCGTCGACGACGATGGCGAGGTCGGCACCCGCGCTGCCGAGTGCGGCCAGTACGCCGTCGAGGTCCAGGCTCTCCGGCACGTACACCGGTTCGCGGGCCACCGACCCGACCGTGGTCGAGCCGCGCAGGGCCAGCGGCACGCCCAGCGCGTCCGGCACCCCGGCGACGCCGGTCACCAGGTCGAGGGTCTCCTCGTACACCGGGAACCGGGTCCGCCCGGTCCGGCGGGACAGCGCCAGCAGCTCCGCCACGGTGGCGGTGGCCCGCAGCGCGACGACGTCGACCCGCGGGGTCATCGCCTCGGCGGCCCGCTTGTCGCCGAACCGGATGGTCCGGCGCAGCAGCATGGCGGTGTCCGGCGGCAGCGCCCCGGCCCGCGCCGAGATGGCCGCCAGCAGCCCCAGCTCCTCCGGCGAGCGGGCGCTGGCCAGTTCCTCCTGCGGCTCCACGCCCAGCAGCCGGACGAGGCGGTTCGCCGAGTCGTTCAGCGCCCGGATCAGCCAGCCGAAGGCGCGGGAGAAGGCGCGCATCGGGCCGGCGGTCGCGAGGGCGGTGGGCATCGGCCGGGCCAGCGCGAGGTTCTTCGGCACCAGTTCGCCGAAGAGCATGGAGAGCAGGGTGGCCAGGGCCAGGGCGAGGAACGGGGTGAACCGGCCGGCGGCGTCCCCGGCGACCGGCCGCAGCAGCGGGGTGAAGAGGCGGGCCAGTGCGGGCTCGGCCAGGTAGCCCGTGAGCAGCGCGGTGAGGGTGATGCCGAGCTGCGCCCCGGAGAGCTGGAAGGAGAGCTCCCGCAGCGTCCGGCGTACGGTCGCGGCCCGGTTGTCACCTGCGGTCGCCCGCCGCTCGATCTCGGGGCGGTCCACCGTGACCAGGGCGAACTCGGCCGCGACGAAGAACGCGTTGCCGCCGGTCAGCAGCACGAAGCCGACCAGGGGCAGCAGCGTGGTCAGCAGCAGGCCATCGATGGTCGTCTCACCTCGGCGAAATTCTCGCACGGGCGGCGGCCCCGGTCACGGGCGGAAGATCTGCCGGGCTCGCCGGCCCCGGCTACCGTCGGGTGCATGGCCCCGCTCACGCTCGCCCACGAACTCGCCCTGCTCGGCTACGACGACGCGGGCGTCAACCGGCTCGGCCGGCCCACGCTCGACTACGGCCTGGCCGGCGCCCTGCTGCTGGAGTTGACACTCGCCGGTCGGGTCGAGGTCGCCGACGACCGGCTCGTGGTGACCGATCCGACCCCCGTCGGGCAGCGGCAGCTCGACGACGCGCTGACCCGGATCGCCACCGAGCCGAAGCGGCGCAAGCCGAAGGACTGGGTCAGCCGGCTCGCCAAGGACCTGCCCGAGCAGGTGCTGGACGGGCTGGTCACCGCCGGTGTGCTGCGCCGCGACTCGGACAAGGTGCTGTGGGTCTTTCCGCGTACCCGCTATCCGTCCACCACCGGCGCGGAGCCGGCGGTGGAGACGCAGGCCCGGCAGCGGATGGTCGCCGCCGTGGCCGCGGACGGCCCGGTGGACGGGCGGACGGCCGCGCTCATCGGCCTCGTCCGGGCCGTCGGCCTGGACCGCAAGCTCTTCGCGGAGCTGCCGAAGGAGCACGTCAAGCGCCGGCTGACCGAGATCGCCGCCGGGGACTGGGCGTCCGCCGCCACGAAGAAGGCGATCGAGGAGATCCAGGCGGTCATCCTGATCACGACCACCACGGCCGTCACCACCACGATCATCACCACGACCTCCTGAACGACGACGGCGGCGGCACCGGGGGGGTGCCGCCGCCGTCGGGCGTCGCAGGGGGTACGCGTCAGCCGGCCGCCGGCGCCCGCTCGGTGTCGCCCGGCGCCTGCTCGGGCTTGACCGAGCGGAGCAGCACGCTGGCCACGTCGACGACCTCGACCTGCTCGCCGGCGCCCTTGCCGTTCACCCCGTCGTTGAGCATCGTCGAGCAGAACGGGCAGCCGACGGCGACCGTCTTCGCCCCGGTGGACATGGCCTCCTCGACCCGGTCCACGTTGATCCGCTTGCCGATCTTCTCCTCCATCCACATCCGGGCGCCGCCGGCGCCGCAGCAGAAGGAGCGCTCGCTGTTGCGCGGCATCTCGATGAGGCCGCCGTCGCCGCTCGCGCCGTCCCCGCCGGCGATGGCGCTGCCGAGCACCTCACGCGGCGGGGCGAAGACCCGGTTGTGCCGGCCCAGGTAGCAGGGGTCGTGGTAGGTCACGCCACCGTCGACCGGCTGCACCGGGGTGAGCTTGCCGGTGGCGACCAGGTGCGCCAGGAGCTGGGTGTGGTGGACCACCTCGAACTCGCCGCCGAGCTGGCCGTACTCGTTGCCGAGGGTGTTGAAGCAGTGCGGGCAGGTCGCGACGATCTTCCGCTTGCTCTTCTCCCGGCCCTCGAACGCCTCGTTGAGGGTCTCGACGTTCTGCTGGGCGAGCATCTGGAAGACGAACTCGTTGCCGATGCGGCGGGCCGGGTCGCCGGAGCAGGTCTCGCCCTCGCCGAGGATCGCGAACTTCACGCCCGCCTCGTTGAGCAGCGTGGCGACCGCCCGGGTGGTCTTCTTGGCCCGGTCCTCGAACGCGCCGGCGCAGCCGACCCAGAAGAGGTACTCGAAGTCGTCGACCTCGCCGACCCGCGGCACCTCGAAGTCCAGGCCCTTGGTCCAGTCCTCGCGGGTGTTCTGCGGGGCGCCCCACGGGTTGCCCTTGTTCTCCAGGTTGCGCAGCATCACGCCGGCCTCCGACGGGAAGCTCGACTCGATGAGCACCTGGTAGCGGCGCATGTCGACGATGTGGTCGACGTGCTCGATGTCGACCGGGCACTGCTCGACGCAGGCACCGCAGGTGGTGCAGGACCAGAGCACGTCCGGGTCGATGATGCCGCCTTCCTCGGCGGTGCCGATCAGCGGCTTCTCGGCCTCGGCGAGCGCGAGGACGTCCATGTGGGCGAGCTGGGCGGCGGTGGCCTTCTCCTCGCCGGTCAGGTCCTTGCCGCCGCCGGCCAGCAGGTACGGCGCCTTCGCGTACGCGTGGTCGCGCAGGCTGAGCACCAGCAGCTTCGGGGACAGCGGCTTGCCGGTGTTCCAGGCCGGGCACTGCGACTGGCAGCGGCCGCACTCGGTGCAGGTGCTGAAGTCCAGCAGGCCCTTCCAGGTGAACTGCTCGACCTGGGCGACCCCGAACTGGTCCTTCTCGGGGTCGGCCTCCTCGAAGTCCAGCGGCTTGCCCTGGCTCGTCATGGGGCGCAGGGCGCCGAGGCCGGAGACGTTGGCGCCCGGGTCACGCTTGAAGAAGATGTTGAAGAAGGCCAGGAAGCGGTGCCAGGCAACGCCCATGGTGACGTTCAGCGAGATCACGATGAGCCAGGTCATCGAGATGACGATCTTGATCAGTGCGGCGACGCTGACGCCGGCCGCCCAGTTCGGCAGCACCCCGCCGACGGCGTGGCTGAGCGGGGCGGCCCAGACCGGGTACTCGAAGTGGTCGGTGGCGACCTTGAAGCCCCGGATGACGAAGCCCATGATCAGTACGGCGAGGATGATGCCCTCGACGAAGTAGCCCTGCCACATGGTCGAGCCGGTGAACCGGGACTTCCCGCCCGGCCGGGTGGGCCGGTTGCGGAGCCGGATCGCGATCAGCACCAGGATGCTGACGATGCCCAGGATCGCGAGCCACTCGGTGACCAGCCCGTAGATCGCCCAGTTGCCGACCAGCGGCAGCCCGCCGGTCGGGGAGACGACCTCGAAGTACGCCTCCAGCACCAGCAGCGACAGCACGATGAAGCCGACCATCACGAACCAGTGCGCCGCACCCACCACGCTCCAGCGGAGCATGCGGGTGTGGCCGGCGGTCTCGGCCAGCATCGTCTTCGTGCGGGTGCCCGGGTCACCGAAGCGGGTCGGGTCCGGCTGACCCAGCCGGATGACGGCCACCATCTTCATGACCGCGCGTACCGCAAGCCACACCGCCACGGCGGTGATGGCGAACGCGAGGATCGTGGTGACGATCTGGACGCTGCCCATCGAGTTGGCCTCCCGGTCTGCTGCCTGTCGAGCGGCTCGGCGACCGGGGCCCGGGTCAGGGCACGACCGGCGAGCAACAGCTGCCGCACCCTCGACCGGACCGGTCGATGACCTCGCTCCGCTCGGTCATGCAGTGCAGCCTACGCGCAAGGTTACCCAGGAGTAACGTGAGTCATCTCGCACCGGGCCGCGCCGCCCTGCGCACACCTTAGGGCGAAGACACCCCAACCGCCGGGTAGGGGTTCCACCGAGTGACATGGATTGCCACCCACCGGCCGGGGCCGGACGGCGTCGACGGCAGGGCTGACCGCGCCCGGACGACCCCGCCGCCGGTCCGGCGGCGGGGGTGCGGCGCTCAGCGCCGACGAGTGAGCGGGACGCTCAGCGCCGGCAGGTGAGCGGGACGCTCAGCGCCAGCGGGAGAGCAGGATCAGGGAGGCGACCATCGCGCCGAAGCCCACCGCGAGGTTCCAGTAACCCCACGACATGACCGGGTACTCCTGCTCGGAGAGGTAGTAGATCACCAGCCAGCCGATGCCGAAGACGATGAGGGCGACCGCCGAGACCGGGAGCCACACCGGGCTAGGCTTGCGCGTCGCCGCCGTCGCCGTCGGACGGACGTCCGTCGGCGGGGTGTACACCTTCTTCTTGCGAACCTGAGACTTGGGCACGACGCTCTCCAGAGGGGTTACGACCTCGTCCGGCCTGACAACCGGGCGCGGGGGCGACGGTCCATGGCCAATAATGTTCGACAGCTAGCGTAGTCCCGAAGGCCCGTCCAATCCACGAATGGGGCGAGGCCAGTGCACGGAGTGACCGAAAAAGGCGGGACTGTTCGGGTCGCCGCGGCGGCTCGCGCCTCCGCGGGCTGAACCAGACGACGGGGAAGGAACGCTCGGTGGAGTACACATCCGGCGCGGCCTCCTGGCAGAAGGTGCTCCGGCGGGCGGTCGCCGGGCTGCTGCCTCGACGCCCGCGGCAGCGACGACCGGGCTGGTCGATCGGGGTGCCGCTGATCGCCGCCGCGGCCGGGCTGCTCTTCACCACCACGGCGACCACCGCGGGCGGCACCGCCCTGCGCGAGGACCGCCGCCCCCAGCTCAACCAGTTGATCGAGGACCGGCGCGCGGAGGTGGCGGCCAGCGAGCGGCGGGCGTCCGACCTGCGCGCCGAGGTCGAGGGCCGCACCAGCGCCCTGGCCAGCTCCGACGGGCCGATCAGGGAACAGCAGGACCGGGCCGCCGCCAGCCGGGCGGACGCCGGCTTCACCGCGCTCGCCGGCTCCGGGGTGACGGTGGAACTCGACGACGCGCCCCGGCGCAACGACGGCACGCTGCCCGCCGGGGCCACCAACGACGACCTGGTCGTCCACCAGGGAGACGTGCAGGCGGTGGTGAACGCCCTCTGGGCGGGTGGCGCCGAGGCCATGTCCATCATGAACGTCCGCGTGCTGTCGACCAGCGCGGTACGCTGCGTGGGTAACACCCTGCTGCTGCACGGCCGGGTGTACTCCCCACCATTCAAGATCGTAGCAATCGGCGACCCCGCTGCCCTGCAGCAGGCCCTCGCCGACTCACAGGGAGTCCGGTTGTTCAGGGACCTGGTCGACGACTACAAGCTCGGTTACAAGGAGACCGTCTCCTCGGTGACCGTGCCGGCGTTCGAGGACTCGACCACGCTGCGCTCGGCGACGGTGCCCAGGTGAACCGCGTACCGGACGACCGGCCCGAGGACCGCGACGGCCGTCACCGCGACCAGGACGACGGGCCGACCGCCTTCCTGCCCAAGGTCGACCGGCCAGGGCCCGCCCCGGCCCGCCCGACCCCGGCCGGCGCCTGGCCGGAGCCCACGCTCCCGCCCCGCTCCCCGGCTCCCCGTCCGCCCCACGGGCCCGACCCGGCCGCCGGCGACGCTCGCGCGCCTGCCGGCCCCTCCGCCGGATGGTCTCGCGCCACGCCCGACCCGACCCGCCCGGCACCGGAGCCCGGCCGTCCCGCGAACCTCGGCCATTTCCCGCCGAGCGCCGACCCGACCCGCTCCGCCGGCAGCCCCGCCCGGCCCACCGAGCCCGGCCGTCCCGGTCCGGCGGACCACGGCCGTCCCTGGCCCGCCAACTTCGGGCGGCCCGGCTCCGCCGACTCCGACCGGCGCGGCCCTGTCGACCCCGGTCGCCCCGGTCCTGCCGAGCCCGGCCGCCCCGGTCCTGCCGAGCCTGGCCGCTCCGGTCCTGCCGACTTCGGCCGCGAGGAGACCACGGACTTCGGCCGCCTTGGGCCCGCCGAATCCGACCGGCGCGGGTCCGGCTTCGACCGGCATGGGTCCGGCTTCGACCGGCATGGGTCCGGCTTCGACCGGCGCGGGTCCGGCGACCTCGGCCGCCCAGCGCCTTCGCGCTACGACCGGCTCGCTGACCTCGGCCACTCCCGGCCCGCTGACTTCGACCGCTCCCGGCCCGCCGATGCCGATCGTTCCCGGCCCGCCGACTTCGATCGGCGTGGAGGCGGCGACTTCGACCGGCCCGACCCTGCCGACTTCGGTCGGCCGGGGCCCGCCGACCGTCGGCCGGAGCCCGCCGACCTCCGCCATGTCAGCCCGACCGATTCCGGCCCGTCCGCCCGGGCCGGTGCCGGCGGGCCAGCGCCGTGGCCCGGTGCCGGCCCGGTCCGGCCGGCCACCCCACCGCACCCCGCGTCGCCGTCCGACGATCTCCGGCTGCCGGGCGCCACCGGGGCCACCGGTCCCGGCGGCGACCGCTCCGTCCGTCCGCCGGTCGATCGGGCCGCCGCCAGGGAAGGCCGGCCGGCCGCCGACGCGCCGACCGCCTTCATCCCGAAGGTGGGCGCGTCGGCCAACGGCCCGTCGACCCCGGTCTCCCCGGCCGGCCCGGGCCGCGACGTCGATCCCGGGGCCACCGCCCTGATCCCGGCCGTCTCCGGGCGTACGCCGACCGCCCCGGCCGCGCTCGTCGAGTCGACCGCCCTGATGGGCGCGGTGCCGCGTCCTCCGAAGACGGACGAGCCGGAGGGCTCCGACACTCCCGCCGAGCAGCCTCGGCCACGCCGGGGCGAGCGGGTGGTCCAGTTGCGCCCGGAGCAGACCGGTGAGGGCTACAAGAGCGTCTACTCGGAGCTCACCCGGCCGTCGCTGGGCTCCCGGCTGCGTACCGGCATCCGGGTCAGCGGCGAACTGCTGATCACCTTCGGCCTGGTGGTGCTGCTCTTCGCCGGCTACGAGGTCTGGGGCAAGTCCGCGATCGTCGACGCGCACCAGAACGACCTCAGCCAGCAACTGGCGCAGGCCTGGGGCCCCGAGGGCGACCCGACTGTGGCACCGTCCGCCAGCGCGTCCGCCAAGCCGAAGCCGCCCGTGCAGGGCAAGCCCATCGCCGGGCTCTACATCCCCAAGCTCGACAAGAACTGGGTCGTCGTCGAGGGTGTCACCCAGAAGGACATCCGGTACGCGCCGGGCCACTACCCCTCCAGCGCCCTGCCGGGCCAGGTCGGCAACTTCTCCGTCGCCGGGCACCGCAACCGGGCCACCTTCTGGCGGCTCGACGAGCTGAACGACGGGGACGCCATCGTGGTGGAGGGCAAGACCGACTGGCACGTCTACAAGGTGACCCAGAGCCGGATCGTCAAGCCCACCCAGGTCGAGGTCGTGGCGCCCGTGCCGGGCAAGCCCGGGCAGAAGCCGACCAGGTCGATGCTCACCCTGACCACCTGCAACCCGAAGTTCGACAACTACCAACGCCTGATCATCCACGCCGAGCTGACGCGCAGTCAGCCGAAGTCGGCGGGGCGCCCGGCGGAACTGGGGGCCTGACGGTGTACGGCTGGATCTGGCGCAAGCTCCCCTTCGGGCTGCCCGGCAAGCTCGTCGGCAGCCTGCTGATCACCAGCGCGATGGTGGCCCTGCTCTGGTACGTGGTGTTCCCGTGGGCCGAGCCCCTGCTGCCCTTCGACGACGTGCAGGTCACCCAGGACGCCGGCGATCCCGGCGGCGACTCGGTGCCGGGCGGCGGGGAGAGCGGCGACGCCCCGCCCGGCGACGAGCACGAGTTGCCGTACGACACCGACCAGAACAACACCCCGCCTGCCTCCCCGGACGAGTGAGCCCCTGATGCGTGTCCTGGTGATCGACAACTACGACTCGTTCGTCTTCAACATCGTGCAGTACCTGGGCCAGCTCGGCGTGGACTGCGACGTCCGGCGCAACGACGAGATCGAGGTCGCCGAGGTGGGCAGGGTCGGCGCGGCCGGCGTCCTGCTCTCGCCCGGCCCCGGCAGCCCCGACCGCGCCGGCATCTGCCTCGACGTCATCCGCGCGTACGGGGGCGAGCTGCCGATCTTCGGTGTCTGCCTGGGTCACCAGGCGATCGGTGAGGCATTCGGCGCCACGGTGACCCGCGCCCCCGAGTTGCTGCACGGCAAGACCTCCGAGGTGCGCCACCACGGCACCGGGGTGCTCGCCGGTCTGCCGGACCCGTTCACCGCCACCCGCTACCACTCGCTCGCCGTGCTGCCCGAGACGCTGCCCGAGGAGCTGGAGGTCACCGGCTGGACGGGTTCCGGGGTGGTGATGGCGATGCGGCACCGTACGCTGCCGATCGAGGGTGTCCAGTTCCACCCGGAGTCGGTGCTGACCGAGGGCGGTCACCTGATGCTGGCGAACTGGCTCGCCGCCTGCGGTCACCCGGAGGCGCTGGAGCGGGCCCCGGCGCTGGCCGCCGAGGTGGACGCGCGCCGCCGCGCAGCCTTCGCCACCGCCTGACGGGCGGCCTCTGTCGGATCGTCAGTACTCGTCGTCATCCTGTCGACGGGCGCGCGCGGTCAGGAGTGTGACGGCCAGGACCGTCACCGAGACGACGCCGACGGCCTGACCGATCCGGCCGATGCGCTTCGCGTTGCAGGTCCGGTGCGCCTTCTCCCAGTAGTCCCCGTCCGAGGGGCCTGCCCATAAGTCCAGGTCGAGCCTCAACGCGTTGCCGCAGCTCTTCTGTTCGTGGTCCCCCGGCCCGAGGATGTGGACCGGTAGGGCCAGCAGGAGCACCACCACGGCGCTCCCGAGCCAGGCGACCCGGGTCGGCGTCACCCAGGTGTCGAATCTCGATCTGCCCCGCTCGGTCCCGGCCTTCATCCGGCGATGGTAGAACATCCGATCGCCGCCCCCGGCAAGTCACTCAGCTCGATGCCAGAGGGCCTTCCTGTTACGCCCGCCCACCGCGCGGTCAGCCCGTCAGCGCATCCGCCACGCCGGAGTTCACGGGCGAGCGGACGGCGGGCGGCCTGCCCCGGACCGCGTCCCATGCCGCCTTGCCGCTGGCGAAGTAGTCGCGGACGCCCTTGCCGACGAGCAGGACGGGTCCGCAGCCGGAACAGCGGGCGGTCACCCCGTCGACGTCGAGGCCGAGGTGCCGGCACAGCGTCACCGCGCGGGACAGGTGGTAGGACTGGGTCACGATCAGGGCCCGTTCGACGCCGTACACGTCGCGCGCCCGGGCGCAGGTGTCGTAGGTGTCCAGGCCGAACGGGTCGGCCACGACGCGGCGAGGATCGACGCCGAGCCGCTCGGCCAGGTGGGCGGTCATCGCCGCCGGCTCGTCGCCGGACGTGCCGCCCCCGTCGCCCGACACGAGGACCACCCGGGCCCGCCCGCTCTTCACGAGAGCGGCGGCGGTCTCCAGGCGGCCGGCGAGGCGGTCACCCGGCTGACGGCGGTCCGCCGCCACCGCCGTACCCAGGACGATCACGACGTCGGCGGCGGGCGCGTCGGCCTCGCCGTACAGGTGGCCGCGGGCGGCGGTCGTCGTCCAGAGCCAGGGGAGGCTGGCCAGGAGCAGCCCCACCAGGCCCAGGATCGCCGCGCGGATCAGGCGCCGTCGCCACCGGCTCGAACGGTCCGCCGCACCGGTCGCCGGCCGGCCGTCGTCGATCGGCGGAGGGCGCCGCCCGGCGGCGTCGACAGGGCCCTGACCGGCGGCGTCCGCAGGGTGCCGCCCAGCAGGGTCCTCCGCGCTCACGAGCGGGGTCAGCGCTCGGGCAGGCGGATCGGCGGGGTGGTCGGCAGCGGGAAGCCTCCGCCGCCGCCGTCACCGGGGGTGGTCGGCGTGACGCTGGGCGTCGGGCTCGCCGAGTCGGTGGGCGTCGGCTCGGCCTGCGGCACGGTGACCACGATCGTCACGGTCTTGCCCCTGGCGAGGTTGCTCCCGGCCGGCGGGTCCTGCTTAGTGACCTGGCCGGCCTCCTCCGGCGGCACCTCGCGGCCCCGCTTGACGTCGACCCGGTAGCCCGCCTCGTCCAGCTCCTCCTCGGCGTCGTCCTCGCTGGAGCCGACCACGTTGGGCACCTTGCCGACGTTGCCCCTGGAGACGGTGAGCGTGACCGTGCTCTTCGCGGCGACCTGCTTGCCCTCCCCGGGCGACACATCGAGGACGATACCCGCCTTCTCGGCGTCGTCCCTCTCCTTCTTTTCCACCTTGAAGCCGGCCGCCTCCAGCCGGTTCTTTGCGCCCTCGTAGGTGGAGCCGATGAGGTCCGACGGGATGGCCTTCATCTCCACGCCGCCGCAGACCCGGACGACGACATCGCGGTTCGCCTCCAGGGATGAGTTGGCGGGCGGGTCCTGGTTGACGACCTGGCCCTTCTGGCAGGTGCCGAATACCTGGTCGCCCTCCTTGGGCACCAGGTTGGCCTGCTCGATCCGGGCGAACGCCTCCTGCTGGGTCAAACCGGTCACCGTGGGGACCGTGGCCAGGTCCTCGCCGTCGCGCTGGCTCAGCAGGGCGGCGGCGAGGGCGATCACCGCGAGGACGCCCACCGCCGCGAACGTCGCGATCAGCCAGGAGGACGCCTTCCGACGGCGCGGGTCGCCGACCCGGGCCGGCATCTGCCGGGTCTGCGGGGCGCCGGGGGCGCCCGCGTAGCCGGCGGCGGCCGGAGCGAGCTGCGTCGTCTCCTCCTGCGGCAGCACCGGGGTCGCCATCACCGGGCGGCCGGCGGCCGCGCGGAGCAGGTCGGCCCGCATCTCGCCGGCGCTCTGGTAGCGGTTGAGCGGGTTCTTCGACAGCGCCTTGAGCACGATCGCGTCGACCGCGGGATTCACGTCCGGGTTGATGTCGCTCGGCGTCGGAGGCGTCTCCCGCACGTGCTGGTACGCCACGCTGACCGGGCTGTCGCCGACGAACGGGGGATGCCCGCAGACCAGCTCGAAGAGCACGCAGCCGCCGGCGTAGACGTCGGAGCGGGCGTCGACCGCCTCGCCGCGCGCCTGCTCGGGAGAGAGGTACTGCGCCGTACCGATGACCGCGCTCGTCTGGGTCATGGTGGTGGCGCCGCTGGCCAGCGCCCGCGCGATGCCGAAGTCCATCACCTTGACCTGGCCGGTCTGGGTGAGCATCACGTTGCCGGGCTTGATGTCGCGGTGGATGATGCCGTGCCGGTGGCTGAACTCCAGGGCCGCACACATGTCGGCGCAGATCTCCAGCGCCCGGCGCGGCTGGAGCCGCCCCTCGACGCCCAGCACCTCCTTGAGGGTCCGCCCGTTGACGAACTCCATCACGATGAACGGCAGCGTCTCGCCGGTGGGCGCGGTCTCCTCGCCGGTGTCGTAGACGGCGACGATCGCCGGGTGGTTGAGGGACGCGGCGTTCTGCGCCTCCCGGCGGAACCGCATCTGGAAGGTGGCGTCCCGGGCGAGGTCGGTCCGGAGCATCTTGATCGCGACGTCCCGACCGAGCCGGAGATCACGACCGCGGTGCACCTCGGCCATGCCGCCGTAGCCGAGCAGCTCGCCGACCTGGTACCTGCCACCGAGCAGGCGGGCCTGCGCTGTCATCGCGTCTGTCGTCCTTCGCTCGTCGTCTCGTCGCTGCCCGACCGGGGCAGTTCCTGTCGACGGTACGACGTTCCGGTCGGATCGTCGCGTCCGTCGGGCCACAGCGCGCCGGACGTCACCGTCGGCGGAGTGACCGCGCTCGACTTCGTGCCTTCCCGCAGGTGGTAGGAAATCACGCCGGAGCAGACGAGGACCAGCACGGCCACGAGGATGGCGAGGAACACCATCCCGGGCCGGGACCGCTGCCCACCCGGCTGGTGCGCCGGCGGGACGGCGTGTCCCGCGTACGGCATCGGCCGGGCCTGCGGCACTGGCGCCGCGCCGCGCGGGTAGCCCGTCGGCGCCATCTGCGGGTGCTGGACGGGCGCGGCGGGCGCGACCGAGGTGGGACGGTGGGGCGCGGCGGCCGGCCGGGTGTTCGCCACGGGCGGCCGGTGGGCCGCCATGGGCGGACGAGGCGGCTGCGCGGCGACGTTCGGCTGCCGGTGCGGCGGCGACACCGGCGGACGCGGCGGCGGCACCTGGGCGCGGCCGGGCGGGCCGGCCGGCGACGCCGGAGCGGCGGAGATGGGCTGACCTGCCGCCCGGGCCTGCTGGGAGAGCTGGGCCTTGAGCTGACGGGCGACCCCCGCCAGCGTGGCGGCGCTCGGCCAGCGTGCCGCCGGGTCCTTCGCCAGGGCCCGCTCGACCACCGCCCGGACCTGCGGCGGAATGTCCGCCGGCAGCGGACGGGGCGTCTCCCGCACGTGCCGCATGGCGATGTCGAGGGGATTGTCGCCCTCGAAGGGGCGTCGGCCGGCGAGGCACTGGTAGGCCACCACACCGAGCGCGTAGACGTCGGACGCGGGCGTGGCGACCCCGCCGGTGGCCTGCTCCGGGGAGATGTACGAGGCCGTGCCGAGCACCGAGCCGGCGGCGGTGAGCTGGGCGACCAGCTCCGACCGGGCGATGCCGAAGTCGGTGAGCACCAGGGTGCCGTTGGGCCGGACCAGCAGGTTTCCGGGCTTCACGTCCCGGTGCACGATGCCCTTCACGTGCGCCGCGTGGAGCGCGTCAGCCGCCTGGGCGACGAGCGCCATCGTGCGGGCCGGGGTGAGCCGGCCGACCCGGGCCAGGGTGGCCGACAGCGCGTCGCCCTCGACGTACTCCATGACCAGGAAGGCGATCTGCTGGTCGTTGCCGAAGTCGTAGACGTCGACCACGCCGGGGTGGTTGATCGTGGCCATGGTGCGGGCCTCGCCCCGGAAGCGCTCGGCGAAGTCGGGGTCGTCGAGCAGCGCGGGGAGCAGGCTCTTGACGGCGACCGTACGGCCGAGCACCTGGTCGGTGCCGCGCCAGACGTCACCCATGCCACCGCTGGCGATCCGCTCGTCCAGGCGGTAACGGTTGCCGAGCTGCACCCCGGGGCTCAGCATGTCAGCGGCCCCCGGGGTCGGCGATGGCGGCGCGCATGATCTGCCCGGCGATCCGGGCCGCCTCGGCGCTGCCGCCGGGGCCGGCCTGCTCCAGCATCACGCAGACCGCCGAGACCGGCGTGCCGTTCTTGTCCAGGGCGAAGCCGATGAACCAGCCGTGGTCGGGCCGGTCGGGCGCCGACTGGGCGGTGCCGGTCTTGCCGCCGACCGTGTAGCCCCTGAGCTGCGCGTTCGTGCCGGAGCCGTTCTCGACCACGCTGACCATCATGTCCCGCAGGTCTTTGGCGACCTGGCCGCTGACCGGCTGCCGCAGCTCCCGGGGCTTCGCGGTGTAGTAGCTGGTGGTGCGGTCCGGGGCGAGCAGCTGGCGGACCAGGTACGGCCGCATCTGGCTGCCACCGTTGGCGACGGACGCGGCGATCAGGGCGCCCTGGAGCGGGGTCATCCGCACGTCGCGCTGCCCGATGGAGGACTGGGCCAGCGCGGCCGGGTCGGCCCCGCCGTCGGCGTTCTCCATGCTGCCGGTCCGGCTCGCCGCCACCGGGTGGCCGGCCTCGTTGAGGTGGCCGACGGTGAGGTCCTCCTGCTCGAAGCCGAACTGCCGGGCCTTCTCCTTGATCTTGTCGGCGCCGAGCCGGACGCCCATCTGCGCGAAGCCCGTGTTGCACGACTCGGTCACCGCGTTGATCAGGGTGACCTCGTCCTCGGGGCAGATCGACGGGGCCGCGTTGCGGATCGGCGTGCCCGAGGTCGGCGGGGTCCAGCTGGCCCCTGCCGGGATCCTCGTCTGCTGACCCACGCCGCTTTCCAGCGCCGCGGCGGCCACCACGATCTTGAAGGTGGAGCCCGGGGGCAGCACCTCGCCGAGAGCCCGGTTCTTCAGCGGGCCCGCCGGGTCCTGCTCCAGCTTGTTGTACGCGGCCGTGGCCTCGTTGGTGCTGTGGCTGACCAGCGGGTTCGGGTCGAAGCTGGGCATCGAGACCAGCGCCTGCACCGCCCCCGTACGCGGGTCGACGGCGATCGCCGCGCCCTTGGCGGCGTCGACCCGGTTGTTGCGCAGCTGCTCGAACGCGGTGTTCTGGGCGCCCTTGGAGACCGTCAGCAGGACGTTGCCGCCGCCGGACTGGTCACCGGTGAACATGTCCTTGACCCGGTTGGCGATCAGCGCGTCGCTGGTGCCGGCCAGGAAGTCGTTCTCGAACTTCTCGATGCCGGTCTCGGCGAGATTGACCGGCTTGTAGCCGAGGATGTGGGCGTACCTGGCCCCGCCGGGGTAGCTGCGCTGGAACTTCAGCTCGCCGTCGGTCTCTTTGCTGAGCGCGAAGGCGGTGCCGCCGGCCTCGATGTTGCCGCGCTTGCGCTCGTACTCGGCGACCTGGACCCGACCGTTGTAGTCGCTGGTGCGGTACTCGTCGGCCTTGTAGGCCTGGATCCAGTTCAGGTTCGCAAAGAGCAGGCCGAAGAGAACCATGACGACGACGCCGACGCGGCGCAGGGGTGCGTTCACGGCCTGATCACCTCCGTGGGGGCACCGTGCAGCTGCTCCGGCGGGCCGCCGGACGGTCGGGCCGCCTTGCCGCCACCGCCGGCGACGGGGCGGCGGGCACCGTCGGAGATCCGGAGCAGGGCCGCGATGAGCAGCCAGTTCGCCATCAGCGAGGAACCGCCGGCGGAGAGGAACGGGGTGGTCTGCCCGGTCAACGGGATGAGCTTGCTGATCCCGCCGACGATCACGAAGACCTGGAGCCCGAGAGTGAAGGCAAGGCCGCCGGCCAGCAGCTTGCCGAACGAGTCCCGGACTGCCAGCGCCGCGCGCAGCCCTCGCTCGACGATCAGCAGGTAGACCACGAGCAGGGCGGAGAGGCCGAAGAGGCCGATCTCCTCGCCGATGCCCGCGAAGATGAAGTCGTTCTGCACCTCGGGCAGCAGGCCGGGCTGGCCGCCACCGGGACCCGCGCCGAACAGGCCGCCCGTGCCGAGCGCGAGCAGGCCCTGCACGAGCTGGTAGCCGTCGTTGTAGGGGTCGGCGAACGGGTCCAGCCAGATCTGCGCGCGCAGGTAGAAGTTGGCGAACGGCCCGCCGACCACGTCGCCGAGCACGTACGCCAGGTAGACGCCGCCGAAGAACAGCACCAGACCGATAAGCAGCCAGCTGACCCGTTCCGTGGCGATGTAGAGCGTCACCACGAACATGCCGAAGTAGAGCAGCGAGGTGCCCAGGTCCTTCTCGAAGACGAGAACCAGGACACTGACCAGCCAGACCGCGACCACCGGACCGAGGTCCCGCCCGCGCGGGAAGTCGATGCCGAGGAACCGGCGGCTCGCCAGCGACAACACCTCGCGCTTGCGCACCAGGTAGTAGGCGAAGAAGACCAGCAGGGCCAGCTTCGCGAACTCGCCCGGCTGGATGGAGAAGCTGTCGCCGAACTTGATCCACAGCTTCGCGCCGTTGATCTCGGAGAACCGGCTGGGCAGCACCGCCGGGATCATCACCAGCACGATGCCGGCCAGCCCCAGCGTGTACGCGTAGCGCGACACCGAGCGGTGGTCCCGCATGATGGTGAGCAGCCCGGCGGCGAGGATGACCGAGACGAGCGTCCAGGCGAGCTGCCGGCCGCCCGTGCCGGCGAAGATGGCCAGGTCCTCCCGCTCGGTCGGTGCCGCCTTGCCCAGGTCGATCCGGCGCAGGAAGCCGACCCCGATCCCGTTGAGCAGGGCGACCGCCGGCAGCAGGGCCGGGTCGGCGAAGGGCGCCAGGAACCGGATCACCAGGTGCAGGCCGAGGAACACGGCGGTGAGCGCGGCGGCCGGCATCCAGAAGTCGGCCGTGACGGTGTCGAGCACCTTCGCCTCGACCATCGCCCCGTACGCGGCCACCAGCACCATGGCGACCAGCAGCAACGACAGCTCGGCGTTGCGCCGGGACCGGGCCAGGCGTACGCCGGGCTGCTCGCCCGTGGTGGCGGGCGAGGATGCCGGAATGGCCGCTGCGGTCACGGAACGTCCTCGGATCGAGCCGCGCCTACTCCGGCGACCGGCACGCGGCGGGGTCGAGCGCCGGCGAGTCGGTGTCGGAGGGCGGGGCGTCGGGCGTGGTGGTCGGCGCAGCCGGCGTGCTCGGCCGGCCGCTGACCGGGGCGCTCGCACTCGCGCTGACGGTCGGAGCGGGCGACACCGGGACGGAGGTCGGCGTCGGGACGGTGGTGACGGCCGCGGCGCTCGGACTCGGGCTCGGCGGGCAGATCGGCTTCAGGTTCGGGTTCATCGGGTCGTCGCTGGTCAGCTCGGCCAGTCGACGCTCGGCGTCGGGCTCGCTCTTGGCCGGGATGCCCTGCTTGACCTGCTCCTGGGCGGCCAGCGTCAGGTCCTCCAGGTCCGCTGGGCTCTTGGAGTGCACGGTCGACAGGTTCATCCCGGCGATCTCGCCCTGGATGCCCCGGAACACCGCGACCTGGCCGTTCTCGGTCGCCCCGACGTAGTACTGCCGCTGGGTGTAGCTCCAGCCGCCGAAGACCGCGCCGCCGACGAGGACCAGCAACGCCACCGAGATCGCGGCGGCCCGCACCGGCCGACGCCTCGGGCGCTCCGACTCGTCGTCGGCGCCGGCCGTCGGTTCCTCGGGAACGGGCGGGCGCGGCGCGGAAAGGGCGGACGCGCGGGCGGCCGGCGTGGACACGTCGGCGGAGGTCGCCATGCCCCGGTCCCGGGCGGCGGCGCCGCCGACGATCGGGCTCGCCTCGACGATGTCCTGGTCGGTGGCGTCGGCGATGATCACCGTGATGTTGTCCGGGCCGCCGCCGCGCAGGGCGAGCTGCACCAGCCGCTCCACGCACTGCTGCGGGTCGGTGTATTCGCGCATCGTCTCGCCGATGGTGTCGGCGCTGACCACACCCGAGAGGCCGTCGCTGCAGATCAGGTAGCGGTCGCCGGGGAGCACCTGACGGACGCTGTATTCCGGGTCGATGTCGCGGCCGTCGAGCGCCCGGGTGAGCAGCGAGCGCTGGGGGTGGCTGCTCGCCTCCTCGGCGCTGATCCGGCCCTCGTCGACGAGCATCTGGACGTACGTGTCGTCCTTGGTGATCTGCGCGAACTCACCGTTGCGCAGGAGATAGGCCCGCGAGTCACCGATGTGGACCATGCCCAGCTTGCTGCCGGAGAAGAGGGTCGCGGTGAGCGTGGTGCCCATCCCCTCCAGCTGAGGGTTGGCGTCCACGGTGTCGCGGAGCTGCTGGTTGGCGGTGCCCACGGCCGAACGCAGCGCGTCGACGAGGGCGTCACCTGGGACGTCCTCGTCGAGCGGCGCCATGGCACCGATGACGATGTTGCTGGCGACGTCACCGGCGGCCATGCCGCCCATGCCGTCGGCGACGGCGAGAAGCCGCGGCCCGGCGTAGACGGAATCCTGATTACCGTCTCGGATCAGACCGCGGTCGCTGTGGGCCGCATAGCGCAGGGTCAGAGTCATGGCCGTAATTCGAGAGAAGTGCGGCCGATCCGGATCGGCACGCCGAGGGGGACGGGGGTTGGTCCGGTGACCTTAGCGCGATCCAGGTACGTGCCGTTAGTCGAGCCGAGGTCCTCGACGAACCACTGGCCGTCGCGCGGCACCAGACGGGCGTGCCGCGCCGAGGCGTAGTCGTCGGTGATGACGAGGGTGGAATCCTCCGCCCGGCCGATGGTGATCTGCGCTTCGCCGAGGGTGATCCGGGTCCCGGCCAGTTGGCCGGCGGTTACCACGAGCTGGTGGGCCGCCCTGCCCCGCTTCGCCTTCGTCGGTTTCGCCGCCTGCCCGAGCGAGGCGCCGACGGCCCGGGGGGCGGCCACCAGCCGGCCCGACCGGGCGCCCGCGAACAGGTCCCGGCGGATCACGCCGACCACCGTGAACACGAAGATCCACAGCAGGATGAGGAACCCGAACCGGGCGACGGTGATGACGAGCTCCGGCAAGGCGGGTCAGCCGTCCACGCGGAAGGTCAGCGTCGTGGTGCCGAGCTGGATCATGTCGCCGGGATTGAGCGCGACGGCGGAGACCCGCTGGCCGTTGACCATGGTGCCGTTGGTCGACCCCAGGTCGGTCAGCACGACCTGACCACCGTCGAAGTCCAGCCGGGCGTGTCGCCGCGAGATCCCGACGTCGGGCAGGCGCAGATTGGCCTGGTCACCGCGGCCGATCACGGTCGAGCCCACCTGGAGGGGGTAGGTGCGCCCGTCGCCGGAGACCAGCCGCACGTTGCGGCCGCCGCCGTGGCCGGGCGGAGGACCGTAGCCGCCGCCCTGGTCGTAGGCCGGGTAGGCGGGCGGGCCCGCGTCGTAGCCGGGCGCCGAGACCGGGGCGACCTCGCCGCCGGTGTAGACCTCGGCGGTGACCCGGAACATCCCGGTGTCCAGCCCCTCACCGCGTTCGATCTCGACGATCACGTCGCCGTAGACCGTCCAGGCCTGCTCGCCGATGAACTCCGCCTGCGACTGGGCCAGCTCCTGGGCCAGCGCGGCGGCGTACGGCGCCAGACGACTGTGGTCGTAGGGCGAGAGATCGATCACGTAGCGGTTGGGCACCAACGTGCGCCCACCGGCCAGGATCGCCTTGTGCGCCTCGGCCTCCCGCTGCATGGCGTTGAGGATCTCCACGGGGTGGACCACCCCTTTGAAGACCTTGGCGAAGGCCCCCTCGACCAGGCCTTCCAGACGCTTCTCGAAGCGTTGCAGCACGCTCACCGGCTCCTCCTCGGGTCCCGAGGACATGATGGTATCCGGCCGGCGCGCGCGCAGCTCACACGCCGCTCGGCCGTCTGACGGCGGCCCGTTCGGACGGGCCGATAATGCCGTGCTACTCTTTCGTCCGCCACGAACGGTAACCGCTCCTCGGACGGTAACCGATCGTCACAACGACCACGGACCGGCTAGGATGTCCGAGGCCTGCTGGAGACAGCAGGTCCGGCACAGACTACAGTGTTCGAGGTCAAGCCACGGGGAAGTGGCGGAATGGCAGACGCGCACGGTTCAGGTCCGTGTGCCCGAAAGGGCGTGGGGGTTCAACTCCCCCCTTCCCCACCAATACGCGAGGGCTCCGCAGTGATGCGGGGCCCTCGCGCCGTATCGGGGCGTGCCGTACGTCACGCTATGCTCCGATGGTTTCTGCCTCCGATGGACCAGGAGTGGCGTGTGAGTGTCGCGTTCGTGACCGGGTCGGGCGGTCTGATCGGCTCCGAGGCGGTCCGGCACTTCGCCGGCCTCGGTCTCGAGGTCGTCGGCATCGACAACGACATGCGGCAGGAGTTCTTCGGCGCGGAGGCGTCCACCGCGTGGAACGTCCGCCGGCTGACCGACGAGCTGGGGTCCGCGTACTCGCACCACAGCATCGACATCCGCGACCGGGCCGCGCTGGCCAAGCTGTTCAAGCGGTACGGCACCGACGTCGCCGTGGTGATCCACACCGCCGCCCAGCCGTCGCACGACTGGGCGGTGCGCGACCCGTTCACCGACTTCGACGTGAACGCCGCCGGCACGCTCAACGTCCTGCAGAACGTGCGGGAGCACTGCATCGAGGCGCCGCTCATCCACTGCTCCACCAACAAGGTCTACGGGGACCGGCCGAACAGCCTGCCGCTGGTCGAGCTGGAGACCCGCTGGGAGATCGAGCCGGGGCACGCGTACGAGCAGGGCATCCGCGAGGACATGTCCATCGACGCCTGCCTGCACTCGATCTTCGGCGCCTCCAAGGTGGCGGCCGACGTCATGGTGCAGGAGTACGGCCGCTACTTCGACATGCGGACGGCCTGCTTCCGGGGCGGGACGCTGACCGGCCCGGCGCACTCCGCGACGGAGCTGCACGGCTTCCTCGGCTACGTGATGCGCGCCAACATGGAGCGCCGCACCTACAAGATCTTCGGCTACCAGGGCAAGCAGGTCCGCGACGCCATCCACAGCTCGGACGTGGTCAGCGCGTTCGAGGCGTTCTTCCGCAACCCGCGCTCGGCGGCGGTCTACAACCTCGGCGGCGGCCGGCACTCGAACACCTCCAACCGTGAGGCGTTCGCGCTCGCCGAGCAGATCACCGGCCAGGAGATGGTCACCGAGTACGTCGAGGCCAACCGGATCGGCGACCACAAGTGGTGGATCGGCTCGAACGAGGCCTTCCAGGCCGACTACCCCGAGTGGAAGCAGGTCTACGACGTGCCCATGATCATGCGCGAGATCCACGAGGCCAACGTGGACAAGTGGGTGCCGGGGGCATGACCGGCAGGGGCAAGCGGAACGTCCTCGGGGTCCTGGTCGACGCCACCGACTACGCCGAGGCGACCGAGCAGGTGGTGGCCGCCGCGCAGGAGCGCCGCCCGCTGGCGCTGACGGCGCTGGCCGTGCACGGCGTGATGACCGGGGTGCTCGACCCGGCGCACAACGCCCGGCTGAACTCCTTCGACGTGGTCACCCCCGACGGCCAGCCGGTGCGCTGGGCGCTCAACCTGCTGCACGGCGCGGGGCTGACCGACCGGGTCTACGGCCCGAACCTGACCCTGCACGTGCTCGCCCGGTTCGCCGACGAGGGGCTGCCGGTCTACCTCTACGGGTCGACCGAGGAGACCCTGGCCAGGCTGATCCCGGCGCTGGAGCGGATGTTCCCGGCGCTGAAGATCGCCGGGGTGGAGCCGTCGAAGTTCCGGGCGGTGCAGCCGGGCGAGGACGTGGAGATCGCCGACCGGATCCGGTCCAGTGGGGCCCGGCTCGTGCTGGTCGGGCTGGGCTGCCCGCGCCAGGAGATCTTCACGTACGCCATGCGACCGCTGCTGGACATGCCGCTGATGGCGGTCGGGGCGGCCTTCGACTACCACGCCGGCCTGCTGCGCCAGCCCCCGCCGTGGATGCAGCGGGCGGGCCTGGAGTGGTTCTGGCGCCTCGGTCTGGAGCCCAAGCGGCTCTGGAAGCGCTACGTGATCCTCAACCCGGCCTACCTGACCCGGCTCGCCGGGCAGAAGACGGGGCTGTGGAAGGCGAAGCCGCCGGCCCCGGCCACGGAGCGTCCCGCCAGCTTCTCGGTCTGACCGCCTCCAGCGTCAGAAAGGGCCCCTTCCTATCGCGTACGCGATAGGAAGGGGCCCTTCCTCGCACTCAGGTCAGAGGGTGAGGGTCCAGGTGTTCAGGTAGCCGGTGTCGCCCGAGTAGACGTCGCGCACCCGCAGCTGCCAGGTGCCGTTCGCCGCCTCGCTCGACAGGTTCGCCGTGTAGGTGGCGTTGATGTTGTCCGCGCCGTCGAAGATGCTGCTGTTCTTCAGCCGGTAGGTCGAGCCGTCCGGCGCGACCAGGTCGATGACCACGTCACCGCGGTAGGTGTGCACGATGTTCACCGCGACGGTGGAGGCCGCCGAGGCGTTGCGGGCGCAGCCGGCGATCACGATCGAGCTGCTCACCGCGACGTTCGTGTCCGGGATCGCGAGGTCGGTGCCGTTGGTGCCGGAGCAGCCGCCGCCGGTGCCGGTGACCGTCAGCGAGTAGGTGGCGGTCCTGCTGCCCGAGGCCGCGGTGCCCGTCACGGTCACCGAGTAGGTGCCGGCCGGCGTGCTCGCCGAGGTGCTGATGGTCAGCGCCGAGGAACCACCCGAGGTGACGGTGGCCGGGCTGAACGAGGCGGTCGCCCCGGACGGCAGCCCGCTCGCCGAAAGGCTCACCGACTGGGCGGAGCCGTTGGTCGTGGCGGTGGCGACCGTGGCGGTCACCGAGCCGCCCGGCGCGGTCGAGCCGGACGTCGGCGAGACCGAGACGGAGAAGTCGTCGGTCGGCGGCGGGGTGTCGCCGTTGACGACGTAGAGCAGCTTGTTCGGCGAGCCGGTGCCCGGGTTGGTCACCACGTTGCTGGTGGCGTTGTTCACCAGGTAGTCGCGGACCTGCTGCGGCGTCCAGGCCGGGTTGGCGCTGGCCACCAGGGCCGCGACGCCGACCACGTGCGGGGTCGCCATCGAGGTGCCGCTGATCGTGTTGGTGGCGGTGTCGTTGGTGTACCACGCCGAGGTGATCGACGAGCCGGGCGCGAAGATGTCCAGGCAGGTGCCGATGTTGGAGAACGACGACCGGGCGTCGGTGTTGGTCGTGGAGCCGACGGTGATGCCCTCGGCGGTCCGGGCGGGCGAGGTGTTGCAGGCGTTGCCGCCGGAGTCGTTGCCGGCCGCCAGGCCGTAGCTCACGCCCGAGTTGATGGAGTTGCGCACGGCGGTGTCGAGCGAGGCGTTCGCGCCGCCGCCGAGGCTCATGTTGGCCACGGCCGGCTTGACCGCGTTGGCGGTCACCCAGTCGACGCCGCCGATGACGCCGGCGTTCGTGCCGCTGCCCTGGCAGTTCAGCACGCGTACGCCGACGAGCTGGACGCCCTTGGCCACGCCGTACGCCGAACCGCCGACGGTGCCGGCGACGTGCGTGCCGTGCCCGTTGCAGTCGTCGGCCGAGCCGCCGTCGACGGCGTCGTAGCCGGAGACCGCCCGGCCGCCGAAGTCGCTGTGGCTGAACCGGATGCCGGTGTCGATGATGTAGGCGTGCACGTTGCTCGCCGTGTTCGGGTACGTGTAGGAGCTGTTCAGCGGCAGGGCGCGCTGGTCGATCCGGTCCAGGCCCCAGGAGGGCGGGTTGGTCTGGGTGCCGGCGATGGAGACCGTGTGGTTCTGCTCGACGTACGCCACGGCGGGGTCCGCGGCGATGCGGGCGGCGGCCCTGGCGTCGACCCGGACCTCGAAGCCGCGCAGGGCGGCGCCGTAGGTGCGGGCGACCGCGCCGCCGTGCCGGCCGACCAGCCGCTGCGCGGTGTCACCGACGCTGCTGCGGGCGACCGAGGTGTCCTTGAAGACGACGATGTAGCTGTCGGCCACGGCGGTGGCGCCGCCAGCGGCGCGGATCGTGCCCACCGGTTCGGCGGCCATGGCGGGCGTGGCGGTGGCCACCATGGCCAGCGCGGCCACCCCGACGAGTACGGACCTGCGTGGAAGACCCATCTTCTACTCCCTCCGACCGGCACCGACCGTCCAACTGTTCGAGACGAGTGAATCGATGAATGCCGATCAAGCTGAGGGTAGGGGGGCGCAAACGGGAATTCAAACATGTCGACTTCCCCATACCACCGGAGGGATGACCCCCTAAGGGCGGCGGCTGCGGGACGAACCGGGGACCTGCCCGGATTCACGGTCGTCGAAAACGGGCAAGGCTGTCGGTCATGGAGATTCACCTGACCGTGCTGCTGTCGCTGGCCGCCGTCTGGCTCGTCGCCGGCTGGCTCGCGGACGGGCTGCCCCGGCTGGACCACGCCCGGGCCCTGCGCCGGCGTACCGGATGGGTGCTCGCCCTGACGCTGACCGGCCTGGGCCTGACGGCCGCCGTGCTCGGCGCGGGGCTCTCCAGCGCCGGCACGACCCCCGCGGACCGGGCGGCCGCCGGCCTCGCCCTCGCCGCCGCCCCCGCGCTCGTGGTCGCGGCCTGCACGGTGCGCCGGGTACGCCGACTGCGGGCGGGCGCGGGCGCGCTCTCGTCGGCCCCGGGCACCCCGGCGCCGCACGGCCTGCGGGCCTCCGCCGCGCACCCGCTGATCGGGCTCCCGGTGCAGGTCACCGGGCTGGCGATCCTGCCCGCGGTGGCTGCGGCGAGCGCCCCGGACCTGCTCTCCGGACCCGGCGTGGCCGGGCCGGCGGTCACCCTGGGCGTGCTGGGCGTCGCCGCCATCGGCGTACGCCACGCCCTGCGGCACAGCCGGCTCGTGGAGCGGGCCGTGCCGGTACGGCCCGCGTCACCGCGAGCGGCCGGGGCCCTGCACGTATAGCAGTTCCAGGATCGCCCGGGTCGCCTCGAACCAGCGGTCGAGCCAGCCGGGCGGCGGGACGCTGCCCTTCGGCGGCAGCTCCATCAGCAGCCCGCGCAGCAGCGGATGGTCGACCAGTGACTCGGCCGGCTCCACCGACCAGCTGCCGGGCGGGAACGACGGCTCGGTCAGCGGGTTGGGGTCCAGCGAGGGCAGGGAGAGCGGCGGACCGGGCTGCTCCGGCGGCGCGGCCGGGCTCTCCCGGCCACCCATCTCGGTGTCGGTCGACACCACCTCGGTGAGGACGGTGTCCCGCCGTGCCCCCCGGTACTTGCCCCCGAACCGTTCCGGCTTGCCCGGCCCGTTGGTGAGGTTGTCCGAACCGATCGTCGTCATCCGTCTCGCCTGCCTCGCTCGGTTGCCGATCCCGGCGGCGGCTCGTCGACCACCGCCGTGCCGAGGGGTACAACGACACGGGACCCGATGTGGCGACGCCGACGGCGGGACGACTTCGCGGCCGGTCCGGACGCGGGCACGACGATGCCCCCGCCCGGCTCCACTGCCGGGCGGGGGCATCCCGTCACGTTCCGGTCCCGTCAGCCCCTGTCGAACACACCGCCCCTGGCGCCGGCGACGAAGGCGTGCCAGCCACCCGGGGAGAAGACCAGGGCCGGGCCCGTCTTGTCCTTCGAGTCCCGCACGCCGACCGCCCCCGTCACGTACGCCACCTCCACGCAGTTGTCGCAGTTCGGCCCGCTCTTCGAGCTCTTGAACCACGCCGCCTGCGTCAGGTCCACGGGGAACCTTTTGGTCGCCCTTTCCACATCGGCTCCTCTGCCAGTTTCGCGATGTGTGCGATGGACTCCTCAGGACGAATGGCCGCCGCTCGGATGTGATCGAAGATGAAGCTGTACTTCTGCAGTTCGTCACTCTTCTCCAGGAAGAGCCCACCCGTGGCATTCTCCGCGTACACGACATCCGGATCACCGGGCTCAGGGAAGCTGAGGATCGTGAAGGTGCCGTCCATGCCGGCGTGCGCCCCTACCGCGAAAGGCAGGATCTGGAGCGTCACGTTCGGCAGTTCCGCCACCTCGACCAGGTGTTTCAGCTGGTCACGCATTACCTCGTCCCCGCCCACCGGACGGCTCACCACCGCTTCATCGAGCACCACCCACAGATCGACCGGATCATCCTGCGTCAACAACGACTGACGGCCCAGACGGACACGCACCCGTTGCTGCACCTGTTCGGGAGTGAAGTCGGGCCGGGCGGCCCGGATCATCGCGCCCGCGTAGTCCTCGGTCTCCAGCAGCCCGGGCACCACCTGCTGCTCGTACGCCCGGATCGAACCGGCCGCCGCCTCCAGCCCGACGTACGCGCCGACCAGCACCGTGCTGTAGGGGTGCCACCAGCCCTTCTGCCGCGCCTCGCGGGCGATCTGCACCAGCTCGTCGCTCTCGGCACCCACCACGCCGTAGATCCGCAGCATGTCCCGCACGTCGCGTGGCGTCGCGGTGGTGTGGCCGGTCTCGATCCGCGAGACCTTCGACGCCGAACACTCCAACTGCTCGGCGACCGCCTCTATGGTGATGCCGGCCCCCTCCCGCTGCCGGCGCAGTTCGGCGCCTAGGCGACGCCGCCGGATGGTGGGGCTGCGCCGCTCGCTCACGACACGACCCCGCCCGCTGGTCGGAACCACCGCCTGTCAGGCCTCACCCGGTCCACCTCCGCCTCGCCGTGCGCCACTGTCGTCACCCGCCAGGGGCGCGACCGTCGTACGGCGGGCGTCGTTCGCGG
Organism: Micromonospora sp. NBC_01740; assembly: GCF_035920365.1. NCBI lineage: Bacteria > Bacillati > Actinomycetota > Actinomycetes > Micromonosporales > Micromonosporaceae > Micromonospora > Micromonospora sp. NBC_01740. The sequence continues at coordinate 1,531,974 of NZ_CP109150.1, read as the reverse complement.
CGTGGGGTGGTGCCGGTCATCGGCCGGCCGCGACGGGCGAAACCGGCTCCCAGTGTGCCGGGCATACGTGAACGGCTTCAAGCGCTGCTTTGCACGAGCCGCTCACGTATCGGCAAAAGTCGACGTGCAACTTGCATGAAGCACGTCGCTGATGCACTCTGTCCGTATGGCACGGGTTACTCACCGTCTCCGTCCGCTTCCTCGCCGTGGTGACCCCACGGACCGCGGGACGCGCGGCGGTGGGACCGCCCGGCAGTCGACAACCAGACCTGCCCCGGGTTGATGACCTCGCCGCTGCACGCCAGTTGGCTGCGGCGGCGGGAGCGGTACCCGGAGTAGCCGAGTGATGGTCGGGTGGCGGTTCGCCACCAGCGGATACGGCCCGACCACCACCGCCCGCAGCACCGGTCCACGAGGCACGACCCCGCCACCGGGCCATCGACGTCCCCCGACCCCCACCGCCGGCCCCTCGGCCGGCCGACCCTTCCCAGGAGCCCATGTGCTTCCCCGCTCCGGTGACGTACTGCACGTGACTCGCGCGGCGAGTGTCCAGTTCCTCAGGCCCATCATGTTCCGGGTCATCCGGGTGCTGGACTGGCCGACCTACGACGGCTGGATCTGGCTCGAAGGCTACGAGTTGAACGCATCGGGGGACGCGGTCAGCCGGCGGTCGATCTTCGTCCAGCGGGAGGGGCTGCGCCACCTGCGCTCGGCCCCCGAGCCGCGTCCGCACACCGTGCGGGCGCCGCGCCGGCCCGCCGCCCGCACCCCGGTCCGGGTGGGCTGACCTGCGCGATCGGCAGTCGAGGGGCATGCCGTCGCCATAAGATGAGGTACGCCCACCCCGGCACGTTTCCACCCCGCGCGTCCAGGACCCCGAACCTGGGATGGCCATGGTCAATCAGCCCGCCGCGCGGCGGCACCACCGCTCCCGTATCGCCTACGCCTTCGGACTACTGGCGCTGATCGGCGCCGCCACCACACTGGTGGTCGTGGTCCGCGATCCCGCCCTCTCGTCCACCACACGGCTGACCACCCCGGTCCCGGCACCGGAGATCACCGTGGTGGACGAGGACCCGCCCTACGGCGACGACGTGCCGGACGCCCTCGACCCCCCGTACGCACTGACCGGGCCGAGGGAACCGGAAGCGCTCGGCGCCGCGGGCGACTCCGGACCCGCAGCCGGGGCGGGGGTTCCCACGGGCTCCCCGGACGGTGCGGCACACGCCGCCCGCCCCGCACCCGACGACGTCCGCCGTTCCCTCTTCTGGTCCGGCATCTTCGGACTGGCCATCTCGCTGGCCGGGCTCGGCATGGTCGGAACGAGACGACGCATGTGGTGACGCGGCGGCTCACCGGGTGACGGTCGGTTCGACCGACGGCGTGACCTCGCCGGTCGGCGAGGCGGCGTCGCGAGCCACCACCAGCGTGACCTCCTCGTCCGCCGGCACCAGCTCCCCCGCCGCCGGCTCGGTGCGGATCACCGTGCCGGCCGGACGGTCCGACGTCTCGTACTCGACCCGGTGGTCCAGCCCGACGTCGTCCAGGATGGCCTGCGCCGTCTCCAGCGGCAGGTTCACCACCGGCGGCATCGGCAGTTCGGCCGGCTCCGAGGGCGTCGGGGACGCCGAGGGCGACGAGCTGGTGGGGGCCGCCGAGGTCGGCGCGGCGGTGGTCGGCGACGCGCGGGTCACCGACGGCGACGGCGACGGCTCCGGCCCGCTCGGACCGTCGTCCGCCGACTGGAGGGCCAGCCACAGCCCGGTGCCGAGCAGGCCGAGCAGCAGCAGCACGATCACGCCCCACAGGATCGGCAGCCACCAGCGCCGCGAGTCCTGCTCCTCGGCGTACCACTCGGCCTCCGGCTGGTCGGCCGGCCCGCCGGGGCGCACCTCCGCCCGGCCGGACCATGCCGCCGGCCCGGACCGCTCCGGCGGCACGGCAGCCGTACGGTCCAGCGGGGCGGTGCCGTCGCCGGGCATCGGCCGGGTGGCGTCGCCGGCGTCCGGGGCGCTCCGGTCGGGGCGGGGCAGCGGCTGCGTACGGTCGGGTTCCGGCCCGGCCGAGGGATCGCCCGACGGAGGCAGCGGGCGGGTCCGGTCGTCGTGTTCCCCGGCGGGCGGCTCCCGGCGGTCGTCGCTCATGCCGGCACTCCGCTCCGCTGCGTGCCGACCTGAGGCACCACCGCACCATGCCGATGATTCGCTCGCTGACGCTCACTCATGCCCGGCACTCCGCTCCGCTGCGTGCCGACATGAGGCACCACCGCACCGTGCCGACGATTCGCTCGCTGACGCTCACTCATGGCGCGTCCTCTCCCGGCCCGGGCGGGCGTCGCGGGCCCTGACCGCCAACCTAGCGGTCCCGGAGGCCATCGGCCGGGATCAGCGTGTCGGACGCTCCGTCACGGCGTCGGGGAGGGCGAACCGTCGTCCTCCGGCGCGTCGCCGCACCAGATCGACACCTGGTCGTTCCACCGGCCCGCACCGTCGCCGGCCGGATCCTGGCGGCTGACCTTGCCGGTTTTGCCCGTCCGGTACTGCGGGTAGAAGCCCTCGTCGACCAGCTCGTCCGCCGCGTCGTCGCAGTCGTCGCCCACCACGTCCGGCACGGTGGCGGCCGGGGCCGGACCGCTCACGTAGAGCGTCACGGTGCGCCCGGGCTGCACCTCGGTGCCCACCTCCGGGGAGGTTCGCTCCACGGTCGTCCCGGTGCCACGGCCGAAGACGAGCCGCCAGCCCAGCCGCTTCTCGCGGAGCTCCTCGCGGGCGTCCGTGAAATCCTCGCCGACGAGCGGCGGGACCGTCAGCCCGGCGGAGCGGCTCGGTGCGGTCGTCCGGGGAGCCGCCGCCGGCGCGGACCGGCCCGGGGTCGATCGGGTCGCGGCGGGCGTGCTGGTGGCGGGCAGACCCTCCGCCGCCGTCGGCGGGGCCGACGGGTCGTCCTCGCCGGCCAGGAGCCAGCCGCCGGTCGCGCCGACGGCAGCGAGCAGCACGACGGCCAACCCGCCCCTGAGCAGCAGCGTCGACCGGTCCGGCCCGGCGTCGTCCCGCGCGCCCGTGTCCCCGTCCGTCATACGCCCACCCCGCCTCGATCACCGGCGACCGTACCCGCTCCCGTCAACGCCGGCGTCATCGCGGTCGCCCGGGCCGGACCTCCACGACTCGCCGCGCCGACCACGGGACGTTACGCTCCCCGGCATGGCCAGACGAGGCTGGGGAGGATCGATCGCGATCGCGGTCGGCGTCGCTGCCGGCGCGGGCGCGGCCCAACTGGGCTTCGGCTACGGGCTGGGCATCATCAACTGGGCGCCGGCGGACGCGACCGCCGGCGCGACCGCCTGGGTGGCGGGCCTGATCTGGGCCACCTGGATCGCGGCCACCTCGACGGTCTTCGGCGCGGTCTGCGCGCAGCGGCTGCGCGACCGCGCCCCGGCACCGGACACCGGTCCCGCCGACGCGGCTCCGGCCGGACCGGGTGGCGGCGCCCTCGGCTCCGCCGCGCTCGCCGTGGCCGCCGGGGTGGGCGCACTGATCACCGTGCTGCTGGTGGCCGTACCGGCCCGGCAGGCGGTGGCGGTGGCCGACACCGGTTCGCCCCGGAACGTCGCGGCCGCCTACGCGGCGGTCGGCGTGCTGGTCGGCGTGCTGACGGCGGCCTGGGCGCTGCGCTCGCGGGCCGCCGCGAACAACGTGCTCGCCACCGTCGGCTGGCTCTGGCTGCTCGCCGTGATCGCCGTCGTGGACGGCGTGCTGGCCGGGCGCGGCCTGACCAGCGCCCAGCTCGGCATCTGGCAGCTCGGCCCCGACGACGGGCGGTACTGGATCCGCGACTACTTCTACTGGCCGGGGGCGCTGCTGTCCCTCGGTTCCGCGCTGGTGATCGGTGCCCTCGCGGCCCGCCGGGACGCCCGGGACCCCGATCACCGGGTCGGGGCGGCCGTCTCGGGTGCGGCCGGGCCGCTGCTCGTCGCGACCGCGTACTTCCTGGCGGTGCCGAGGCTGACCGCGATCAGCCCGGAGCAGGTGTCGGCGCACCTGATCGCGCCGTACGCGGTGATCGTCGGGGTCGGCGGCGCCGTCCTGGTCACCGTCCTCGCCCAGCGGGCCGCCCGACGGGCCGCGGCCCGGGGGCCGGTGCGGGTCCCCCGCCAACGCACCGGCGAGCCCGCCGACCACCCGGGCGACCCGGGGCGGCAGACCCCTCCGGTCGGCGGCACCGACGGCGACGCCCCGGCGACGCCGGACCGCAGCGACACCCGCACGACGCCGGGCGGCAGCGACGCCTCCGCCAGGTCGGGCGACAGTGACACCTTCACCGGGCCGGGCGGCAGCGACGCCTTCACCAGGCCGGGCGACAGTGACGCCTTCACCGGGTCGGGCGGCAGCGCGCCGGGCGGGGAGCCCGTCGCGGCGGGCGGAGGAGCGTTCCCCGCCGACCGTGAACCGGCGCCGGTCCCCGCCTCCGCGAGACTCGCGGCGGCGTCCGGCACGCCAGCCGGGGAGCCGGCCGCGTCCGGTACGCCGGCCGGGAAGCCGACCGCTTCGGCCCCCGGGGACGGCACGTTGGCGTCGGCGACGACCGGGGAGCCGGCCGTGCCGGCCGCCGACGATCCGGCGGAACCGCAGGCCACCGGCCGCCGATCCCGCTCCGGCCGCCGCACCCGCTGACCGGCGGCCGGGCGGCGTTGGCCACTCCCACCCCGGCCCACTGAGGGGCCTCACCGCCGCACTCCACCCCGGCCCGCTGAGGCGCGTCACCGCCTCGGGGCGCCGGGACGGTCAGTCGACGGGCCAGGTGTGCACGGGCTCGTTGCTGCGTTGCAGCTCGGCGTAGCGCTGCACCATGTGGTGCAGGGCGGCGCCCCGGTCCATGCCGCGGTGCCGCTCGGCCGCCCAGACCGCCTCGGTCTGCCAGACCGCGCCGTTGCGGCCCGTACGGCAGCGCTGCTCGATGATGCCGAGCAGCCGGTCGCGTTCGGCCGGGGACACCCCGAACCGGTCGAGCCCGGCGGCCGCCTTGGGCAGCAGGACGTCCAGGACCAGCTTGGTCACCGGCACCTCGCCGAGGCGGGGCCAGTGCAGGACGGCGTCCATGCCGCGCCGGGCGGCGGCGTGGAAGTTCTCCTCGGCGGAGCTGAAGGTGAGCTGACTCCAGATGGGCCGGTCGGACTCCGCCAGCCCGCGCGCCAGCCCGAAGTAGAAGGCGGCGTTGGCCAGCATGTCGACCACGGTCGGGCCGGCCGGCAGCACCCGGTTCTCCACCCGCAGGTGCGGGCGGCCGTTCATGATGTCGTAGACCGGCCGGTTCCACCGGTAGACGGTGCCGTTGTGCAGGCGCAGCTCGCCCAGCTCCGGCACGCCGCCGCCGTGCAGGACCTCGACCGGGTCCTCGTCCTCGCAGATCGGCAGCAGCGGCGGGAAGTAGCGGACGTTCTCCTCGAAGAGGTCGAAGATCGAGGTGATCCAGCGTTCGCCGAACCAGACCCGGGGTCGTACGCCCTGCGCCTTCAGTTCGTCCGGCCGGGTGTCGGTGGCCTGCTCGAACAGGGCGATGCGGGTCTCCGCCCAGAGCTGCCGCCCGTAGAGGAAGGGCGAGTTGGCCCCGACGGCCACCTGCACCCCGGCGATGGCCTGGGAGGCGTTCCAGTAGTCGGCGAAGCTGTCCGGGGCGACCTGGAGGTGGAACTGGAGGCTGGTGCAGGCGGCCTCGGGGGCGATCGAGTCGGTGTGGGTCTGGAGGCGTTCGACGCCTCGGATGTCGAGCTCGATGTCCTCGCCCCGGGCGCCGACGATCTGGTCGTTGAGCACCCGGTACCGCTCGTTGGTGGAGAGGTTGTCCTCGACGAGGTGACGCTCGGTGAGGGTGGGCAGGATGCCGACCAGGACGATCTTCGCGTCCGACTTGGCGGCCCGCTCGTCGGCGCGGGAGAGGCTGCCGCGCAGGTCCTGCTCGTAGTCGGCGAAGCCGTCGCCCTCGATCAGCCGGGGCGGCGCGTTCAGCTCCAGGTTGAACTGGCCCAGCTCGGTCTGGAAGAGCGGATCGGCGATGTCGGCGAGGATCTGGTCGTTGCGCATCGCCGGCTCGGCCGCCGAGTCGACCAGGTTCAGCTCGATCTCCAGCCCGGTCATCGGCCGGTCGGCGTCGAAGCCGAAGTCGTCCAGCATCAGGGCGAAGACGTCCAGGCACCGCCGGACCTTCTGTCGGTAGCGGACCCGGTCCTCCCGGGAGAAGGCGCCCTGCTCGACGTCCCTGCCCATGTTTCCTCCCGGCGCGAGGCGCAGTCGGACCGTACCGGCCCGGTAAGCGCGTGGTGAACCCCTCCACGTTAGGAGTGTCGGCATCGCCGGGACCAGAGGAGGTCGCGGCGGTCCCACGGCCGGGACGACCGTACTCCGGTCGGCGGACGCGCTCCCGGCGGCATCTCTACCCAGCCGGCGCTGCCCGGCACCAGATCGGTCCGCGAATGAGTCGTGACAAATCGCACCCGGTCGGTGACTTCCACCCTACGTACACGCGTCGGGCCCGCGCCGTGACGCGGCGCGGGCCCGGAAGCGGTACGGCGGATCAGGCCTGGCGGACGGCCTCGCCCTCGATCTCGATCTTGATCTTCTTGCCGACCAGCACGCCCCCGGTCTCCAGGGCGACGTTCCAGGTCAGGCCGAAGTCCTCACGGTCGATCTCGGTGGAGGCGGAGAAGCCGAAGATGTCCTGCCCGAACGGGCTGCGGCCCACGCCCTCGAACTCGACCTCCAGGTCGACCGGGCGGGTGACGCCCTTGATGGTCAGGTCGCCGGAGAGGACGAACTCGTTGCCGTCGCGGGACTTCACGGCCGTGCTGCGGAACTCCAGGGTCGGGAAGGCCTCGGCGTCGAGGAACTCGGGGCTGCGCAGGTGCGCGTCCCGGTCGGCCTGGTTGGTGTTGATGGTGGCCGCCTGGATGGTGGCGCTGACCGAGGACTGCATCGGGTCCTCGGCGACGGTGATGGTGGCGCTGGCGTCGGCGAACTCACCGCGTACCTTGCTGACCATCATGTGCCGGGCGACGAAGCCCACGCGCTTGTGCGCGGCGTCCAGCAGGTAGGTGCCGGCGGTCGGGATGGTGAGGCCGTCCCAGTCGCGGGTAACCGGTGCGGTGCTGCTGGTCATGAAGCTGCCCTCCGTGGGGGAAGTTGTTTAGTAGCCCAACGACTGTCGCAGCAACTATAGGCACAGCAATATTCCTCGTGTCAAGTACTGCTACGATGGGCGCGTGGACCAGAACGTGTTCGACGACCCCCGGATCACCGCTGTCGGCCTGCTCGTCGAGGCGCACGCCGGGCTCTCGGCCCGGTTCGCCGCCCAGTTCGAGGAGCACGGCCTCTCACCGGTCGAGTTCGAGGTGCTGACCAGACTCGCCCGCTCACCCGGCAACCAGTTGCGGATGACCGACCTCGCCGCCCAGACCTCGCTCTCGACGAGCGGCGTCACCCGCGTGGTGGACCGGATGGAACGCGACGGGCTGCTCACCCGCCGCGCCTGCCCCTC